>JABBAY010000039.1 GCA_018607725.1 K189A clade bacterium
GCGGGTGCCCGGCTGAGGGGTGCCCGGCTGAGGGGTGCCCGGCTGAGGGGTGCCCGGCTGAGGGGTGCCCTCGCCACGCTCCGCGTCACGCTCCGGGTCACCAAAATCCAGCTCAGCGGAAACTGCGGCCATGGCGTAAGTAAAACCTTGACGCAGCGGCGTGGGCACGGCAATTTCGATATACACGGGTGTGGTCACGGATTGAAGCCTAGTATTGAGCCATTATTATGCCTGTTTTTAAACGCCGTGGCCGTTGTTAATTTAGCCGTGGCCGTTGTTAATTTAGCCGTGGCCGTTGTTAATTTAGCCGTGGCCGTTGTTGAATGACGCGTAGCAGTGAGAATCAATTGTGGCCGCAGCCTGCCCTGAGAGGTCCTGAGAATTGACCGAAGGTGAAGTTGTCATGCGATGCCGCTTGCCATTCAAAATATCTCTGGTATGATTCGCCCCCTTGCGAGAGTCAGGTAGGAAAAATGAAAGCAGAAATTCATCCAGATTATAAGGCGATCACAGCGCAATGCAGCTGTGGTAACGTCATCACAACCAGTTCGACTGTTTGTAAGGACTTGCACTTGGACGTTTGTTCACAGTGTCACCCCTTTTACACTGGCAAGCAGAAGATCCTCGATACCGCGGGTAGAATCGATCGATTCAACAAGCGCTTTGGGGCCCGAGGTGGTGTTAAGTAATAATGCTCGGTGGTCTGGTGGCGCATAGGGTCAAGACCTTTGGCGGCATCTAGCTACAGACAAGAGCGAAGTATGAAGTACTTTGCTCACGATATTAGGCGCCTAAAAATGGCGCCTTTTTTTTAACTTTTTTTAATTGGCCAGCTAAGAAAGTTGACCATTGATGTTTTGGAGATAAGTCTGTAATGAATGAAGTCGAGTCCCTGCGCGACAGAGCGCTGCGTTACCATGCTGAACCAACCCCGGGGAAGATTGCTCTGGCGTTGACGACTCGCGCCATCAATGCGGACGACCTAGCGCTCGCCTATTCTCCAGGGGTGGGCGAGCCTGTGAAGGAAATCAGCTTGGATCCAGAGGCTGCGTACCGATATACAGCTAAAGGTAACTTGGTCGGCGTCATTACCAATGGCACGGCTATTCTCGGGCTCGGCAATCTTGGCGCGCTAGCGAGCAAACCGGTCATGGAAGGTAAAGCGCTCTTATTCAAACGGTTTGCGGATATTGATTGCTTTGATATTGAAGTGACAACTGAAAATATCGATGAATTCGTCGACACGGTGTCACGTATTGCCGGCACCTTTGGTGGTATTAACTTGGAAGATATCGCGGCACCGGCGTGCTTTGAGATCGAGCGTCGATTGCAGGCGAAGTTAGATATCCCTGTTTTTCACGACGATCAGCATGGCACCGCGATCGTGACTGCTGCGGGTCTACTAAATGCGCTGGAGTTGCGTGGTCAGCCGCTTAACTCTGCCAGAATTGTCTGTCTCGGCGCTGGTGCGGCGGCGAATGCGATCATGAATTTACTGGTTGCTCTGGGCGCGTTGAAGTCGAATATCTACATGGTCGACTCAAAGGGCGTGATTCATACTGAGCGGCAAGGCTTGAACCCGGAAAAGCAGCTCTACGCCCAAGTAACGAATAAGCGCACCTTGGCTGATGCTTGCCAGGACGCCAATGTGTTTATCGGGGTGTCGGGTGCGAACCTGCTGGATGCTGATAGCTTGCTGGCTATGGCGCCAAACCCCGTGATATTCGCGATGGCTAATCCGGACCCAGAGATTAAACCTGAGTTGGCCAAGTCGATTCGGCAAGATGTTATTTTGGCGACAGGTCGTTCTGACTACCCGAACCAGGTTAATAATGTTCTGTGCTTCCCCTTTATCTTTCGCGGTGCCCTTGATGTTCGCGCATCAGCGGTTAATGAGGCCATGAAAATGGCTGCCGTTCATGCGATCAGGAACTTGGCAAAAGAGCCTGTGCTGCCAGAAATTATTGCGGCCTACGAGGGCATTGATCACCTGGAGTTTGGTCCTGAGTATATTATCCCTAAGCCGCTGGACCCTCGATTGAAAAGCTGGGTTTCGACCGCGGTTGCGCAAGCGGCGATTGATTCTGGCGTAGCCCGAATCAATGTGCTGCCTGATTATTCGTAACGGCTGCTGGATGTGTGTGAAGTGGTTTCTCGGGGTCTAAAAGACCTGCTGCAAGGGGCGTGATTTGGTGTCGGTTGGGTCGACAACATCAGCGGCTGGCGGCGGCGCAAATTCTTCACGAAACATTTCAAAAATCCCATCGGGATCGCCGGCTTCAGACCTGAGTCCGGTGGTGGGGTTGATCATCAGCGTCACCATACGGTCGGGTAAGGGAAGAACTGTCGAATCGGCTTCGGCGGGTAGCGCCTCTCGCATGTAAGCAATCCAGGTTTCGATAGGTGTGGTTGAGCCATATTCCCTGGCGCCCACCGAACTGTTGTCGCCGAATCCGGCCCATGTTGTTGCTACCAGGTCGTGGGTGAATCCAGAAAACCAGATGTCAGCATCATTGGTGGTGCCGGTCTTGCCCTTCAAGTCTTGCCGTTGCAGCGCCCGGATGGCCTTGGTGCCAGTGCCGCGGCGGATGACGTCGCCAAGTATACTATTCATGATGTAAGCCACTCGGGGCTCAATAATCTGCTCGGCCTGTGGCAAGTCGCCACAATCCGTGTGACAAACCGTCTTGGGTTGCGCCAAGAATATCGGGTCAGCATTGATCGAGTCGATTTCGGTAATAAAGTAGGGCTCGACCTTGTAACCACCGTTGGCGAAAGCCGCATATCCGGTCGCGACCTCCATGGGCGTCAGGGCGATAGTGCCGCCGCCAAAGGCCAGCTGAACATTGCGCGGGAAGTTGCTGGTATCGAAGCCAAAGCGTTTGACGTAGTCAATGGCGTTCTGGGCGCCGAAATCGAGAATAACCCGCAGTGATACCAGATTGATGGAGCGATAAAGAGCCTCGCGGAGGCGAATATTGCCGCGGAATACGTCGCCGGAATTGGTGGGCCGGTAGACTTCTTCTTGCTCTCCGCCCGGCAGTACGACCGGTGCATCGTTATAGATTGATGCGGCAGTCAAGCCATTTTCGAGTGCCCCGGCGTAGAAAAAGGGTTTGAAGTTGGAGCCCGGTTGACGCCTGGCCTGGGTCGCGTGGTTAAACTGTTTTGAATTGAAATCATAGCCGCCAACCAAGGCCCGAACAGCGCCGTTAACAGGGTCGAGGGAGACTAAGGCGCCTTGAATCGCAGGCACCTGACCGAGCTTCCAGGTTCCCTCGGGACCCTTCTCAATGCGAATTAGGTCTCCTGTCTCAAGCAGGTCTGTCGCGATTTTGGGTGTCCGACCGCGCGTATTAACATTGATATAAGCGCGGGCCCAGCGCAGGCCTTCCCAGTCGATGGTCGCGACCGTGTGGTTGGTCGTGAGTACGTCAATGTCCTGGTCACGTACCGCGATGACAATAGCGGGGTGTTGGTCGCCACTGACTTTGGCGTTGGCGAGGGTTGACAGCCAGTTAGTGGGATAGCCATATTCAGGAGCGGCATTATATTGGTCGGTACCCTGAATACTTCGAGCCTCGGGTCCCCGGTAACCGTGGCGGCGGTCATATTCGTTGAGCTTCTGCGTTACAGCATTCTCGGCCGCGACCTGCATACGGCTATTGATGGTTGTTCGAACGATGTAGCCCTCAGTATAGGCATTGCTACCGAGCTGCTGTAGTAAGCGCTTCCTGACCATTTCAGCCAGGTAAAGCGCCGGTAGTTCGATCTTTCTTGCATAAACCTGGGCGGTAATTGGCGCGCTGGTTGCCAGTCGATAGTCTTCGGCAGAGATAGAGTCTTGTTCCCGCATACGTGTCAGCACGAGATTGCGCCGGGCGATGGCTCGCTCTGGACCGTTGATGGGATTGCCTGCTTCAGGTGCCTGAGGTATGCCGGCGAGCATGGCGAGTTGGGCCAAATCGAGCTGGTCAACGGTTTTTCCATAGTAGGTATTGGCGGCTGCCTGGATGCCAAAAGCATGCTTGCCGAACGGAATAATATTGAGATAAAGCGTCAGTATCTCTTGCTTGGAGAGTTCCTGCTCGATCTTCAGTGCCAGTAGCATCTCTTTGAACTTGCGAATAAAACGGACTTCCGTATCACCGGAAATATTTTTTACAAGCTGCATGGTAATGGTGCTGGCACCGGTGCGGATCGATCCCTTGTTGCGTACGAGCTGCCAAGTAGCATTGGCCAACGTGATCAGATCAATGCCGCCATGCTCAAAGAATCGCTTGTCCTCTGTGTCGAGCAGGGCGCGAACAAAAAGTGGCGGTATCTGGTCAAAGGTCACAGGTACCAGTCTTTCGCCAAACTCCTGAATGAGTTTTCCGTCGGCGGAATAGATGCTGAGTGGAGCCCGGAGTTTGACGTTGCGAAAGCTCTCTGCGTCAGGCACCTGCGGATTCAAGTATAAATAGGCCGCCGCGAGAACGAGACATGTGCCACAGACTAGGGTCGCGGAAGACCATAAAATAAATGAACCAAGACGCCGCATAGTCTGAATTATTAACCTCTAGTCCGGTGATGGACGTTAAAGCATGGGAATTTCGCTTGACTGCATTATAAAGGTAAAAGTCACTGAAAGCCGAGCAGGCTTATGAATAAACGCTTTCATCGGTTGTTTCTCGTTTCTGAGCGGGTGCTGGCGGGCTTTTGGCAGGTTTGCTGCGTACTTGCGGGTGCAACGTTAAGCGTTTATAGCGCGATGTTGATCTGAGAATGTAACGCTATAATTACCCGACGGTTACATTGTGTTTACGTTTCTGCTGTTATTAAATAGACCGAATCCGCCATCATACTGATGTCGTCGTTAGACGTTTGTAGTAGATAAGCGTTGCGCTGAATTTTACGGGAGCTTAAATCGTGTTTAGCTTTTTGAGCAAAAGATCGAACATTATGCTGGGGCTGGACATCAGTTCGACATCCGTAAAGTTGTTGGAGCTGAGTCGGTCCGGTGGCAAGTATCGCGTGGAAAGTTATGGCGTTGAACCCCTGCCAGAAAATTCTGTGATCGAGAAAAATATCAGCGACGTTGAGGGTGTTGGCGAAGCCATACAGCGTTTGATTGCGCGCTCGAAGACGAAAGTCAAATTGGCGGCCGTGGCGGTAGCCGGCTCCGCGGTGATTACGCGAACGATCGAAATGCCATCGAATTTGAATGATGCGCAGCTGGAGGAAAGTCTGCGGAGTGAGGCCGATCAGTATATTCCTTACCCGTTGGAGGAAGTCGCGCTGGATTTCGAAGTGCGAGGTCCTTCGCCGCGAAGTGAAGAGCAAGTAGAGGTGCTGTTGGCTGCGTGTCGACGGGAAAATGTTGAGATGCGTCAAGCGGCACTAGAGATAGGCGGCCTGAAGGCCAAGGTCGTGGATATTGAAGCGCATTGCATGCAGCGCGCGTTTGACCTGGTACGTGAGCAATTTACCGGTGAGGGTGGTGAAGACCAGGTTATCGCAATTATCGACATAGGTGCCACCATGACCACGCTGAGCGTCTTAACCAACTCGGGTACCCCATACACGCGGGAGCAATTATTCGGCGGCAAACAGCTTACGGAAGAGATTCAACGGCGTTACAGCCTGTCCGTTGAGGAAGCTGGGCTTGCGAAGAAGCAAGGCGGTTTGCCTGATGATTACGAGACCGAGGTGTTGCAGCCATTCAAGGAAGCGGTCGTGCAACAAGTCACTCGGTCACTCCAATTTTTCTATTCGTCCAGCACCCACGACGATGTTGACCATATCATTCTCGCCGGTGGTACCGCGTCAATCGAGGGGCTGGGTGACATGGTAGCGGCGAAACTCGGGACGCCAACGTCGATCGCTAACCCGTTCGTTAATATGTCGCTGTCACCCAAGGTTAATGAAGTCGGTCTGCATAATGATGCGCCGGCACTGATGATTGCCTGTGGTTTGGCCATGCGGAGCTTCGACTAATGGTACTGAATCAAGCTCGGAGGCCTCGACAGGATGGCTGATATTAAAATTAATCTACTCCCTTGGCGCGAAGAGTTGCGCGAGGAACGCAAACAAGAGTTTCTTAAGATACTGGCGGGCGTGCTGCTATTGGCCGCAACGATCACTTTTGGTGTTGACCGTTTTTATAATGCGCAGATTGACACTCAGCAGTCACGTAACAGCTACCTGACTAAAGAAATCAAAATTCTTGAAGAACGCATCGAGGAGATTCAGATACTGCAGCGGAAGCGCAATGAGTTGTTGGCGAGAATGAAAGTGATTCAAGAATTGCAGGGTAATCGCCCTGTCATAGTGCGGTTGTTTGATGAGATGGCGCGGCGTCTGGCAGATCGAGTTTACTTTACAAGCCTGTCGGTTCAGGGAAAGTCTATTACCATCGATGGTGTGGCTGAGTCGAATAACCGCATATCCAGTCAGTTACGCAACTTTGATGAATCGGATTGGTTCGAGAAACCTAACGTGACCGGCATTGTTGCTGATCCGCGGAATGGGCCGCAGGCGAGCAGGTTTAAATTAATGGTCCAGCAGAGCACGCCAAGCGCCGCGGAGGTAGATTAATCATGGTCATCCAGAATGTGATTGAGAGCCTGCGAAATTTTGATCTGAATGATCTGAATGACGTCAATAACATCGGTTCCTTGCCCGGCGCTGTTAAATCAATCATCTGGATGCTCGCACTCGTTGCTGGGCTGGGCGTAGGTTACTTTATTTTCGTCATCCCGCTGCAGGAAGAGCTGGCAACAACGCAAAAACAAGAAGCCAGCTTACGAGTTGATTTCGAAAAAAAATATTTTGAGTCGGCTCATCTCGAGGCTTATCGGCAACAGAAAAAAGAAATGGAGCTATCATTCGAAAAGATCCTACGGCAGCTACCGAGTGATACCGAAATCCCTGGTTTGATCGAAGATATCACGCTCGTGGGACTGAATAACGGTTTGAATTTCACCAGCATCAATCTCCAGCCAGAAAAGAAGTTTGAGTTCTATATTGAAAAACCCATTCAGATAGTTGTCTCTGGCAGCTATCACGAACTGGGGTCGTTCGTCAGTGACGTAGCTGATTTGTCGCGAATCGTAACTCTACATGATTTTACGATTCTTCCGGAAGGCGGCGGTGCGCGCGGCTCGGAAAACATCGGCGGAATATTGAGGATGAATATCCTGGCGAAAACCTATCGTTATAATGATGAGCGTCGATGAGGCCTTTGATGAATAAGCGGAGCAAGTCAGAGTCGGTCATGGAAGGCCGCTCACAGAGTCTGACGAAGTTGGTTTGTCGCCTTGGCGGATCGGTCTCGTTAGCTTTATTGCTCTCGGCTTGTTCCTCCGGGGATCAATATGCTGATATCAATATCTTCATGGAAGGTGTCAAAGCTCAACCGGTAGGCAGCATCGCGCCCTTGCCAGAATTTGATTCTTACCAGGCATTCAGCTACAGCACAGCCAACCGCCGTAGCCCATTTGAACCACCGATCATCGTCGCGCCGAAAAGCGAAGAGCAGAAACGCAATGTGGGAATTAAGCCGCCGCAGGATCATGTTAAGCAGTATCTAGAGAAGTATAACTTGGCGGCCTTGTCCATGGTGGGAACCCTTGAGCAAGATGGGAATATGTGGGCGCTGATTGAAGATGGTGATCAGGGTGTTCATCGGGTACAGGTTGGTGACTATTTGGGCGCGAGTTGGGGGCAGGTTGAAAGCATCAATGACACTCGGGTGGATATTACCGAGATTGTCAGTGATGGCGCTGGTGGCTGGTTGCGCCGGCCCAGGACGATTGAGCTGCAAGGCCTTAGTGATTAAATACTATTTCAGGGGTGATTTATGGCAGTCACAAGAGTGACACGAGTGATTGCGATCATTCACGGACAGATAGGGAAAAACATGCTGACCAGATTTTTACTATTAGTGGTAGCTTACATCCCTTACGCGGCGTTGGCGGCCGTAACTATGGATGGCATCGAATTTTCATCGTTGCCGGGTGACAAAATTGAGGTGCGCATGCATTTTGATGGGGTGCCGCCGGCACCCACCGGCTATACGATTGAGCAGCCTGCCAGAATCGCCCTAGATCTGACCGGTGTCAGCAGTGGCTTAGCTTCAAAATATCATCAATTAGGCGGTGGCAACGCCCGCAGTGTCACTGTTGTTGAAGCTGGCGAGAGGACTCGAGTTATTGTCGCGATGACCGAACTCATGCCCTATTCAACCCGAGTTGACGGCGATACGCTGGTGCTTTTGGTGGGTCGGATGGACAATCAGGTGCAAGCGAGCATGGCACCCACGCAGCAACCTTCAGCACTCCTGAATCAGCAAGCGGCAGCAGTTCCGTCAGCAGGTTCTCGGATTGAAGCCATCGATTTCAGGCGTGGCGAAGGGGGTGAGGGGCGTGTGATCGTTAACTTGTCGAATCCTGGTATTGGCGTGGATGTCTCTAGTGAGGGTGGAAAAATTCGAGTGGAATTTGCCGCGACGCAAATCCCTGCAGATCTGCAACGTCGATTGGATGTAACGGATTTTGCTACCCCTGTGCTGGTGGTCGATGCCTTGCCAGAGTCAAACAATACGATCCTGATGATCGAACCGACGGGCGACTTTGATTACCTCGCTTATCAAGCTGACAATGTTTTCACGCTGGAAGTTAAGCCTTTGACCGCCTCCGAAATGGAATCGTCTTTAGATCAGGCGTTTCGCTATCGTGGCGAGAAGTTGTCGCTGAATTTTCAAGATATTGAGATTCGATCGGTACTGCAGCTCATTGCTGACTTTACCGACCTTAACTTAGTGGCGAGTGATACGGTTGCTGGAAAAATCACCTTGCGATTGAAAAATGTACCTTGGGATCAGGCTTTGGATATCATCATGAAGACTAAAGGTCTGGATAAACGTCAGCTAGGCAATGTCTTGATGGTGGCGCCCGCGGCTGAGCTGGCGGCGCGAGAAAAACTGGAGTTAGAAAGTCGCCAGCAGATTTCCGAGCTAGCGCCCCTGCGGACAGAATTCATCGAGGTCAAATATGCCAAGGCCAGTGAAATTTATGCTTTGTTTAAGAGCGGTGACGAGAGTGCGGGTGCCGGTGTGGTATCTGGTCGCGGCAGCGTTATCGTCGATGAACGTACCAACTCGATTATCCTGACAGAAACGGCAAACAAGATTAATGACTTTCGAGCTGTCCTCGAAAAACTGGATGTACCTGTCAGGCAGGTGATGATTGAAGCGCGAATTGTGACTGCGAGCTCTAGTTTCACGAAAAATCTCGGCGTCAGGTGGGGTGCCGGCGGGTATGGAACGGTCAATAATTCGATTCTTCAAGCCGGCTCTAATCTGGATTCACTGGAAACCATCAGGGGATCGTCCCTCACCGGCGCGGATCTGGCCTTGACCAGTGCTGACTCGCTGGTGGTTGATCTGCCAGGCGGGTCGGGTAACTCCATCGCGCTGGGTATACTGAGTAACAAATTTTTGCTGGACCTGGAATTGTCTGCCGCGGAAGTCAGTGGTGAGGGCGAGGTTGTCGCCAGACCGAAGGTTATTACCGCGGACAAGCAAGCCGCAACGATTTCTCAGGGCCAACAGGTCCCCTATTTGGAGCGCGCAGGTGGAGATGCTGGTGCCGCCGGCGGGGCCACAGTGGCATTTATCGCGGCGGAGTTAGTCTTGAATGTGACGCCTCAGATTACCCCAGACGACAGAATTATCCTCGATCTGGATGTGACTCAGGACGAGGTAGGTGCGGCTCCAGCAGGTGGTGGTGCGCCGCCGATCAATACGAGTAATCTGACGACCAAGGTGTTGGTGAATAATGGTGATACTATCGTTCTTGGTGGCGTGTTTAAAACCTCAGATACCAACAGCATCAATAAGACGCCGCTCCTTGGCGACCTGCCTTACCTGGGCAGCCTGTTCAGAAGTACCAATCGCACTACGACAAAGACCGAGCTATTGATTTTCATTACGCCGATCTTGCTTGATGACCCCTTGACCAATCGATAGCGATCGTCATGTAGGAGGATTAATCTTGCTTAAGCCTCTTGTTCTGGCGTGCGAATACTGGCGTTCGTGAGCCAGCTTGGGTAGAGTCCGCCCATGCCAACGTCGAATCAACGAACCAAGCGCAATATCTTCCTGGTCGGACCCATGGGTGTGGGTAAGACGACGGTAGGGCGCGCGCTCGCCCAGCAATTACATCTCGAGTTTATTGATTCTGATCAGGAGATTGAGCGGCGAGCGGGTGCGAATATCGCCTGGATATTTGATGTTGAAGGCGAGCCGGGATTCCGTGAGCGAGAGACAGCGGTGTTGGACGATCTCACCCAGCTGGAGGATGTGCTGATTGCCACGGGTGGCGGATCGGTGCTCAAACCAGAAAATCGAGAATTTCTTCGAACTCGAGGTCTGATTATTTTTCTTGATACCTCGCTGGATATGCAGATCAAGCGGACTGCCAAAGATAAAAAACGCCCATTGCTGCAAACCGACAACCCGGCGGCGGTCTTGCGCGAACTCAAAACTCTTCGCGACCCCCTGTATAACGAGTTGGCGGATATCAAGGTGGCGGTAGGTGATAGCAGTAGTCGAAAGATCATTACGTCCATCGTTCGAAAGCTCGCTAAAATTAACTATGTATAGACTGGCGGTTACTGTCGTCCGCTACAGGTCATAATAAGGAAACTATTGTGGAAGTTGTCAATCTCGGACTTGGGGATGCGAGTTATTCGATTTATATCGGTGCTGGCCTCCTTGATGATGGTGCTTTGCTGCGTCGTTATATCCATGGGCGTCAGGTGCTAATCGTGACGAACACCAATATTGCGCCCCTGTATCTTGAGCGCTTGCAGGCGGCCCTGGGAGATCTGGATATGGGTACTGTGGTGTTACCCGATGGTGAGCAATTCAAGACCCTCGCGAGTTTGGACATTGTATTGACGGGGCTGTTGGAGGGCCATCATAATCGTGCCACCACCCTGATAGCCCTTGGAGGTGGCGTTGTCGGTGACATCACTGGTTTTGCGGCGGCTTGTTACCAGCGTGGCGTTGCCTTTATTCAAGTGCCGACGACACTTCTGGCCCAAGTAGATTCTTCTGTTGGCGGGAAAACTGCAGTCAACCATCCGCTTGGCAAAAATATGATCGGTGCTTTTCATCAGCCGCAGGCGGTTATCATTGACCCCGAATCGCTGCGAAGTTTGCCTAAACGAGAATTGATTGCGGGCATGGCGGAGGTGATTAAGCACGGTGCGCTAGCGGACCTGGTGTATTTTGAATGGCTAGAGCGGCATATGGATCGACTGTTAGCCCTTGATCTTGAGCTGATGAGTGAGGCCATCAAGCGCAGTTGCGAGATCAAAGCTGATATTGTCTCGCGGGATGAGAAGGAGCAAGGCGTCAGAGCGCTGCTTAATTTTGGACATACTTTCGGACATGCCATTGAAACGGGCATGGGTTATGGTGCCTGGTTGCACGGTGAGGCCGTTGGTGCGGGGATGGTCATGGCAGCGGCGCTTTCTGCCCGACTGGGATTGTGCTCCGCGGCTGATAGTGAGCGCCTCACGGCGCTCATTGCGCGGGTCGGTTTGCCCGTGGTGCCGCCGCCGGCGTTGAAGGCTGAATTTTTGGCCCTGATGAACCGGGATAAGAAGATGACTGATAAGGGTTTAAAGCTGGTGCTTTTAAGCGGGTTGGGGCAAGCGATATTGGTAGACGATGTCGATGCGATGGATCTGCAGGCTATTATCAACGGCTAACTGCCTGCAGCCAAAGGTTGCAGGCAGCTCGCGTCAATTTGTTAAGGCGCTGGCGGTGCTACTGAATCATGGTAATTGGGTATTCCCCATCAAATCGCGGTCAATCTCTCGTGCCGCCTCGCGGCCTTCGTTAATTGCACGAACCACCAGATCCTGGCCGCGCCGACAATCAGCGGCAGCATAGACCTTAGGCACAGAAGTTCGGTAGTCGCTTTTGTTGGCAACAAAATTCCCGCGCCCATCAATCTCCATATCCAACTCGTCATTGATGTAATGTTCAGGTTGCAGAAAGCCCATAGACAAAAAGATTAAGTCGGCAGGCCAGGTCTTTTCCGTACCCGGAATTTCTTGTAATTGCTCATCCACATTGATCGTAATAATACCGGTCAATTGACCTGCAGCGTCTCGAACAAATGATTTGCTCGCGATTTGATAAACCCTGGGATCATCACCGAACTTCTCTGCAGCTTCTGTATGGCCGTAGTCAGTGCGATGAATCCGCGGCCAAAGAGGCCATGGATTGTTTTCTGCACGCTCCACAGGTGGGCGAGGTAACAGCTCGAAGTTTACTAGTGATTTGCAGCCATGGCGCAGCGACGTGCCGATGCAGTCGGTACCTGTGTCGCCACCACCGATGACGATAACGTCTTTGCCCTTGGCTGAAATGAATTGGCCGTCAGCGTGATCGGAATCCAAGAGGCTCTTGGTGTTAGCAGTGAGAAATTCCATCGCCAAATGTACGCCGGGCCCCTCTCTGCCTGGGATGTTCAAATCTCTGGCGAGGCTAGCGCCGGTTGCCAGTAGCACAGCATCGTTATCAGCAAGAAGACTTTGCACTGCAATGCCATGACTACCCTGGCCACCGACGTCGGCGTTAACGAAGAAAACGATACCTTCGTCGCGAAGCAGTTGGATCCGCCGTTCGATGATCGACTTGTCGAGTTTCATGTTTGGAATGCCGTACATGAGTAAACCACCGAGCCGATCGGCGCGTTCATAGACGCTGACGGTGTGTCCTGCGCTATTGAGTTGTGCGGCCGCAGAGAGCCCGGCGGGTCCGGAGCCAATGACGGCAACCGACTTGCCGGTTCGAGTCACAGGCGGTACAGGTACAACCCAGCCTTCGTCAAAGCCTCGGTCAATGATGGCCGCTTCGATGTTTTTGATGGTGACCGCCGGATCCGTGATGCCTAACACACAGGCACCTTCGCAAGGTGCAGGACAAACTCTGCCGGTGAACTCCGGAAAGTTATTCGTTTTATGCAAGCGATCCAAGGCATCACGCCAGCGACCGTGGTATACCAGATCATTCCACTCGGGAATCAGGTTATGGATCGGGCAGCCATGGGTGGACTGACAGAATGGCACGCCACAATCCATGCAGCGTGAGCCCTGTTCCTTAAGGTGCTTGGGGTCGTGATTGGTATAGATTTCTTTGAAATCCACCAGGCGCACAGCAGGATCCCGGTACGGCTCTACCAGGCGTGCAATTTCCTTAAATCCAGTTGGTTTACCCATAGTTATCTCTTACTGCTCGTTAGTAGAGTCCGATGATCAGGCGCTGGCGACGATGCGCGCTGTTTTGGCATTATTGGCCATCAGGACACGTTTATAATCGATTGGCATAACCTTGACGAATAGGGCCAGGCTGGCATCCCAGTCGTCGAGAAGTGCGCTAGCGACTTTTGAACCAGTATATTGTAAATGTCGCTCAACCAGGCGGCGCAGTTCGAGAATGTCGGCGGCGTCTTCCAGCTGCTCCAGGCCGATGGTTTCCATATTACACTGGCGTTCAAAATCTCTGTCGCGGTCGAGTATGTAGGCGATACCGCCACTCATACCGGCGCCGAAGTTTCTTCCGGTCCGTCCAAGAACGACAACGCGGCCACCGGTCATATACTCACAGCCATGGTCACCGATGCCTTCGACGACGGCGTTGGCGCCGCTGTTGCGCACACAGAATCGTTCGGCGGCAATACCACGGAAGAAAGCTGAGCCGCTGGTTGCGCCATAGAGCACAACATTACCAATCAGAATATTATCCTCTGCTACGAAGCTACTGACCTTCGGTGGGTAGATCGCTATCCGCCCACCGGATAAACCCTTACCGACGAAATCGTTGGCATCACCTTCAACGGTGATACTGATACCTTTCGCCAGCCAGGCACCGAGGCTTTGTCCAGCGGTTCCCGTCAGCTTGATGTTGATCGTATCATCATTGAGTAACTTGCCGTGGGTCGCCTTGGCAACCTCATGGGACAACATGGTGCCCACCACGCGGTTGATGTTGATTACCGGCAAGTCAATGTCGACTACCTCGCCGTTGAGCAGAGCGGGCTGAGCCAGACGAATGAGTTCATTGTCGAGGGCTTTTTCCAGGCCGTGATCTTGTTCCATGACCCGATATACTTGCGTGTCGTCATAGACGATCGCAGCGGGGGTCAGAATGGAGCTGAAATCCAGGCCTTTAGCTTTCCAGTGTTGCAGTGCTTGGTCCATTTCCAGAACATCGACTCTGCCAACCATCTCATTGACGGTGCGGAAGCCGAGCTCGGCCATGATCAAACGCATTTCTTCAGCGACCATAAAGAAGTAATTGACGACGCTCTCTGGTTTACCGTTGAATTTCTTACGTAGCTCTGGATCCTGGGTCGCGATTCCCACTGGGCAGGTATTCAAGTGGCACTTGCGCATCATGATGCAACCCAGCGTGATCAAGGGTGCCGTTGCAAAGCCGAATTCCTCGGCCCCAATCAAGGCGGCAATGGCCACATCGCGGCCGGTTTTCAGCTGACCATCGGTCTGCAAATAAACTCTGGATCTGAGATTGTTCATCACCAAGGTCTGGTGTGCTTCGGCCAGACCCAGTTCCCAGGGTAAGCCTGCATGTTTAATAGAAGTCAGCGGTGAGGCGCCGGTGCCGCCGTCATGACCAGCAATAACCAGATGATCTGCCTTGGCCTTGGTGACACCTGCGGCAATCGTTCCGACGCCAATTTCGGCGCCCAGTTTGACGCTGATACGGGCTGTGGGGTTGGCATTTTTCAGGTCATGAATCAGTTGCGCCATGTCCTCGATAGAATAGATGTCATGGTGCGGTGGTGGACTGATTAAACCGACGCCTGGCGTCGAGTGGCGAATCCTGGCGATAGTCTCATCAACTTTACCGCCGGGTAATTCCCCACCTTCACCAGGTTTTGCGCCCTGAATAATCTTGATCTGAAGTTCATCAGAGTTGGCTAGATACCAGATCGTGACACCGAAGCGACCGGATGCAACCTGTTTAATAGCCGAACGTTTCGAATCGCCATTAGGCATTGGATCGAACCTGATAGGGTCTTCGCCACCTTCACCGGTATTTGATTTTCCGCCCAGTCTGTTCATGGCGACAGCCAGGCTTTCATGAGCCTCAGCAGAAATAGAGCCAAAGCTCATTGCCCCTGTGCAGAATCGTTTGACAATTTCTTGCGCTGATTCAACTTGGTCTAATGGAATAGGTCCGCCATTCACGCCAGACTTGAAGTTCAAGAGTCCTCGAAATGTACAGCGTCGAGTCGTCTCTTCATTGGTGTGTTTGGCAAAAGCCCAATAAGCATCCTGGCTATTAGTTTGCGTCGCCACTTGCAAGCTTGAAATTGCTGTGGGGTCCCACATATGCGCGTCGCCTTCGCGGCGCCAGTGGATGTCGCCAGGATTGGGTAAAACGGGTA
The DNA here is from genome assembly GCA_018607725.1 of K189A clade bacterium. Taxonomy (GTDB): domain Bacteria; phylum Pseudomonadota; class Gammaproteobacteria; order Pseudomonadales; family Azotimanducaceae; genus UBA4582. Next base: position 15,474 of record JABBAY010000039.1, read on the forward strand.
TGAGGTTGCTGCTTCGTAGCGGATAGCCAAGGTGATGGCGTTGTAACATTTCTGCGAACAACACTTCGAAGTTGACGCCCTGAACTCGACTGGCAGTGCCAACGAAGCACTGGTTGATAATTTCGTCAGCCAAGCCGACGGCCTCAAAAATTTGTGCGCCTTTATAGGATTGCAGCGTCGAAATACCCATTTTCGCCATCACTTTGAGCATGCCTTTAGCCACGGCTTTTTTATAGCCATAGACAATCTCATCGTCGGAAGACAGCTCAGACTCGTCCAGTAACCCGTCGCGCTGTGCTTGCCAGATTGACTCGAACGCAAGGTAAGGGTTGATCGCGTCAGCGCCATAGCCGACTAGCAAGCAGTGATGGTGCACTTCGCGAGCTTCGCCGGTTTCGATGATCAGGCCTATTCGAGTCCGCTGATGGGTGGCGACCAAATGGTGGTGGACTGCGCCACAGGCTATGAGTGCGCTGATCGCCATGGCGTTCTCGGCGATATTGCGGTCAGATAAAACGATCAAGGAAAAGCCTTGCTCGATAGCTTCTGTTGCTTCCTGGCAGATGCGTGCCAAAGCTGCCATTAAGCCATCTTTGCCTGCAGATTTTTCGAAAGTAATATCGATAGTACGGGTTCGCCAGCCGCGGTAATCCATCTGTCGTAAGGTGCTGAGTTCTTCGTTTGACAGGATCGGGTGAGGCATTTTGAGGCGATTAGCCTGCTTTTCTGTGGTTTCCAACAGATTGCCTTCGGGGCCAATGAAGCACTCAAGTGACATCACAACCTCTTCCCGTATGGAATCGATAGCAGGGTTTGTCACCTGGGCAAACAGTTGTTTGAAGTAATCGTAAATCATGCGCGACTTATCTGACAGGCAAGCCAGAGCCGAGTCATTACCCATTGAGCCCAGAGGGTCCCGTGCTTCCGTCACCATGGGTAGCAGCATGAATTGCATGGTTTCGACGGTGTAGCCGAATGCTTGCATCCGGGGTACCAATGTCTCGGGAGAGAAACCGTGATTGTCAGCGACGGAGGGTATATCTTCCAAGTTAATCGTTTGCTGTGCCAGCCATTGACCATAGGGGCGCCGGTTAGCGTAGTCGCTCTTGAGTTCTTCGTCAGGAATCATTCGGCCTTGTTCAAAGTCGATAAGAAACATTTTGCCCGGCTGGAGTCGACCTTTGAGCTTGACGTTCGCGGGGTCTACCGGCAGCACACCGACTTCCGATGCCATGATGACCTTGTCATCATGGGTGACATAGTAACGGCTGGGTCGTAAGCCGTTGCGATCAAGTACGGCGCCGATATAGTCGCCGTCAGTAAAGACGATAGATGCGGGACCATCCCAAGGTTCGAGCAAGGCTGAGTGATACTCGTAAAAGTCGCGTTTGTCTTGCGCCATGTTTTTGTCAGACTGCCACGCTTCGGGAATCATCATCATGACGGCTTCGTGCAGCGAGCGGCCAGACATTAAAAGAAATTCTAAGACGTTGTCGAACGTACCTGAATCAGAATGCTGTGGTTCAACAATAGGGAATAGCTTATTGATTTCCGCCCCAAACAGCGGCGATTCGACCGACCCTTCGCGGGCCGTCATCATATTTTTGTTGCCCATTAAGGTGTTGATTTCACCATTGTGGCTCATGTAGCGGTTGGGTTGAGCGCGGCCCCAGGATGGGAACGTGTTGGTGCTGAATCGCGAGTGCACCATGGCCAGGTGAGTTTCGAAATGGGTGTTTTCCAGATCCGGATAAAACGGAAATAGCTGGCCGGGCGTTAGCATGCCCTTGTAGACGATGACCTTGCTGGACAGGCTGCAAGCATAGACCATATGGCCTTGAGTCAGATGGTCTGTGTGGCGTTTCAATAACTCCGAAAAGCGCCGTCGAATGATATAAAGTTTACGTTCGAAGGCATCGCCTGCAACGCCATTGGCGGCGATAAACAATTGATCGATAGTCGGTTGTGCAGCCTGTGAGGCGGGGCCTATATTAGCGCCTTCGGGATCAGTGGGCACTTGGCGCCAGACCAGGAATGTTTGGTCTTCCTCGGCAATAATGATTTCTATCTGTTCTTGGCAGTAGAGTCGTTCCGCAGCATCCTGAGGCAGGAATATGTTGCCCACGGCGTAGTGTCCAGGTGCTGGTAATTCGACGCTCAGTTCGCCGGCCATTCGGCGAAAAAAACTATGGGGCAAGGCGGTGAGCACGCCTGCGCCATCGCCGGTGTTTTCTTCAAACCCACAGCCGCCACGATGATCCATGCGCGCATTGATATGATGTGCGTCGAGCATGATCTGATGACTCGGCTGACCCTTGATGTTGGCGACAAAACCTACGCCGCAAGAATCTTTTTCCTGCGCAGGGTCATAGAGCCCATTTTTGTCAGGGTAACTGCCAGGTTGTACGATAATTTTATTATTCATCTATACCTACTCTTTATACTAACCATGGGGTTTATCCCGGGGTCGGTAATCAGTCTGGACAGCCAGTTAGGCTGCACCGTACATCACATCAAGGCTCGAGTGACTCAAGCTAAATACTAAAAAGGAGTTCGCAGAGAGAAGATGTAACTCTGCTCTTTGTTACGGCGCTCAGCCAGTTATGGACGTGCCCATACTTTTAGCGTGGGCGGTCAATGAGTGCTGGATCAAAGTGCCGGATAAAGCGCCCGATCAGACCGGCCAGAAACAATACCATTAGAACGCCAAAAGTCAAGCATGCAGAGGTTCGATTAAACCTGTTTGTATGCTGCAACCGGTTGAAATAAAAGGATATTGCAGTGCAAAAAATATGTTGGCAGTTCGCCGCAGGAGATGTGTTGTGGTCTTTGGTTCCGTGGCGGTTGTGGCGAATCTGTAGCCAAGCAGACAAAAACACAGGAAATCGTACATTAAGACGCCACATGGACGTTGATTTGGGTATAATTTGGCGTTTTTAGTCGTGACTCACCCCAGAGGAATCATCATGAAAGAGCCAGTACGTGTAGCGGTCACCGGTGCCGCAGGACAAATCAGTTATTCATTGTTATTTCGCATCGCTGCCGGCCAGATGCTCGGCACCGATCAGCCGATTATCCTGCAACTGCTGGAAATTCCACCGGCAATGGGTGCCTTGGGTGGTGTTGTCATGGAGTTAGACGACTGTGCGTTTCCGCTGGTGCAGGGTATCGTCGCGACTGATAACCCCGATATCGCCTTCAAGGATGCAGATTATGCGTTGCTAGTAGGATCTCGGCCTCGAGGCCCGGGCATGGAGCGCAAAGACCTGCTTGAAGCCAATGCGGCGATCTTCTCTGTGCAGGGTAAGTCATTAAATGACCATGCTAAGAAGTCCGTCAAAGTGCTGGTTGTAGGCAACCCAGCCAACACCAACAGCCTCATCGCCCAGCGCAACGCGCCTGATTTAGATCCTCGGCAATTTACGGCAATGACTCGACTTGATCACAATCGGGCGCTGACTCAGATCGCTCAAAAGACCGGCAAGCATGTCACTGACGTCAAGGGTCTGGCTATCTGGGGTAATCACTCTGCCACACAATACCCGGATCTGCATCATGCCAAAGTAGCGGGTCAGGATGCGCTGAGCCTCGTGGACCAGGCTTGGATCGAAGCTGACTTTATCCCGACGGTACAGCAGCGCGGCGCGGCTATTATCAAGGCGCGTGGGTTATCCAGTGCGGCATCAGCGGCGAATGCGGCGATTGAGCATGTGCGTGACTGGGCGCTGGGTACTCAGGGTGAAACCGTCAGCATGGGTGTTTATTCCGATGGCAGTTACGGTATTACCAAGGGTCTGATTTACTCCTTCCCCTGCACCTGCGAAAACGGCGACTGGGCAATCGTTCAGGGTTTGAGCATCAATGGCTTCAGTCAGGAAAAGATGTCGGCAACGGAGACGGAGCTGGTTGAAGAGCGTGATGCGGTTGCACACCTGCTTAAATAGCAGTTTGTAGTTGGCGCGAGCCGATATCAGCCTTGACCGGCCGATATCGGCCATCATCTACCGAGCCTAGCCTGACGGTGGTATTGCCGCCGATGGGCCTGCTAGACGCCTAGGTGCTTGGTATCGCGAGCAACAGGATAGCAGGCGATGAGCCTGAGTTGACCAATCGCTGCGCAGGCGCCAGCGCGCTCAACAGCATGCCGTCCTCATTGGTGAGGGGCTGTTCACCGACCCGCACCTCGCCTTCCACGCCGATTAAGATGCCGTAGTCTTGCAGCGCCAATGTATGGCTGCTGTTGACCTCCAGGCGAATCCGGCGCACTTCAAACTGTGGAAATTGCACGATCTGATGGACCTCGCAACCGGGCTCATGGGCGATGCTAATGGGCTCGAGCGCCATGTTCGAGTCAAGATTGGCGCGATTGATGGCGGTCTCTGTATCCCAGTGCGACTGGGTGAGTACTTTTTGCCCAAATGACAGAATAAACCGTTCATAGTGGGGTGACTGAAACTCGATAACCCGCACGCCATGCTGGAGTGAGTGGGGCGTTCTGGGTTGAACCTGAATAATACTGCCCACTTCGAGCTCTTTGAGGTCGGTAAATGCCTCCATTGTATGGCGGCGTTGCAGCTCTTGTTGGTTGAGTTCGTCATCTAGGGATGCGCGCCAGTGCTCTGCCAGTGTTGGCGCAATAATGGCGTCAAGTGCATAGCCGTTATCGGCCTTGATTTTGTCGAGCTCAAGGTCGATGGCTTCACGTATTGACCGATAATGATTAACTGCTGCCAGATAGGCTTGTTTGAACGCCGCTGGGGATTCAAATTCCTTGAGTTTGTCTGGGTTAAATCCATACCTGATCTGCCCCTTGCCATTGGGCCAGGCCACGTCATCCACATGAGTGACGACGTAAACTTCGATTTTTTGTTCATGTAGTTCAAGGTACAAGTCGCCGTACACAGTCTGTTGCAGCGGGGCCAAGATCTTCAGCAGAATAGGATCTTGCGCCGTCGTTGTGCCGAGCAGGTGTTTGGGGCTCAGGGCAATGAGCCAGGGTAGCGGCGTGTTCTGGATGCTGCAAATTCCCCGTGATTCAATCCCGGTGTACCAAATTTCAGCGCCCCAAGGCTTGGGCACCGTTACCTGATCCAGGCGTAGTGGCGCCGTCAGATTAATCCAATCTTTAGGCATTGCGCGTGGATCAGCGGCGATTCGACAGTACAGCTCACCGGCGCTGAGGTGACACTCGCAGTATAATTGTACGGTCGATGGTTCCGCCTCATAGTAGCGCAGGAACTCAAAATTAAAGCTGACCTGGGCATCAACAGCACTCAGCAATAGTTCCTCGATGATCCGGGCTGGCGCAGCCACGGTGCCTAACGACTTATCCATGTTCTGACTCAAATGTTCTGACTCAAATGTTTCGACTCAAATGTTCTGGGCTGGTTCGCAGGCTTAGCGCTATGGCGGGCTTGCGAGATGCTGTTTGGGTTGATTAAACGTCATATTAAATGAATTTAAGGGACTATCCATCGTTTCCGCCAGGAGGCCGAGGTTTTCCCGCTTTCCTAGTCCGATAACGGCTAGATCGTGATCGGCGTCGGGACTAAGATAAAGCCAAACCTCAGTATGTTGGCCGTATGAATAGTCAGGCATTCGAACTCGCACGCCAGGCCCGGGATCCCAGATTCGACGGGCGATTTTATATCGGTGTCAAAACCACAGGTATTTATTGTCGGCCTGTCTGTCGAGTGCGCCTGCCTAAGCCGGAAAATGTGATGTTTTTCGCCTCTGCAGCGGCTGCAGGAATGGCGGGATTCAGACCCTGCTTACGCTGCCGGCCCGAGTCGGCGCCAGGCACCCCGGCTTGGTCGGGTACCAGTGCAACGGTGACTCGCGGCTTGAAATTGATTGCTGCCGGCGAGCTGGACCAGGCCGGGGTTGTGGCCTTGAGTGATCGATTAGGCGTCACATCGAGGCACTTGCGACGTTTGTTTGTTGCGCATTTGGGCGTCACGCCAGTGGCCATTGCCCAGACTCGACGCCTGCAAGCTGCCGCAACGTTGTTGGCTCAAACCACCTTGTCTGTGACCCAGGTCGCTCAAATGGCTGGATACGGGAGTGTCAGGCGCCTAAATGCCCATGTTCAAAAGGTCTATGGCCGTACGCCGTCCAGCTTGAGGCGCGGCTCAGAAAAGTCGCCGGCACGGGGCTTTACCTTGCGCTTAGGCTATCGCCCACCCTTTGACTTTGCGGGCGTACTGAATTTTCTGTCGGTACGAGGAATCCCTGGTGTTGAGTGGGTTAGCCCATCGAGCTATGGACGATCGATTCTGGTGGATGGTCAGCCTGGTAGTTTTACGGTGTCCAATGATGCTGAAAATCACGTCTTGGTGTGCCACATTGAACTTGCAGATCCTGCTGGCTTGATGCGAGTTCGAGCGCGTATCAAGGCGCTGTTTGATCTGGATGCCGATCCGTTGGAAATTAATCAGTGTTTGACCAAAGACCCGCTATTGGCGGCATTCGTCGCGGAAAATCCGGGCCAAAGAGTACCGGGAGGCTGGGACCCATTCGAAATAGCCGTGCGTGCTATCGTCGGTCAGCAGATATCCGTCAAGGGCGCGACGACGGTCATGGGTCGAATTGCGCAGCAATACGGCAGGCTCGTGAATCAAACCCAGTTTTTCCCGTCGCCGGCAGAGCTAGAAATTCTTGATCCAATAGATTTGCCGATGCCGCGGGGCAGGGCAGCTGCCATTCAGATGTTAGCGGCGAAAGTGGCCAGCGGCGAAATCGATTTTGACCGCTTCAGTGATTCGCAAAGTTTGATTGATACTTTGGTCAGGATTAAGGGCATCGGCGGCTGGACGGCGCGCTATGTCTCGATGCGTGCAATCAACGATCCTGATGCCTTTCTCCACGACGACCTGGTTCTGGTGCGAATTGCGCGACAGCAATTGGGTCTGGCAGACGGTCAGGCATTGCTGGAATGCTCGAGAAATTGGCAGCCTTGGCGAGCCTATGCGGGTATGCACCTGTGGCGCCAGGCGTCTAAAATGTGATAAACGGGCAACATTGGAGAGTGCTATGCAATTTCGCTACTTGGACACGCCCATAGGTCGTCTGCTGCTGGCAGGCGATGAGTTTGGACTCCACTTGATTGGCTTGCCGCAGGGGAAGGCAATGTCACTACCCGCTGATTGGCTGCACGACGATGGCGCGTGTGAGGTCGCCGCGACGCAGCTGGATGAATATTTCGCCGGTCAACGGCAGACCTTTGATCTCGAACTACGCCCCACGGGGACTGAATTTCAGCTCGCCGTGCTCGGTGCACTGCAGAACATTCCCTATGGTCAGACCTGTACCTACAGTGACATCGCGAAAGTCATCCACCGGCCGCGAGCAGTAAGGGCGGTCGGGGCGGCAAACGGAAGGAATCCGCTACCCATTGTGATTCCCTGCCATCGTGTGATCGGTGCCGATGGCAGTTTGACGGGATTTGGTGGTGGTTTGCCTGCAAAACAGTGGTTGCTGGCCCATGAGTGCGGTTCAGACTTGTTCGGCTGACGCCGCCCATGAATTATGGCTTGTGCCCCGTGATCTGCTGTAACACTGAAAAATAGTCGGGGAAAGTTTTTGCCACGCAACCCGGGTCATTGATCGTGATCGGGCTATCACCGAGGGCGGCCAGGGAAAAGCACATGGCCATGCGGTGATCGCCGTAGGTGTCTATGGTCGCTGGCAAAATAGTCTTTGGCGGAGTGATAACGATATAGTCATCGCCGGTCTCAATCTCAGCGCCTAACTTAACCAGTTCAGTGGCCATGGCGGTCATGCGATCTGTCTCCTTGACCCGCCAGTTATAGATGTTTCTGATTCTGCTGGTGCCATCGGCAAACAGCGCCAGCATAGCGACGGTCATGGCGGCGTCGGGAATATGGTTTAGATCCAGGTCAATAGCGCGCAGCGGTCCGCCTCGAGTGACCTCAATCCAGGCTTCATTGCGAGTTACCTTGGCACCCATCTGCTCGATGACATCGAGAAAGGCGATGTCGCCTTGGACTGAATCGCGCCCCAGCCCGTTTACGCGAACTGTGCCGCCTTTAATGGCAGCAGCGGCAAAAAAATACGAGGCCGAGGATGCATCGCCTTCGATCAGGTAGTGATTGGGTGAAACATACTGCTGTCTGCCTTTGATATGGAATACCTGGTAGTTCTCGTGACTCGCGGTGACGCCATATTGCGCCATGATACCGAGAGTAATATCCAAGTAAGGCTTGGAGACCTGCTCGCCGATGACCTCAATGACGCTGTCGTTAGCGGCCAGTGGCAAGCTCATCAACAGGGCTGTCAGGTACTGGCTGGATATATCGCCTCTGATACTGACATGACCGCCACTAATTAGGCCACCGGTCAGTTGAATCGGTGGGCAGCCTGGTTTGCCAAGGTATTGGACATCGGCTCCCAATTGACGCAAAGCATCGACCAAGTGATCAATGGGGCGTTCGCGCATGTAGTCGTCGCCATCGATGATAAATGTACCGTGACACAAGCTCAGCATGCTCGTTAGTGGGCGTATGGCGGTGCCGGCATTTCCCAACGAAAACTTCGTCTCGTTCGGCGGTGTGAATAATTTCCCCAGGCCGGTGACCGTACAATCTGTGCCATCTTCATTGACGTCAACGGCCACCTGCATTTGGCGCAGGGCCTCGAGCATTCGATCGGTATCATCGCTGTGCAACAGGTTGTGTAGCCTGGTCGTACCCGTCGCCAGAGAAGAAAGTAACAAGGCGCGATTTGACAGACTCTTTGAGCCAGGCAGCCTGACCTCGCCCGCGACGTGATCTATGGGTGTAAGTAGTAGTTGGTCCATTAATAGATTCCTGGCATTGAGGTGACAGGTGTCAGCGTGTCAAGAAATTCGGCGACGCTATCGGCAACGGTGCGCAGTGGCGGCTTGCCCGGGTGCTCGAGTAAAACCTTGCCCGTGAGATTGTCGATACTGAGAAATAGTTCGGAATCAGCTTCGGTGGTGGCAAAAAACACGGTAAAGGTTTCACGTCTGCGTTTTTTAACCAGACTATGACCGATCAAATTTTCGATCAGGCGATCGAAGTCTTCTGGGTTCCATAGTTGGATCAGGCTCACATGCCCCTCTTGAGTCTGGGCTTCCAGGCTGCCGCTCCAGTATTGACTGAAGTAAGCGCAGATATCCGGATGAATGGGTTGGTCGAGTGCATTGGCAAGGCCGTCAAAGCTCACCGGTGGTGTTTGGGGTGCCGGGCGCCAACCAATCTGCGGGCCCTGTGCCTCGCGACGGCGATCAAGTTCGCAAGGCGAGCGCCAGTCGGGGTCAAATGGCAACCAAAAATGACCTTCTGGCGCGACGGCCAGAGCGCGATTAACAAGGTCCTGTAGAGCGCGGCTTACGGTATCCATGGGTGATATCTACACGATGTGGCGGTTGCGCCCTGTCGCTATCGAGAGCGGTGAATGAAGCTGCCATTCGACATTGAGTCGGGGCAAATCCATGGGCTGTTGAGCTAGCAGTATACAATAACCAGCAAGACTTGGCTTGAATTGCCGTGGAATTGTCGTGGGTAGGTTTGCGCCGTCGATCTCGGCATTGCAGCAACTTGGTCGCTCTGGCACGAGCATCGGGCTTTAGTTGTTTGAAAATGGTCAACCTGCCAGCCTGCGCCAAAGCCTGATAGGTGGCGGATGTTTGCTCGAGATGTTTGGGGAACGGTCCCATCGGTGGTCCCATCAGTGGTCCCATCAGTGGTCCCATAAGAATTTGCCCAATGATGGCGCCCACGAAAAGCAGATTGATAGCCAGGGATGAGACCAGGGATGAGACCAGTCTACACAACCTGTTGCACAGCGATGATACCGATCGAATGCTCGAGGCCCAGCGTTGCCGGTCTGGCTTCTTCCGGCGTTATTTCACCGTCCTTATCGATATCCATAGTTGTGAATTTCACCTCCATGCTGGCCCTGTGTTTTGCCATTCGCGCCTGGTGTTCAGCGATTTTTTGGGTCTGGCGAGCCTGCATTTCTGCCATGGAAATCCCACCGTCCTGATTGATGTCGGCCTGGGTTATCCGATCTTTGTGCCGCGGTTGAAACTCGTTCAAGTTGATGACGCCAGCCTTGCTCGCGTCCATTTTATTCAGCATGTGTTGTTGAAGTTTATCCCTTGCGGCAAGTGCGGGCAGGGTTAATGTCGCCAGTGCCAGGCCTAAGGTAGCGCGACAGATTGATAACATCATATGACGCCAGTTCGGCAAAGGTTTTGTCTTACGTTATATGTCCCGTAGCGTTAGACCCGACGGTCTGATTGCAAAAATTCAGATTAGAAGGGTTTAACCACGACCAGGATCAAAATCGGGATGACGATCAAGAGCGCGAGTTCGTTATAGATACGAAAAAACAAGGAGGTTCTGATGGTTTGACCCAAAGCCATTTGCTGGATGTAGCGAAAAGACTGACCGTGATAAGCCAATAACAAAACAACAAAGCCTAGTTTGGCCAGCAACCAGTTACCCGAAAAACCAAAGGATAACCACAGCCAGGTGCCCAGTCCGAGGGCGAGTAACGCCATGACACTGGAAAAACGAAACAGCTTCTGGCCCATAATAATCAGTCGTTGTACATCCTCTTCGGCCTGCTTACCTTCAACGTAGTGGACGAGGATGCGGGGCAAATAAAACAGCCCAGCCATCCAGGCCATAACAAAGAGGATATGGAACGTTTTTATCCACAACATGACTGTCTACTCCGATTCAATGATCTCTGTCGAAATGAAAATGTTTATACGATGCCGAGTGCGCCGCCATCAACTCGGATATTTTGGCCATTGACGAAGCTGGCATTCTGGCTGCAAAGAAACACGACGATATCAGCAACTTCCTGCCGAGTCGCGATGCGCCCGACGGGATTAGGTGCGAAGTTTTTCACGATCATCATCTCTGCGGCGTCAAAAGTATCGCCCCAGCCTGCCTTGCGGGCCCGCGCCAGGTACGCCTGTTCAACTTCGGCGGTGCGAATCAAGCCTGGCGAAACCAGATTAACAGTAATGCCGGTGGCGCTCAGCTCTTGAGTCAGACTGACGGTCAAGTTAGCCAGTGCGCCTTTGGCGGCATAGTACTGAGGCGACGTTTTATTCGGCCGAGTTGACCCAACAGTGCCGAGGTTCACGACCCGTCCCCAGCCTGCTTCGATCATACCAGGGGTGAACCCTTGAACCATGCGGACAATCGACAGGGTGTTTTTTTGGTACGCGGTCAGCCAATCGTCGCTGGTGGCTGTTTGCCAACGACCGGGGTCGGCTGTGCCATAATTATTGACGAGAATGTCGACCCCACACTTCAGCTCGTTGACTGCTCGAATAACCTGTTCGGACCCCTGTTCATTACTGATGTCGCCCCAGACGGCGCTGGCGTTCTCGACCTGCTCGGCGATAGCGGCGGAGTCCCCCTCGACTTGACTGTGAAAAATTACTCTGACGCCTTCAGCTGCGAGCTGTTCAGCGATCATCAACCCTGTGCCGCGATTACTGCCAGTCACTAGCGCGACTTTATTGTTGATGCCGAGATCCATGGTTTTCTGCCTATCGAAGAGATAAATGATTCCAGTTTGACTAAGGATTCCCTATAGTCGTGGGCTCTGATCATGCGCCAATCCTATGCTCGATATCAACAGTTTGGTTTTTCTGCTTCTGGTTGGCTTGGGTGCTATGGTCCAGACCATCACCGGTTTTGCGATGGGGCTGATTATAATGGGTGGCGTGACTGCCCTTGGCTTGGCGCCATTGGCTGAGACTGCGGCGGTGGTCAGCGTGATCTCCTTGGTCAATACGCTGGTGGCGCTGCGGCGTTGCCATAAGCTGATCAACTTCGCCTATGTCAGGCTGATCGCGGCGACGCTGTTGCCGGCGCTGATCGCCGGCGTGCTGATCCTTGACTACTTTGTCGCCGACTACTACGACAATTTGCGGATGCTATTGGGTGGTGTGATCGTCAGTGCGGGTATTTTGTTGATGCTCACGCCCGCGCCCTATCAGGCTCCCTCTGGTCCTGGGGTGAAAATGTTCGCGGGCCTGACCGCAGGTCTTATGGGCGGTATGTATGGTGCTGGCGGTGCGCCGTTGGCTTACCTTATGTATCGTCAGCCACTGGCGGTCAACGTAGTGCGCGCCTCGTTATTGTTTCTGTTTAGCTTATCAACCTCGGGTCGTATGTTAGTGGTGGGGTTCAGCGGCCAAATTAATAGCAATATTGTGCTGCTTTCATTACTGGCGATCCCACTGGTGATTTTGGTCACCATACTCACGGCGCGCATCAATCATTTGTTGCCAGATGCTTTGGTGCGTCGGTTTGTCTTCGTTCTATTGATCCTGCTGGGTTTATTTTTGTTGTCTGGTTTAGGGTTAGGCTGAGCCTAAGGTTTTTTCAACCCACAGGGTGTCCCAATATTGATTAAACTTGCGGCCCACCTCGTTTAGTCGAGCGACCTCGGAAAAATCGAAAGACTTGTGGAGGGCCAGGCTCGCGAGATTGGGCAAGGTGATGATGCCATAACACCGGTGTAGGTCTTGCTGGTTGAGGTTTCGAAATAATTCCCCATACAAAATCTTGCCATAACCTTGACCGCTGGCTTGGGGGGCAAGATAGATACTGCATTCCACTGAGGTGTCGTAGGCCGCCTTAGGTCTGAACGCAGCGCTGCTGGCATAGCCGATAACCTGTTGATTGACCTCTAATACGAGGCACTGGTGAATTGACGCCGGCTCGAATTGATCAAACCAGGGACGCCTAGTGACTACCGTAAATGGCTCTAAATCAAAGGTGATAGCAGTGTTCAATACATAATGGTTGTAGATCTGCGTGATCGAAGCCAGGTCGGCGAGCGTTGCTTGGCGAACAAGGTTCGCGGCGGAATTTTTTATCATATGCATGACGAAATAATAAACCATTCGCGGGAAACCAAGTAATATATCGCAACATCTCGCGACAATGAATTAACGACTTTATGGCCGATTTTGAAGATATCCGACCTTACCATGATGATGAGGTCGAGCAGGTTCTGAAAAACCTGCTGAAGGATCAGGATTTTTTGAGCTTTCTGGCAAAATTCCGTCTTGGGTCTGCCTATAAGTTTTTGCCTCGAATGACTCGGCAGCTCGTTAGGCTGACGCTGGCGTGGCAGCTGCGCAAAATCCATAACATTAAAGACTTCCAGTTGGCTGTAGCCCGCACGGCTAAAAAATTGGTCAAAGAGACCATGACCAGCTTTCACAGTGAAGGGCTAGAGCAACTTGATCCGAGCCAATCGTACCTCTATGTGGGAAATCATCGGGATATCGCTGGCGATTCCATGCTGTTGGATTACGCGTTGTATCTATTGGGTCGCGATACTGCACGAATTGCCGTAGGTGATAATCTAGTGCAGAGACAATTCGCGACGGATTTAATGAAGCTCAACAAAAGTTTCTTTATCCGTCGATCTGAAACCGGTGCGAAGAAAGTCTATGCCGCGTTACTGCAATCTTCTCAATACCTACATGAATCAATTAATAGTCACAATTCGGTCTGGATCGCACAGAGTGAAGGGCGGGCCAAGAACGGCGTTGATCTGACTGATCCGGCAGTCATCAAAATGTTGCTGCTAGCGGAGCGTAAGAGAGCGCTGGCTGACGTTATTCGTGACTTGCACATAGTGCCCGTTGCTATCGCCTATGAATTCGATCCCTGCGACGTGTTGAAGGCCCAAGAGCTCCACAGCATAGCGACTCAGGGGAGTTACAAGAAGGCGCCTGGGGAAGACCTGCTGAATTTAGTGAAGGGACTGGGTGACTTCAAGGGCAGGGTGACCTTGCGCTTTGGCCATGCCCTGACGGGCCAGTTCGAAATACCGGAGCAGGTCGCGGCGGAAATTGACCGGCAAATACTGGATGGTTTGCAGCTCTATCCGATTAACTACTGGGCGTTGGAGCAACTGGCGCTAACCAGCGAAGAGGCTTCAGGGGATAGTAGTCTCGACGAGTATCAAACTGTCTGGCGTCAGGTGGCGCATCTTGCCAACGTCAAAGATGCTGCGGCATTGGTGCGTCGTCTCGAGCAGTGTCCGGTGGAATGCCGGCGAGAGTGGCTACAAATGTATGCCAACCCTGTGGTCAATAAAGTTCGGCACGGCGCCGCAAATTTAGCCCCTGCCTGAGTCTGTTATCCTTGTCTAGTCGCCGCGTCTGGGCGTTAATCAAACAGTTGCAGGGTCGGTTCAGAGAGTTTCGACCATTGTTCCCGCAGCTCTAGAATATGTTCGGACCAGTAGCGTTCGGTATTGAAGAACGTAAACGCCATGGGAAATGCCGGGTCGTCCCAACGTCGCGCTATCCAGGCTGCATGATACATCATGCGTAAGGTTCTGAGGGGTTCGATCAGACGCAACTGTGCTGGGTTAAAATGACAGAAGTCGCGGTATCCCCGGATGATGCGCATCACCTGCTGTTGCTGGTCTTCACGCTCGCCAGACAACATCATCCACAGATCCTGTATCGCCGGACCATTCCTGGCATCGTCAAAATCGACAAAGTGCGGCATTTCGTCTCGCCACAATACATTGCCCATGTGACAGTCGCCGTGGAGTCGAATCGACATATAGGGCGTTGATTCGAAAATATCATCAAGCTCCTTCAGCAGGAACTCGGTGACTGAGTCATAAGCAGGACGTAACTCGGCGGGAATAAAAGCGTTTTCAATGAGGAATGCGCGGGAAGCGTGACCATAATCTTGTACTGAAATGTTGGGTCTTAACTCGAACGTTTGCTCGCCACCAATCGCGTGAATGCGCGCAACATGACGGCCCAAAATCTCCAGGTTATCGAGGCTGTCCAATGCGGGCGCGCGTCCACCGCGACGGGGATACAGTGCAAACCTGAAGTTCGCGAATTCAGCCATAGTGGATTCATTAGCTATCACCAACGGCGCGACTGCTGAGACTTCATTGTCGAACAGCTCCTGGGTGAATGTGTGCTCCTCTAGTATTTGCTTGTCGGTCCAGCGGTCGGGGCGATAGAACTTGCCGATCACTGGCTCGCCATCTTCAACACCAATCTGGTAGACCCGATTTTCGTAACTGTTGAGCTGCAAGATGCGGGCGTCACAGCGATAACCGACGCTTTCGACCGCATCCATGACGACGTCGGGCGTTAAATTGGTAAATGGGTGCGAGCTTATGCTCATGAGAGTGGGGCTACCTGTTGAGTCGGGTCGGTGAGTAAGGCAACGGTTTTGATTTGTATAAAGACCGCTTTGCCAGGACTGAGTTCCAGTTGAGTCAAAGATTTTCGAGTAATTCGACTCAGAATATAGTGATCGTCTATTTTAATTTTCACCAGTAAGCTGGGCTTTGCAGAGGCGGTTTCAATTTCACTGACGACGCCCTTGAGAACGTTGAGTATGCTGGTCTGTATGGGTGCCTGCAGGGTCAAGCTGACGTCGCGGGCGGGGATGCGCAATCTGACTTTTGTGCCTGGTGGCTGATTGCACAGACTAACATAGATTGACTGGCTGCTGAGTGTTAAACGACTGAGTCCGTAATCAGGGTCATGGCTATCGACGACACCTTCTATCACTGCGGCCACAGCTTCGCCCTCATGACTGTTGAGGGTCAGCGAGGACGCCAGATCAAAAATCCGCCCGTTGGCGGTGACTCGACCTTTCTCCAGCATATAGACTTCGTCGGCCAAATAAGTAATTTCATCCAGTGCATGACTGACATAGACAATAGGAATGTCGAGCACCCGTCGCAGACCGTCGATATAAGGTAAAATCTGCAAGCGCGCAGCGTAGTCAATGGCCCCCAGTGGTTCGTCCATCAACAGGCAGCGAGCGCCACTGAGCAAAACCCTGGCAATGGCGACTCGTTGTGCTTCGCCACCAGACAAACTGGTTGGGCGCGCATCCAGCAGGTGATTAATACCAAGCCAACCACTGACCTGCTGTAAAGTTAAATTTTGGTTGCCTCGGCGTCTTTTGACGGCGTATTCGAGGTTGCCTCGAACCGAGAGATGTGGAAATAATTGTGGCTGCTGAAATACATAACCAATATCACGGAGGTGCGGCGGAACGAATTGTTTTTCATCGTGCCAAATTTGGTCATCACTGCTGATCAAGATCGGATCGCTGGGTTTGGTGTGCTCGAGCCCGGCCAGCAGGCGCAGCACGGTACTTTTTCCAGAGCCAGAGGGACCGTATAACGCGGTAACTCCTGTTGGCTTGACGGTCAGGTCTACTGCCAGCGTAAAGCCAGAAGCGCGGGTTAAATGAATTTTGGCAGTTATTTGCATGCTTAACTCTGACTCGCAAAGCGCATTTGCCAGCGTCGGTTTAGCGTATAGACCAGAGCCAACAGGGTAAATGAAAACGCCAGCAAACCTAGCGCCAGGACATGGGCCTGGCCATACTCCATTGATTCAACGTGATCAAACAGGGCGATGGAGAGGACGCGAGTCTCGCCGGGAATATTGCCGCCAATCATCAGAACGATGCCAAATTCACCGATGGTATGGGCAAACGCTAGACAGATGGCGGTAATAAAACCCCGACTGGAAAGGGGTGCGACAACCGACAAAAAACGATCTAGCGGAGTTGCGCCTAATGTGGCCGCAGCATCGAGCAATGATTGCTCAATATTTTCGAACGCCACCTGCAGAGGCTGAACATAGAATGGCATAGAGTAGATTATCGAGCCGATCACTAGTGCGCTGAAGGTAAAGGCGAGGCCCTTACCGGTGGCCAGTAGCCACCATTGACCGATGATGCCGTCTGGCGCAAATGCGAGGAGCAAGTAAAACCCCAGCACGGTTGGCGGCAGGACAATGGGCAAAGCGATGATAGGCTCAATGATAATTTTAGCCACGCCGCGAGACCGGGCCAGCCACCAAGCAATTGGTGTGCCGAGAAGAATTAGCAGCACAGTGGAAGTGAGTGCTAACTGCAGCGTGATAAATATCGCGGTTATATCTGGTTGCGACAGCAAGTTAAGGTACCACTGAGGTGAGATAACCCGCATCTGTGATGCGGCGACGGGTCAGCTCGGACTGCAGAAACACGGCAAAGTCTGCTGCGCCGGGATGATGATTTTTCAAGACGATTGCTTGCTGTTCAAGCAAAGGATATTCGCTCATGGGTACCAGCCACCAACTCGTAGCTGGGCTTCGATCCTTTACTTGGGCCAGAGAGATGAATCCAGCCGCCACGTTGCCGCTGTCAACAAATTGAAAGGTCTGGTTGACGTTGTTACCGTACAGTAACGCCTTGTGTTCGGGTTTGAACTTGTTGATTAAAACCATCGCTGCCTGGCCATAAGGCGCAAGTTTTGGGTTGGCGACGGCGATAGCGGCATCGAACGCCAGAAACATGGTTTGGCTAACAGTCTCTTTGTGCGTCGGCACCCAGAAGACAAGCTGGCCGATAGCGTAGGTGAATCGTGAGCCTGGCACTGCAAGGTTGGCTTGTTCGAGTAACCGTGGATGCAGACTGTCGGCGGCAAGGAATATGTCGAATGGCGCACCATTACGGATTTGTGAGTAAAGCATCCCGGTAGACCCGGCAATGATATCTATTTCCTGGTCAACGTAAGTCTCTGTCAGAGTGATCAGCGTCGATTTGAAATTTGCGGCAACGGCTACCCGCAGTGGGGTTGCTTCGCTCATGGCGCTGAACAAGGTCGTGATACACGCGAAAAGCAATACTCCGATGGGCGCGTCAACAAAATAGTCTCTCAAAGAGCTCGAGCGATCGCTCATCGTCGCACCGGCCACTGTCAAGCCTTGCCCTGGAGACGTTCCACGTAATCGTTAATCAACCAGCCGGAAATGGATACCATTGCGGGTTTGCTGGGCAGGTTCGTGTGGTGAAACCATTGAGCATCGGCGATTTCAGTCTCCTGCAGGACGAACTCACCACTCTCATACTCTGCATGGAAGCCGAGCATTAATGAATTGGGAAAAGGCCAAGATTGACTGTTGAAGTATTTGAGGTTCTTGATGCGGATACCGACCTCCTCGAAGACCTCGCGATGAACGGCTTCTTCGATGGACTCGCCAGGTTCGATAAAGCCCGCCAGCGTGGAGTAAAAATTGCCGCGACCATTGGCATGACGGGCGAGTAACAGCTCTTCGCCGCGAGTTACCAAAACAATGATAGAGGGGGACAGTCTCGGGTAAAACATTTGTTTGCACGGCGCGCATTGCCGCGAACGATCGAAATCAGTTGAGTGCGTGGGCTGGCCGCACTGCCCACAAAATTGATGATTATTATGCCATTCAACAATCTGCCGGGCGCGTCCCAGCAGATAAAATGCGGTCTGTTCAGTCCGGCCTAGAAAGGACCAGAGTGTGCGGAAGCTGTAGCCTTCGGGTTCGTCCGACTCGGGCTCGACCTCGGTGGCAAACACGGGTATGCCACCAACCTCGCCAAGACAATGTTCTGCGACCGCGGTAAGACCTAGCCATCGCCATTCGTCTTGATCCAGAGGGCGCCAAGGTTCGCCATTGTCGATGGCCAATAGTTCGTCGTCGGAGATTACGATGTGAAAGCTGCGCTCAGGGTTAGCCGAAGGCTGATGACCTGAGATAAAGTCCTGGCGAAGGTTGAAGTCTGCCCATTCCATAATGTATTGACCCGGTCTACGTTAAGCAATTGAAAACGTTAACTTTAGCACAGGGTAGGAAAGACCTTGAGGGTTTTTAAAAGTATCTGGGTTTGGGCGTTCTGGCCAGGGTAATGATCTCTACCGAGCCAGCGCCGGCATTTAAGGCTGACCTGGTGAGTTCCGATACTGTGGCTCCGGTAGTCAGTACATCGTCAACAAGGGCTAATCGTTCACCCCGTAGCTTACGGGTCAGCCGGAATGCCTGCTTGATATTGCGCCGGCGCGCGGCGGCCGACAAGCCTTTCTGGGGTGGCGACTCAGTGATTCGCTGGCAAAGCTGGTCGTCAATGGGAATGCCAGTCAGCGCCTTAATGGCATCGGCAATTTCATAGGCTTGATTGAAACCGCGAAATTTCAGGCGTGTCGGATGCAGCGGGATGGGGATTAGCAGGTCAGGCAAGGGGCGGCTGCGAGGCTCAGCTTTGATAGAGGTCTTTATGATGGTCTCTAAACGCGGTTTGATAGGTTCTAGTGTGGTGATTGGGTTTAGCCGCGATACATCGTACTGATCGAAGTAACGCCTGGCTAAGACCATGGCCAGAACTCTGCCCACCAGCAACTGGTGACGATTTTTGAATTCTGCAATGAGCTGATTGATCGGTTGGGTGTAGGCGAAGGCGCTGAAACTTCGAACGTAGGGTGGCGGTTTGATCAGGCATTGACCACACACCCAGCTGTCGTCAGAGAGTCCTGCGGCAGCCCGCCGGGGGATTTGTTGGCCGCAACGTCGACAGGGAAAAGGGATCATCGGCAAGTCTGTTTCGCAATGGATACACAAATCCAGGGCTCTTGCGGTGCTGGCTTGGCAAAGTATACACCGGCCCGGAAACAGCCCGAAGGTAACGCGCATTAAGCGTGAGAGCATGGTCTTGTTACACAGCGAAAGAGGTGTCAACTTAGGGAAACGGTGATTTCCTTGGTAGACGCCATGTCTGAGGTAGTTGTAGGTCGTTGACCCTGGCGGGTCTTTAGTTTGTGCGACATGCTGAGTTGTTCAGGGTGTTGCTGCCGAACAGGCATGAGCTGTTTGGCGTGGGTCGCAGACGGTGATGTTACGCAGGTAAGTAGACCATTCGGCGATTTCTGCCGGTGTCATGCTGGGCTCGCTCTTCTCGAACGGCGGAATGCGTCTAATTAGGCGGACAATATACAGGTAATCGTTACCTTGAATCACCTTCAGCATGCTGATCTCACCGCGTTTGGTATAGGCATTATTGCCACACAATAACAGGCGCGTAGAGGTTCGGTAGTTGTTTTCCAGGCCAGAGAACAGGTTGAAATCTTTGACGGAGCTGCAGGTTTCCCGAACTTTCGTCACTTCAGAGATCAGTGCCTCGATGGGGTCAAGGTCAGTCAGTGTTTGGTGAGACTCGAAGGAAATTTTGGTCTGCCAATCAGTCTCAGCTTCACCTGGTGGCAGATAGTCCATGATACGTGTGCTCTGGGTATTGAGTTGGTAAACAATCGGCCAGCCAACGGGTGGCCTCGCCAGCAGTTGTTCCTGTTGATTGCTAGCTGGCTCAGAGGTTGGTGACAGCGGTTGCTGA
Source organism: K189A clade bacterium (assembly GCA_018607725.1). Lineage (GTDB taxonomy): Bacteria > Pseudomonadota > Gammaproteobacteria > Pseudomonadales > Azotimanducaceae > UBA4582. The sequence goes on from JABBAY010000039.1 coordinate 35,687, forward strand.
GCGCAACCCAGTATTAGGAGCAACAGCACGGTTGTGACGACTTGGGTAATTGTCCGTCTCATAAAGTAAAGCGCTCCGGGATCTGCTGGAGTGGTATGTAGCTGCGGGAAAATCAGATCAAATTCAGTAGCATGGCTTTTAGTGCGACGCTGACCTGTGATTTTCAGGTGTGAAAAATATTCACGACACAGATTGGCTGGCAGTGTCGCGGCTCAAGCCTATACTCAAGCCGGTGCTCGAAAAGCTTGTCAAGACTCGGGGGCCGTCAGCGTCAGCTCGTATTCCAGAATTTTTTCGTCTTTCAGTGTGGTGACTTTGACTGTGTCGCCCGGTGCGAATTTTTCCAGAGCGGTCAGTAGAGAGTCCTCGTTAGTCATAGGCTCATCATTGATAGCGACAATGACATCCCCCAGGTGTATCTGACCTCTGTTGTCTTCTCTCACGCCAACCATTCCGGCGCGGTCCGCCGCCAGCCCCGGTTTTACCGTTAGAATTGCTATCCCTTTGACGCCAAGGCGCTTGGCCCAATTGTCCGTCAGAGTTTCGATGCCGAGTACGGGCCGGTAGAGTTTGCCGTAGGTCACGAGTTGTGGGATCAGCTTTTTGACGGTGTTGACCGGTATGGCAAAACCGATGCCCGCACTGGCGCCGCTGGGGCTGTAGATTGCGGTGTTGACGCCCACAAGTTGGCCTGAGGAATTCAGCAATGGACCGCCAGAGTTGCCGGGGTTAATGGCAGCATCAGTCTGTATCACGTCTTTGATCGTGCGGTTGTTAGCTGCCTTGATCTCTCGTCCGAGGGCGCTCACCACACCCACTGTCAAGGTCGTATCCAGCGCAAAGGGATTGCCAATCGCCAGTACCTTGCGACCCACGGAGAGATCGTTCGAGTCACCCAATGGTATGGGTTTGAGCACTTCATCCGGGGCAGTGATTCGGAGCAAGGCAATGTCCTTTTCGGGCGCCATGCCGACGACCTCGGCATCATAGGATTTGCCAGACTGCAGGGTGATTTTAATGCGATTGGCGCCAAGAATGACATGAAAGTTGGTCACAATCAGGCCGTCTTTATCCCAGACTACGCCGGTGCCCGAGCCCCGCGGGGTTTCCATGACATTCATGGACAGTAGCTGTCGACGGATCAAGGTGTTAGTGACGAACACAACCGAGGGGCTGACATCGCGAAAAACGGCGATGTTGTTACTTTCATCATCCGTCAGAAACACATTTGCTGGCTGGCCGGCGGCGGCAGGATGGCCATACTCCTTTGCTGGCTCGTCATTCGTCGCCAGCAGCGCAAACGCTGTGATCATTGCCAGGGTGGTGATGCCTGCAAAAAAATTGAGTTTCATCGTCATGACTTTATCTGCGTCAATGCTCCAGCTGAGTCCGAAAAGTATTACCTATGAATGCCTACTGCTCAAAAAGTTCTCGACTAACGGGTCTTTGAGCTGATCTTACGGACCACTTGAGTCGCTGACAGGTATTGGTTTAAGTCGGCGATGTCGTCGGGCGACAGGGTGCCGACGGTTTGCTTCAAGCGTAACGTGTCTCTGATATAGCCATAGCGAGCGCTCGCATACTGGAATTGGGCCTGGAACAAGCGCTGTTGTGCCAACAGCACGTCGACGATATTGCGAGTGCCCACTTCATAACCGGTTTGCGTGGCATCCAATGCACTTTGGCTCGATTCTATACCGCGCAGACGTGCATTGACCCTGGCGACATCAGTGTTCAGCGCGCTATATAATGTGCGCGTGTTTTCCACGACAGTCCGTTGGGTTAAATCAAAATTGCGTTGTGCCTGTTCGAGTAGATAGCCCGCTTGCTTGGCTTGTGAACGGGTCGCGCCACCGCTGTAAAGGGGCATGTTGAGTTGTAAGGCCATGGTCTGCTGCTCAGATTCTGTCCCGTCGCCAAAAAAACCTCTGCTGCCAGAATTGTTTCGGTTATAGGCGATCTGTGCGTCAAGGGTGGGCAGGTGCCCGCTTCGAGCCGCCTGCAGGTCACGTTCAGCCGCATTGACTCCTTCTCTGGCAGCGATCAAAGAGTAATTTTGCTGCACGGCCGCCATCACCCAGGCTTCTTCGTCGCGGGGCTCAGGATATTTAACGGGGAACTCTGGATTTAAGCCATCGATCTCATAGAATGCCTGACCGGTCAGGCGCAGCAGGGACTCGAAGGTCACCACTTGAGCCCCTTCGGCTTCAATCACGTTAACAGTGGATGAGTCGTAGGCCGCGGTAGACTCAAGCACGTCGGTGATCGCGACGAGGCCGACATCGAAACGTTGTTGAACCTGCTCAAGTTGGCGTTGCACCGCGTCGCGTTGGGCATTGGCGGCGCTCCAGCGGTCCTGCGCCTCAAGAATATTGAGATAATTGTCGGCCACTCGATAGATCAGCTCTTGTTGCTCGGCAGTGAACTGCGCCTGAGCCTGGGCTTTGATGTTCTTCGATTGTTGAAACTGGAACCAGTTAGATAGCCTGAACACGGGCTGGCGCAACACCGCCTGCCAGCCATTGTCATTATAATTTTCTGTGGGTAATGAAGGCCGCAGAATAGTACGTTCGTTTTGTGATGTGCTGGCATTCAGACTGATCGACGGCAACAGTCCCGCGCGAGCCTGGTTGACAACTTCGCTGCGGGCCAGAAACCCAGCTTTCGCGGCCCCAAGTTGAGGATCGTTGATGACCGCCAACGTATAGATTTCGTCAAGGCTGGCAGCTTGCGTCGAAGCCGACATCAGCAAGGCGGTTGGCAGTAACAGCGTTAAGGCCATTTGCCGACTTATTTGCAGGTACAAGCGCTTCAGTCTGATGGGCAGTATTTCTTGTTGCATAAAAATTCCTTACAAATGGTGCTTGGGGACGCAGCTGGAGCTTGAGTCTTAAGCGTTCCCGACTAAAAATGATGGGGGGTAGCATAACCCTAGTCTAGCGGCCTTGCCAGCCAGACGCGATGTACCGACCTGTATACGAGATTGAAAGCAGTTATAGATCGCTTGTAACCATTTTATTGTTGCGGCCACTCAGCGTTGAGAGGGGCCTTGGCTAGAATTTAGGCAGGTCGCGAAAATCTGCCATGCTGTTGTTGCAGTGCAGCTTCGAGCCAGGCAGCGACGGCCAGACATTGGTCTTCTCGAAAGGGCCGGGCAATAATCTGCAGCCCAATAGGCAGCCCCTGCGGGTCGGTGCCGCAGCGTATGACCACGGCTGGCCAGCCTGTCAGGTTATAGGCCAGGGTGTAGCTGTAAGACAACATGTCCTCGGTTTCGTCGTGGCCAAGGGCCGTGTGCGCATTGACGGGACAAATAAGAATGTCAAAGTCCGCAAAGTAGCCGAGCATGGAACTGCGATAGTTATCCCACAGATTGAGGGCGTGATTGAATTCCGACTGATCGATGGTCGGCCGAGCCTGGGTTTGACTAGAGGCGATCTGTGGCGATGGCTGTTCGGTGTGGCTATCTTCAAGTAACAGGTCGAGGGTATCGCCGCCGTCTGCACCAAAAAGTTTGGCGTAGATAAAGCTCGCCATCTCGACGCCGGGTGGGCGAGTATCAGTGACGGTCTGGCCATTGGCTTCAAATAACCCGAGCGCCTCCCTGATGGCTGCCTGAATGGCTGCCGAGGGTGTCGATATACCGTTGTCAGTGTGATAGCCAATGCGTAACTGGCTGGGGTCAACCGCGCCCATCACATACCGTTGCGCGTCGGTGGAGTAAGGGTCAAACAGATCTGGTCCCTGAATAATATCCAACAGATACCCTAAGTCAGCCACCTGCCGGGCCATAGGGCCGGGTTGTGATAATGCAGCTAGGAGCCCCGAAGTAGGCAGTGCATTGCCGGTACAGGGCACACGTCCGGTGGTGGGTTTGAGTCCGGTGATCCCGCAAAAATGGCTGGGCAGGCGGATGCTGCCGCCCGTATCGGTACCGATATCGAAGGGCGTGGCGCCCGCTGCGATCAACGCTGCCGCGCCACCACTGCTACCCCCGGGGGTCAGGTTGAGATTGTATGGGTTGTTGGTTCGACCGTAGACCAGGTTGTCAGTCTTAAACGCCAGGGTGAATTCCGGTGTGTTGGTTTTACCCATGAGGATGCCGCCGGCGCTGCGAAGTCGCGCGACACAGGTCGCGTCGCGCCCCGGACGAAAGTCCTTGCGGCCCAATGTGCCCCAAGTGGTAATGGCATCCTTCGTGTCTAGGCTATCCTTGATGGTCATGGGAATGCCGTGCAGGGGGCCGTGTAAGCCCCCGGCCTGGAGATCAGCATCTGCCTTGGCCGCGAGCTGCATGGCTTGTTCCGCCGTCGAGTAGACGAGGGCGTTGAGCGGCGGATTCTTGCGCTCGATACGATCAAGAAAGCCTCTCACCAGCGCAACAGAAGTCATTGACCGTGAACTGATAGCGCTTGCCATCTCTGCCAGCGAGCTGTCTAAAATCTCATCCATTGTCTATCTCCCGGATAAATACTGCCTGTCATCACAACACACTATAAGCGGTTCCGCCAACGGGTGGTAAGCGGTTCCGCCAAGGGCGGTTTGGTCAAACCGATCGCAGAATCTCAATCGACAGCAGTTCATCGTCGATGTCAAATACAGTCGGCAGAGGCGTCGCAGAGATCTCTAGCTGCAACGCCAGAGTATCTTTCATAATATACTCGCGATGTTGTTCAATGGCACGGCCAAGTTCTTTCGAGGCATGGGCCTTGATGCTGATTCGATCAGCAACATTCAAGCCGATATCTTTGCGGGTCTTTTGAATTCGATTGACGACCTCGCGGGCCAGCCCCTCCCTGATCAACTCTGGCGTCAATTCACACTTCAAGTCGATGGAAATAAATCGATCAGAAATAGCATCGGTGCCCGTGATGGCCTCACGAAAGACCAGAATGTCTTCCGGCGTGAACGTTTCACCGTCGAGGGTGATTGCACCAGACTGCTGCAGCTCATCGATTTGGCTTGAGCTCAAGGCCTCAATTTTCTGCCTGAATGGATTGAATTGTTTACCCAGACGTTTACCCAAGACCGGTGAGTTCGGTTTGGCGTAGAGACTGATGTAATCAGCCTCAGCCGTCGTGTAGTCGATGGTCTTTACATTGAGCTCAGTTTGAATGTAGTCGGCAAGTTTGCCGATCTCATCAAGTAAAGCCGGGTCTTTATGGATGACAGTGAGTTTGGCCAATGGCATTTTGGTTTTCACCTTTTCCTGATTGCGCTTCTGGCGGCCGAGCAAAATGATGTGCTGCATTCGGCTGACGGCTTGCTCCAATATCGGCTGCATGAGTGCAGCTTCCGGTTCAGGGTAGGCGCACAAATGGACAGAGAGTGGCGCGTCTTGGGTGCCAAAGGCGGTCATCTCTTTGTAAATGGTTTCTGCCAGAAATGGCGCGAAGGGTGCCATGCTCAAGCTGAGTTCATACAGTGTCGTGTAGAGCGTCGCGTAAGCCGCTTGTTTATCGGCGTTCATGGTCGCTTGCCAAAACCGGGCGCGATTCAGGCGAATGTACCAGTTGGTGAGCTCCTCGATAAATTCAAATAGCGCTGGCACGACATTATAGAGGCGATAGTTTTCCATTTCCTCGGCAATGGTCGCCTTGAGTGTTTGCAGGCGTGAGAGTATCCAACGATCCATAATGTTGTCTGAGGGCGCTGGGTTTTCCTGAGGAGACCACTGATCGATATTGGCGTAGGTTTGCAGAAAACGAAATGCATTCAGCCACGGCAGCAGCGCGCGCCTGACCATATCTTTGACCCCGGTGTCAGAGAACCGCTGTTCCTCGGCGCGCACGAGTCCAGAGTTGATCAGGTACAGACGCAGGGCATCGGCACCATAGGTTTCCATGAGTTCGTCGGGTGGCGAGTAGTTGCGGAGGCTCTTCGACATCTTTTTGCCATCCTCTGCCATGACGATGCCATTGACGATGACATTTTTGACAGGATGAGTGTCGAATAAGGCCGTGCCCAGAACAATCAGGGTGTAAAACCAACCGCGGGTCTGGTCGAGACCTTCGGCGATAAATTCCGCAGGAAAGCCCTGCTCGAACATATCCTGGTTCTCAAACGGATAGTGGAGTTGGGCATAGGGCATGGAACCAGATTCAAACCAGCAATCCAGGACCTCTTCAATGCGGCGGTAGTCGCCAGGCTCACCGGGGATTTGAAAGACCAAGTCATCAACATTTTCACGGTGCAGGTCATCCAGTTCAACGCCGGTTAAGCGAGTTAACTCTTCCCTGGAGCCGATACAAATTTGATTGCCACTGACATCGTTGATCCAGACAGGCAGGGGTGTGCCCCAGTAGCGGTTGCGGGAGATGGCCCAGTCAATCGCGTTCTCAAGCCATTTGCCCATGCGCCCGTCTTTAATGTGTCCCGGGACCCAGTTAATCTGTTGATTCGCGGCGATCAAGCGATCACGCATCTGCTCGACCCGAACATACCAGGAGTCAATGGTGCGATAGATGATGGGCGTATCTGACCGCGGGCAGAAGGGATAACTGTGGACAATGACGTCCTGGCGAAACAGTGCGCCGCTGTCTTTTAATTTACGAATAATACCCTTGTCCGCCGCCTTGACGTGCTGGCCGACAAAGTCTGGGACTTCATCGGTGAAGCAGCCAGCCAGATCCACTGGGCAAACCGTCGCAGTGATACCGGCAGCTTTAAGGACCCGATAATCATCCTCGCCGAAGGCTGGCGCTTGGTGCACGATGCCGGTGCCACTGTCGGTTGAGACGTAGTCGTCGGCGACAATCTGGAACGCTCCTTCGGCGCGCAGATCGGTGAAATAATCAAACACGGGTTCGTAGCTGAGGCCCACGAGACTGGCCCCCTTGAGTTCGCTGATGACGGTCAGTTGTTTGCCACGACTCATATCTTCGAGTCTGGCTTGGGCGAAATAAATATCGATCCCCAGCTCCTCATCGTGAGCCTTGACGTAGTCAATATCGGCGCCGACACACAGGGCCAGGTTCGAGGGTAGTGTCCAGGGTGTGGTGGTCCAAGCGCTGATATAAGCGTCTTCATCACAGAGTTTGAATAACACGGTGACAGCCGGGTCTTGCACTTCCTGGTAGTTGGAAGTTGCCTCGAAGTTTGACAGAACAGTGCCGAGTGCCGTGGAAAAGGGCACGACCTTGATGCCTTGATAGATCAGGCCCTTATCCCAGAGCTGTTTGAATACCCACCAGACAGATTCCATGTACCAGGGTTCCATCGTCTTGTAGTCATTTTCGAAGTCAACCCAGCGGCCAATGCGGGTAATTGTGGATTCCCATTCGCTGGTATAGCGCTGCACGATGGCACGACATTCGTCGTTGTAGCCCTTGATGCCAAGCTTGGCGACAGCTTCTTTGGAGGACATGCCCAGGGCTTTGTCAATCTCGTGTTCGATGGGCAGGCCGTGACAATCCCAGCCAAACCGGCGCTGAACATAACGACCTTTCATCGTGAAGTACCGTGGCACAGCATCTTTGAGAATGGAACCGACCAGGTGCCCATGGTGAGGCAGGCCTGTGGCAAACGGTGGGCCATCATAAAAAATGTAAGGCGCTGCATCGGCTGTTTGCGCTAAAGATTGCTGGAAAACCTGGTTGTCGCGCCAGAACTCAAGAATCTTGTGTTCGGATTCGACGAACGAGAACGTCTCGCTGCTGGCTGTACTGTTTTCTTCGTCCATCTTTCACCTTACCCGGCCTAACCTGTGGTCGCCAGATCATAGTCTTCGAATGTAGAAACAAAAAACCCGCCTGGTGGCGGGTTGCGGAATTATCTTGCTACGCGCTTCACCCCATTATTCTGTTATGAATAATGCCAATCGCAAGCAAGGCTATTCTTGTCAGGTTTCGCATAAGGCCAAAGGATAGGCATTCTCGCTGGCATGTCAAGAACCTTGCGGCTGGCCCTTTTGTGTTTGGGCCTGTTTCACGGTCCTGCTGGACCTTTTATTCACGGTCCTGCTGGACCTTTTATTCACGG
>JABBAY010000083.1 GCA_018607725.1 K189A clade bacterium
AGTCAAACGAGACTATAACCAGACTTCCTGATTCTTCGCCCGACCTATTTCGCGAGTCAGCGTCGCAGATAACAAAGGCGCCAGATGACATTTTTCAGCCATAGCCATCACACTTGCCTGATTAGCAACATCTAATGCCTCATAGTCGGCCTGCACCCTTGCTAATAAAAAGAACCGATAGGGTTGAGCCAAGGCTTTAATGGCAACCTGGTCGATCTCAAACTGACAAAATCCCACGCCACGTTCAATGGGCGTCAACGATTCCGGTTGCTGCTCATCAAGCCAACGGTTAATTAATGTCGCGGCAGCGACCGTTTCCGGCACCAGATCACGAGCGATATGCTGGAGTAACGGGATCAGGCTATCTGGGATATGATCATCATCCGCCGCTTGAGCTCGAACCAGATTCGCCGCTGCATCGGCAATAGCGTATTCGCCGATATCAGGCTCTGGCCGATTCATCCGCTCTACCCACCGAAAGACATGTATCGCCTGGGCCTGCATCAGCGCCAACGGCTTTGGGTCACGACCTAAATGCGCATACATCGGCGCCATCATGCCGTAATCAGCGATCGTCGGCGTCGAGCCCAACAGGTAAGGTATGTCGCGCAAATGGGTGTTGAGCAAGTCCAGGAACTCTGCGTAGAGACTTTCAACCAACGTAAAGGTTGAACTGACGGCACCAAACGCCTCGCCCGCATTACGCATCCGCAACATGGTTTTCTCTGCCAGCGCTACCCGGTCTCGATCCCGAGGAATCATCGATTGGAAATGGAAGGCGAGGAAAGTTAAATTCTCTGCCGGGTAATTCCAACGATAGTGCATGGCTGGGCGCAGCAGTCCATCGGACCCAATCACATCAAACAGGCGCGCCAGAAAACGCTGACGTGGACCCTTCGGCAGCGCCTGCCCCCCATCAAGGGTTTCAAAATGATCAATAATCGCTGTACTGTCACGAATGACCTCACCATCGGCAGTTTCTATGATGGGAATGGATTGGCCTCCCGCGTTCGGCCGCACCTGGTCTCGAAAGTGGGCCGTGGTCGGCGTGATTTCTCGATAGGGTATTCGTTGTTTGATCAGATAAGCGCGGGCCTTGCCCGTATACAATGACAAGGGCGTGCCATACAGCGTATGGATACCAGCATTTGAATCTTGTTGAATCATCGTCTCTTCCCTTCACTAGAGGATCCCGAGGCGCCTATGACCTGCGCCGTTCAACACTAACACAACATTAGTCTAGTCGCCGACTCATTGAGAGCCTTCTGAGATCATCTTGATTTGCCAGGCCAGGCTCGCTAACCTGCGCCACTCATACTGATCAAGATACTGCTTATGCCTGCCTACAGCGTTGAAATACTCAAAAAAAATCTCGCCAACACCCGCGTGGTTACGCTGATCGATGCCGAACAAGTAGAACTGGATGACCAGTCAGTGCTGTTACAGATTGACCAGTTTGCGTTGACTGCAAATAACATCACCTACGGTGTCGCCGGGGATATGATTGGCTATTGGCAATTTTTCCCCGCTGAAGACGGCTGGGGTCGAATTCCAGTTTGGGGTATGGCCACCGTCGTCCGCAGCGAGGTTGATGGCATCGATGTGGGCCAGCGTTATTATGGTTACTTCCCCATGTCGAGCTATTTAGTCGTGCAGCCCGCTCGCGTCAGCGAACGCGGTTTTGTTGACGGTGTCAGCCACCGCGCCGCGCTGCCGCCAACCTATAATCAATATTCTCGAGTCAGCCCTGAGAATGGCTACCTCCCCGAATTTGATCGCCACCAGATGATTTACCGGCCGCTGTTTACTACCTCTTTTGTGTTGGATGATTTTATTGCCGACAATCAGTCTTTTGGCGCAACCAACATCATACTCTCCAGCGCTTCCAGCAAGACATCCCTGGGCCTTGCTTATCTGTTGAAGAACAATCGGAACCTATCCGTCACTGGTTTGACCTCCGCCGGGAACCTGGATTTCGTTAAGGGCCTTGGCGTTTACGATACGGTCGTCACCTATGACGCCATTGAATCTCTGGATAACAGCCTAGCCAGCGTGTTTGTCGATATGGCCGGCAACAGTCAGGTGCTGACAAACATTCATGAACATTTTCAGGATAACCTGAAGTACAGTTGTGGGGTCGGTATCACCCATTGGGAATCTCGAGATGGCGCTGCCCTCGGCACCCTGCCAGGACCTAAGCCGGCCATGTTCTTTGCCCCCAGCCAGATTCAAAAGCGCTACAAAGAGTGGGGCCCAGAAAAGTTTCAAGCGGAACTTGGCACAGCCTGGGACAGTTTTCTGACCGTCGTTGATCACTGGATCACGATTGAAGCGCGCAGCGGTGAATCCGGGTTACTAGCCACCTACGCAGAAGTTCTCAACGGCGCTGCACCGGACAAGGCTTTCGTCATTTCAGTGTAATTCGTCAGACTATCGATAGCGTCATTTCTATCCAGTGATCCAAGTATTCAGATCACTGATCAGCGATTGCCTGCGCATGGAGAAATTATTGAATAGTCTTGTTTTCGGCGCACTTTGACTTGCCTGCCTTTGCCTAGACGCTTTCCGCATGCGCCAAGCCCGCACCGAAATCCTGGTAGATTCGGTAGATTGAAGTTCAGACGCGATCTTATCGAGCTTACCCTTAGTAAATTTCCGCCGTGTTTTCAAATGCAAAGCCAGTTTCGGCCAACACCAACCGATGACGCTCACCCTCGACATCAGCATCGGACGACTCGTACCCCGCGTCGCCCTGCCAGAGCGCCACTCTCACACCTTGCGCATTTTTGACGACTCGAGTCTGGTAGACCTTATGCGGCTGTGATTCAAAATGCGTGATAATCTCATGACCAGCACCATGCAGCGCAAGCTGGTACAGCGTGATCCAAGTCGGTGGCGCAAGATCGATCTCGCCAGCCTTGTGTTTCGCCAATGCATCAGCAGGGTTGATCCACAGATGGTCGAGTATCTCTCCGCCATCAATCTGTATGGGTTCATCAATCAGGGTACGGGTTGCGAAGAACCAGGTCGCGAAGCGTTTCGGCGTGGTCGCCGGCGGCGTCCAGTGGGCAAACAACACAAAGTCGTCGATAGCCGCGGTCAGCCCCGCTTCTTCCATGGTCTCCCTGGCAGCAGCATTTCGAGCGGCAACATCAACATCGCCATCGGCCGGATAGTCCTCCGGGTCAATACGCCCGCCAGGGAAAACCCACATGCCACCAAAGGCGATCTTGGAGTTTTTCCGCAACATCAGCACCTCGACCCCGGCGGCTTCCCCAAAGTCTTTGAGAATGACCACGGTTGCTGCGGGAATCGGTGGTGCCAAGCTGGCTTCACTCACGGGTTTTAGATCACCGTAAATATCGTTGCGATGGGTTTTATCCGTTGGCTCGTTAATAGTTATGCTCCTGCTTTGCAGTTGATGTGTTAGTTAGCTGGACCGGCAATGTCCCGTCCCAGGCCATAAAATTCGGCGTTAGGTTGCATGGAAGTGGCGTTTGCCATTCGGTTGCTCAGACCGAAAAAGGCAGTGATCGCACAGATATCCCAAATATCGTCGTCATCGAAACCATGGGCCTGCAATTGCTGAAAATCAGCCTCGGTCACGGCGGCGGCATCCTGGCTGACCTTCATCGCCAGGTCCAGCATGGCCATCTGTCGTGGCGCAATATCGGCCTTGCGATAGTTGACGGCGACCTGATCGGCAAGCAATGCATCCTTGGCACGAATTCGCAGGATCGCGCCGTGAGCAACCACACAGTAAAGACATTGATTGGCACTTGAGGTCGCCACAACAATCATCTCACGCTCGGCTTTGGTCAGGCCACCTTGCTTGTCCATCAGCGCATCATGGTAAGCAAAGAATGCCCTAAACTCGGCTGGCCGCCGGGCATAGGCTAGAAACACATTCGGTATAAATCCCGATTTCTCCTGCACCGAGAGAATCCGCAGTTTGATATCCTCGGGTAGGTCATTCAGATCTGGCAATGGGAATCGCGGATTCACTGGCCCCGTGCCTATTTTAGAATTCGTCGATGCCATGGCGATAACCCGTAAGATGTGAGCCACCCAACATACCAAAAACACGGAACGAGTAACAACTTGAACGCGCAGTTTAAATGCCTCGCTGGACAGGCTCGACCATTAAACGTTACATTTGCGCCTACTGCGAATTCAACCTGGAGACTCACCATGACCTACGCACCAGACCATCGGCCTTACTATGACGCCGACAGCCATATCATGGAACTTCCCAACTTCCTCAAAGACTACGCTGACCCCGCGATCCGCGACGAAATTCCCCAGGTCAGTTATAGCGCCTCATTGGTCTCTGACGAAGAAGTCGCTGTTATCATGGGCCAGGGCGGACAACACAGCACGGAACACAAGGCCAGCATGATCGCTTTAGGCGACAAATTGATCGAAAGCTCCAAAGAGATTCAGGCGTTGGGTGCCTTCAACGGCGATGACCGCAAGGTCGCCATGGATATGTTAGGTTTTAAAAAGCAGCTGGTATTTGCTACCCACAGTGTTGCCTTTCCGTTTCACCCCAGCTCAAAAAAGCCACCACATCTGCGGTATGGCGCAACTCGCGCACATAATCGCCATATGGTGGATTTTTGTCAGGCAGATGATCGACTATTGGGCGTGGGCATTGTCCCGCTGGACAGCCCGGAGCATGCCCTGACCGAATTGAAGTTCGCCATCGACTCAGGTCTGAAGGCGATCTGGGTACCCCATCGCGCGCCGATTGATATGTCGCCAGGCCACGTTGACCTTGAGCCTTTCTGGGCTCTGCTGGCAGAATCCGGCACACCTTTTGTGTTGCATGTCGGTGGCTCACCGCTGCAAGCCTTGAAATCCTGGAGCAACAACGGTCGCGCAGCCGTCAAGGACTGGATGGGCGGCGGCGAGAATGTACGAACCAAGGACGCCGCTGTCATGCATCAACCGCCAGAAACTTTTATCAGCATGCTGTTACTAGACGGCGTCTTCGACCGCCATCCGAAGCTGCGCGGTGCTGCCGTGGAACTGGGCGCCGGTTGGGTGCCAGAGCTCGTTAAACGACTGGATTGGGTTGCGAAAATTTACGGCCGCGTCGACACTTCCGTGCAATTTGACCGGACGCCGTCTCAGCAACTCAGCGAGCAGATGGGCTTTACGCCGTTCCCCCATGAGGACGTCGCCAATCTTATTCAGCAGTCGAATCCGGATCTGTATCTCTTCTCAAGCGATTACCCTCACGTCGAGGGTGGGCGCAATCCCATCAAGAAATTCGAAGACTCCCTCGCTAGCGAGACCGAAGCCGTTAAGGCAAAGTTCTTCAGTGAAAACTTCCTGCGCTTGTGGCCTGAGGCTCGAGTCAGCGGCTAAATAAGGCACTTCACCAGGACCTGCCATGCGGAAGTTGACTCTTGGAACGATCCTCAGTTTGATGCTGTTGTGCCTGGCCGCCTGCCAGCCGGCGACGGATGCAGATCTAAAAAAAGCAGACGACACCGCCCAGGCTGCGGGACACGGTAACGAGGGCCACGGAATTAAGTGGTTTGAAGGCTCTGTGACCGAGGCTTTTAGCCTGGCAGCCACCAGCAACAAACCCATTTTCATGTACTGGGGTGCAGTGTGGTGTCCACCGTGCCAGGAAATCAAACATACGGTTTTCAAGAGTCCTGAATTTATCGCTCAATCAAAACTCTTCATTCCGGTTTACCTCGATGGCGATACTGACCGCGCTCAATCTGTTGGCGAGGAATATGGCGTTAAAGGTTACCCCACCATGATTATTTTCAGCCCCCAGGGGAAGGAAGTGACGCGCATTCCTGGTGGAATAGACATTTCCCGCTATAACTCCATCCTGCTCGCAAGCCTCGACAGCCTGCGTCCCACCCGCATGCTCGTCCAACTCGCCTTGAATTCGCCCGACCAACTGCTCGCCGCCGACTATCGGCAACTTGCTTACTATTCATGGGGGCAAGACTTTGAAGCACTGCCCGCGGGCACAGACCCCGAGATGTTCAAGCAACTTGCGCAACAAGCATCGAGCCAGGACCCAGAGGCCAGCGCACGACTTTATCTGCAATATCTGGTGATGCTGGCCGCCGAGCAAGATGACGCCAATGCCAGCCTAAAAGCCGATGCTACCCCGCTCATCCGCATTTTGGCAGCGCCGGAACTAATCATCGGTACGTGGGACTACCTCGCGTATTCCGCCAGCGAGATTAGCAGTGTGCTGGATCTCGATACCTTCGCACTGGCCAGCTTACAAAATCAGTGGCAACAAGCGATGCTCGATCTGCGCCACAACACGCGCCTATCAACCGCCGAACAATTGGGCGGCTGGTTCCCCTACCTGACTTTTTATTTCGCCGGCGATGGAGTCCCCGCGACAGTCCCCGCTGCGCAAATCGCGGCCATACGGCTTGACGCCGAGACCGCCAGCCGAGTGACTCGCAACCCCTATGCCCGACAAAGCGTCGTCAATCAAATCAGCTATCTGCTCGAAACAGCCGGACTCAACGACGAAGCCAAACAGTTATTGCTGGTAGAGTTGGAAAAATCTGCAGCGCCCTATTACTTTATGAGCAATCTCGCCGCCCTGGCAGAAGCCGCCGGGAGCATTGATGAAGCCCTTGAATGGCGGCGCAGAGCCTATGAAGCGAGCACAGGCCAGGCTACTCGCTTGCAGTGGGGCGTCAGCTATGTGCGCAGCCTGATCCGCCTCGCACCGCAACAGCAAGGGGACATCAACGCGACAGCGCTGGCCCTGCTGAACGAGTTGACCCGGCACCAGGATGGTAATCGTGCTCTTGAGGACGCCTTTGCGGGACGCAATTTCAGGGTCCTGCGACGTCTCAATACGGAACTCCATGACTGGCAAAGAACCGAAAATGTTGACCGACTTGGGGCTTTTGACGCTCGCTTGGGCGCACTCTGTGAACAACTCGACAAAGCCACCACGGCGATGGCTCACTGCCAATCTTTGCTCGCTATCCATGTCCTTGATATGCCACAGTAGTGCTAGGCACACCTAGCTAGATAACACTGTATTATCCTGTATGCGCCACGCAGATGGGCAAGCCGGACTGCGCAACAAGATCGACGCCAGTCAGGCGTCCCTGAGCAATCAGCCACAAGGAGAACAACGATGAAATTTTATCAACGGGTACTCGCCGTCTGGGTCATCGCGACAGCCTCAGCAACTGCGGCAGAATTAAAGGTCGGCGACTCGGCACCCGACTTCCGTCTGCCAGGCAGCGACGGGCACACCTACTCCCTAAACGACTTCAGGGACAAGCAATTCGTCGTTATCGCGTTTTTTCCTAAGGCTTTTACCGGTGGCTGAACTCTCGAATGCAAGGCGCTGCGTGACAGCGACCAGGAAATTCGTCAGTTTGATGTCGCCTACTTTATGGCGAGTGTTGACAGCCTTGAGGACAATAAAGCCTTTGCTGAAAAGAATGGCGCCAGCTTCCCAATCTTGTCTGACGCTGACAAGCAGATGAGCCAAGCCTTTGGGGCCCTGTCTCCCGGCGGCCTGGCCCGGCGCTGGACGTTCTATATTGATCGCCAAGGCATCGTTCGAAAAATTGATAAAGCGGTCAGCCCCCGCACGGCAGGCGCTGAGCTGGTCAAAAACCTACAGGCGCTGAAGGCCCCGAGACGGCCCTAATACCCGGTTATTCTTGTCTTAGGCTGGTGACCACGGCCGGGTTAGTGCGCCACACCTTGACTCGGGCGAGGGTTATCCCGTGCAATAGTCGTTCACTCCACAAGCGGGGGTAGCAACGTGACACTAGCATTGACACAGGCACTGTTGGCGGGCCACGGCGTGCAACACGCTTGCACGAATCCGCGGTGTATTGAAACGCATATATCCTGGATCGTGTTGTTGGGAGAATATGCCTACAAGATCAAGAAGCCCCTCAATTTGGGCTTCCTGAATTATAGTACGCTAGCCCTGCGCAAATTTTATTGTGCGGAGGAAATACGCCTGAATCGCCGTACTGCCAAGGATCTGTACCTGCAGGTAGTTGCTATCAGCGGCACAGCGGCGGCACCCGTGGTGACTGCCATTGACTCTGGCCAACAGAGCACCGCGGAGGTCTTTGAATATGCGGTAAAGATGCGCCGGTTTCCCCAATCCCAACTACTTACGGCGCTGGCACAACACGATCAACTCAATGAAACTGTCGTTGAATCCTTGGCGCGGACGATCGCCCGTTTTCATCTGAGTCTGGCAAAGACAGTACCTGAAGCATTCCAACCACGAGACCGTATTCAGGGGCCCGTACTAGACAATTTTAGACATCTGTTGGCGCTGGCCCTGCCAGAGCGACGGCAACTGTTAACCGATTTACAACGTTGGAGTGAAACAGAATACCAGCGACTCGAGGCCTGTCTGCAACGACGTTGCGAGCAAGGCAATATTCGCGAGTGCCATGGCGATCTGCATCTCGACAATATTCTATTTGATGGTCAACAGTGCATTGTGTTTGATTGCATCGAATTTAATCCGGCGCTGTACTGGATTGATACGGCCAGCGATTTCGCGTTTACCGCCATGGACCTGCAAATTCGCACTCACGCAGATCACGCGCGCCAACTACTGAACGAGTATCTCGCCCTTACCGGCGACTATGACATGCTCCACGTCTTTCACTACTATTTGGTTTATCGTGCCCTCGTCAAAGCTAAGGTTCATGCCATTCAGGCCGGACAGTCGAGGGGCCAGGCGATCCATGAACACCATGATCAATGTTGGCGCTACCTTCGCCGCGCCCAAGACTATTGTCAGCCTGAACCACGGGGCATGGTCTTGATGTGTGGCTTTTCCGGCAGCGGCAAAACCACCATCGCCCGTCAACTTGCTCAATCCACGGGCTTTATCCACCTGCGTTCCGATGTTGAGCGCAAACGGTTGTTCGGCCTAAGCCATGATGCTAATAGTCAACAACTAAACCTCAACATCTACACGGCTGAAGCCGATACACTCACCAAATCGCGCCTGTTAGACCTCAGCCAAGAGATCTACAACGCGGGCTACGGTGTGATTATTGACGCCACTTTCATCCGCGCGGACTGGCGTCATAGCTTTCTAAGCCTTGCCCGCCAGCGATCGACACCCATCAGGATCCTTCAGTGCCAAGTGTCCGCAGACGAGGCGCGAACTCGCCTGGCCAATCGACAGGGCGACGCCTCAGAGGCGACCTTCGAGCAGTTCCTGGCCCAGCAAACTGCCTTTGACCCATTTACCGACGCCGAGCAAAGCCTATTGGTCACCGTTAACACACAGGAGGCAAGTGAGATAACATCAACTCTGACCGCCCTGACCCACTGGTTCCAGACACCTGACTGAGCAGCAGGCACATTTAACCCGCACTAAATGCTACAAGAGGCCCACATGCCACAAAACGCCAACCAAACCATGAAAATCGTCCAATGCGAACAGCTTGGCAGTCACCTTGATTTAAAAGTTAAGCGGGTCCCAGTACCGGGGCCCGTCGCCGCCGATGAGGTGAAGGTCAGCATTCAGGCAAGGGGTATTTCCTTCAGTGATCTGGTGCGCATCAAGGGCGATTATCAAGAATCTTCCGGCTTACCTTTTACGGTCGGCGGCGAAGGCGCCGGCACCATCATTGCGGTAGGCAGCAACGTTGGCCGGCTACGGGTTGGCGACCGAGTGCTGACCCCTGGCGGTTGTGTCGAACAGGTTAACGTGGCGGCAAAGCACGTGATGATGCTACCGGCGCAGGTCGACTTGGAAGCTGCCGCGGCGTTTAGAAACAACTACGCGACCGCTTACTACGGCTTACAGCTCGCTAATCTGCAGGCCGGGGAAACTTTGCTGGTGCACGGCGCCGCTGGCGGCGTTGGTCTGGCAGCCGTGGATCTGGGCAAGCTATTCGGCGCCCGAGTGATCGGCACAGCCGGTTCGGAGGAGAAACGTGGGGTGGTCACGGCCCTGGGTGCCGATCATGTAATCGATAGCAACGAGGACTTTCGAGAAGAGGTCCAACAGCTGACCGGCGGCCTGGGTGCTGATGTGATTTATGACCCGGTCGGCGGTGATGTCTTCGACCAATCCATGCGCTGCATCGCACCCTTCGGCAGAATACTCATCGTCGGGTTTACTAGTGGCAGGCCGGCACTGGCAAAGACTAATCATCTACTGGTGAAAGACGCCAGCGTGATCGGTTATACGATCGGCGGACTACAGCGCCATAAGCCGGCACTGGCCGAGAGAAATTCCACAACACTGATGGGTTGGCTGGCCAGCGGCCGCATTAAGCCCTTTATCTCCCACCGCTTACCCATGGAAGATATCGTCGAAGCTTATCAACTACTGGTGGACCGAAAGGTGGCGGGCAAGGTCATCCTGACATCCGATCAGGATGAGCCTGCCGACTGAAGCGTTACAGGTTCGGATTAATCAGGTACTTTTCGCCCGTCGCCTGCAAACCGTACACCTTGATCGCATCGATACTCAAGGTCTCGCGCAGTGAGACCGTTTTCGTATACTTGCTGGCGAACGTGGTCTTGATCTCTGCGGCAACTTTCTGACGCAGCTTCTCGGCTGCCTCGGCACCGATCTTGATTAAAAATGGCGTCAAAAGCCATCCGCCGAGGGCCCAGGACATACCAAAGTTACGACTCAGGGTTGTCGTGGAACGTTCCAAACCGCCATAGATATAGACCTGTTTAAAGACTGTCGACCCATACCGACTAAACTCCTTGGCTGTCTTGTTAGCTGCCACTTCCATGCAGGTCAGAATCTGGCTGGCAAGACTGCCACCGCCGGTTGCATCAAAGGCAATGGTCGCACCAGTGGCTACCAGTGCATCGGTCAAATCATCCATAAATGACGGCAAGCTTGAGTTACAGACATACTCGGCACCGATTTCCTTAAGGATATCCACCTGCGCCTGATTACGCACTATATTGACGAGTTTAACCCCTTCATTGATACAGATTTTTTGCAGCATCTGCCCCAAGTTGGACGCCGCTGCCGTATGCACCAGAGCCGTGTGACCTTCCAAACGCATGGTTTCAACCATCCCCAGCGCAGTGAGCGGGTTGACGAAGCATGAGGCACCTTCTGCCGGAGTCGTACCGTCTGGCAGAGCTAGACACTGGTTGACGTTCAAAGTGCGATACTGAGAATACATGGCGCCACCCAGGACACCTACTGTTTTGCCCAACAGGGCCTGCGCGGCTGCGGACGACCCGGCCTGCACAACAACCCCACCGCCTTCATTACCAACCGGCAAGGACTCATCCATTCTGCCACCCATAGCGCGGAGCATGACTTCAGGTATTTTCGCCGTAATAACAGGCAGATCGGCGGTGCCCCCGGCAACTGCCGTAGACATGTCAGCACCGCCAAATAACAGCCCAAGATCAGAAGGATTGATCGGTGAGGCTTCAACTCGGACCACAACTTCATTCTCGCCCGGCGCTGCCACGGGCACTGACTCAAGGGATAGCTGCAGCTCCCCGCTTGATTTTACCAAAGAACGCAGTTGCAGGCCGGTAGCAGGTACTTGTACTGTCATTAGATCAATCTCCATAAGTTGTTCGTTATCATTCATCAGGCAAAATACACTGCCTCGTCATTATTTGATAGGCCTGTCTGAACGTGTCTCGCTCACAACCACCTGATTACGACCCTGACGTTTCGAGGCGAACAATGCCTCATCGGCCCGATTCAACCAACTCTCTTGGGGCTCGCCACGCGCATATTCGGCGACACCTAGCGAGATTGACAATTGCCAACCCGTGACACTTCGGTCAGCCTCGATCAAGGCGCGCAAGTCTTCCGCCAGTTGCGCTGCAGTGACTAGATCTGCAGGGTCCGCCAACACCACAAACTCATCCCCGCCGTAGCGAAATAGCTTATCCGTGATTCTAATGCGCGCCAGCACGATATCAGCCACCCGTTTCAAGAGCTGATCACCTAGGGCATGGCCCGCAGTATCGTTAATATGCTTAAATTCATCCAGATCGAAAATAATCAGCGACATGGGTTGATCAGAGCGTTCGAAGCGCTGTATCGCCTCGATCAATTGCTTGTCCATGGCCCTGCGATTGCCGGCGCCCGTCAGGCTATCTTTGGTTGAGTACTGCAATAATTGGTCACGCTGCTGGTTGCGCTGGCTTACAAAGGCGTAGGTGAACAGTACGCAACCAAAGATGGACAGATACACTTTGGCAAATGCCAAGCCGTCAAGCTGCACCCAGGTTACCGGCAACAGTACGGCGAGCGTCAGGAGACTCAGCGTGAGGGCATAACCTGGCTTGACAATAAAATATGTCGCCACCATCAGGGGGTAGAGAAAATAGATCTCTGAGATCCCTTTGACATAGATATGGAGCACCATGCCGCTGATCGCCAGCAACGATAGTATGATGCCCGCCATCTCGACTTCTCGAACTCGATAGACATAAGATGCCAAGCAGACCGCCGCTAAAAAGCCGACACTGTCGATTAAACAGACCCAGTAGTCGCCCACCAAAAACCGCATAATCGCAAAGGGCAGCAGCGTCGCCGCTGAAACAGTGCAGATTATCAAGATCATTTTTTCTTCGGTACCACGACGGTCAAGCATAGCCTTCCCCGACTCAACCGCGCTATCTTGAACCCTATTCAAAGATAATGACCCGCACGTGCATCAAAAAAACAGCATGCCAGCGCCGCTACAGGCCTTTTTGGGCGAGAAATGTCGTGCAGTGACCCACCAGGCGATGCCTGAACGCTTGCAGGATAGTCGCTGACGATTGCTGTTTGAGGGCAGCCAGATCGGCTTTTTCAAAAGGGTATTGGAGTAGACTGTCCGGTAACAGCTGATCGAGCAGCACCGCATTGGCCCGCGGATGGACAGCATCAGAACCCGGTACTATGAGCGTTGGGACTCCGATCGCCTGCAATTGTTCGGCGCTGAGGCCAATAACAGGCAGCTCAGCGCCCTGCAGAAAGTAGTCTCGCCACCGCGACATGACTGCAATAAAGCGGTCCGTCGGCATAGACATCAAAATTTCTCGATTCGCCGGATTGTCAATAATCCGCTGGCTAAAAAAATCTGTCTCGCAGACTCCGGCTAGACCCTGGCTGACCGCGATGTCGATAAATTGGCCATAGTACTCCTGACCCAGATGCTCCGCCGCGTGCTGCCCGCCAGTCACCCACCAAAGCAGGAGACCACGGACCGAGCCAGGATATTGATGGGCCAGCAGCAACGACAAACGACAGCCCGCAGAGCCACCGCCAGCAATCACCGGCAGCGCATCAAGATGCTGGAGTAACCCGTGAACGTCATCGACCCAGACCTCTTGCTCACTCAACTCGCCATCGACAAAAACATCTGACTGGCCACAATTGCGCCGATCATGCAGCAGAACTCGATAGCCCTTGCCTGCCAACTCATCAGCCAGATAGCGCAGATCTTCGAGGCCACCCCGACCGCCAGGCGTGAGCACAACCCAAGCACCCCGGTCGCCGACGACTTCATAATAAATGCTGACCTGATCCCGCTTGAAGATGGACATATTAGATTCGCGCCGGTTGTTTACTGATCCTGTTTGACACAATAAACATAATAATCCATTCGACCGTCCACTTCGCGCTTCACCAATCCATGCACGTCCGTCTCAAAGCCGGGGAACTTCTCGTTGAAGTCCCTGGCAAATCGCAGGTATTCGACGATCGTCTTGTTAAACCGCTCACCCGGTATCAACAAAGGAATACCGGGCGGGTAGGGGGTCAACAGGATGGAAGTAATTCGCCCTTCCAGCTCATCAAGCGGCACATGTTCAATTTGTCGATGGGCCATCTTGGCGTAGGCATCCGACGGCTTCATCGCCGGCAACATATCGGACAGATACATCTCTGTGGTCAATCGCGCAACATCGTAAGCCTTATAAAAATCATGGATCTGCTGGCATAGATCCCTCAGGCCAATGCCTTCGTACCGCGGATGGGCCTGAGCGAACTCAGGCATGATGCGCCACATGGGCTGGTTCTTGTCGTAGTCATCTTTGAACTGCTGCAAGGCAGTCAATAGCGTATTCCAGCGCCCCTTGGTGATACCAATGGTGAACATAATGAAAAACGAATAGAGCCCACATTTTTCAATGATAACGCCATTCTCAGCCAGGTATTTGGTCACAATTGACGCGGGAATGCCGGTGTCGCTGAATTCACCTTGCAAAGATAAACCGGGATTAACAATAGTGGCCTTGATCGGATCAAGCATATTAAAGCCCGACGCGACTTTGCCAAAACCATGCCATTCATCCTCGGCGCGCAGGATCCAGTCATCCCGGTCACCAATACCTTCCTCTGCGAAATGATCAGGACCCCAGACCTGAAACCACCAGTCTTGGCCGAACTCAGCATCGACTTTTTTCATCGCTCGGCGAAAATCCAGCGCTTCCAAAATCGACTCTTCTACCAGCGCCGTGCCCCCCGGCGCTTCCATCATGGCGGCCGCCACATCGATAGACGCGATGATGGAATATTGCGGCGAGGTGGAGGTGTGCATCAGATACGCCTCGTTGAAGGCATCCCTATCCAATTTGACGGTCTCTGACTCTCGCACCAGTATCTGCGAGGCTTGGGACAAACCAGCGAGCAGTTTATGAGTCGACTGCGTCGAAAAAATAATAGACTCTTTGGCCCGCGGCTGATCCTTGTCGATGGCATGCATATCTTTATAGAAACCATGGAAAGTGGCGTGGGGCAGCCAAGCTTCGTCAAAATGTAGCGTGTCGATTTTGCCGTCAAGGAGCTCCTTGATCGTCTCGACATTATAAATAATGCCATCATAGGTCGATTGGGTAAGCGTCAAAATCCGCGGCTTCTTATTCGCCGCATCTCTGGCAAAGGGGTTCGCCTCAATTTTTCGAGCAATGCTCTCGGTAGTGAACTCCTCGAGAGGAATGGGGCCGATGATTCCAAGATGGTTACGGGTCGGCATCAGAAATACGGGAATCGCACCGCACATGATAATCGAGTGCAATATGGACTTGTGGCAGTTCCGATCGACGACGACGATATCATCCTGGGCGACGATGGAGTGCCAGACCATTTTGTTCGAGGTGGAGGTACCATTAGTCACAAAGTAACAGTGATCCGCACTATAGATGCGTGCCGCATTACGCTCTGATGCCGCCACAGGGCCTGTGTGATCCAGCAGTTGACCCAGTTCTTCTACTGAATTGCAGACATCCGCGCGCAGCAGATTTTCACCAAAGAACTGGTGAAACATTTGCCCAATGGGAGACTTCAGAAAGGCCACACCGCCAGAGTGGCCGGGGCAGTGCCATGAATAGGAGCCGTCCTGGGCATAGTGGACTAATGCCCTGAAAAACGGCGGTGACAAGCCATCAAGATAGGCTTTAGCCTCGCGGATAATATGCCGGGCTACAAACTCTGGCGTGTCCTCGAACATATGAATAAATCCGTGTAACTCGCGCAGGATATCATTCGGGATATGCCGTGAAGTCCGGGTCTCGCCATAAAGGTAAATAGGGATGTTGGCGTTTTTATGCCTGATTTCCTTAACGAAGGCCCGTAACTGCAACAGTGCGCCATCGGTCTCCTCTGCAGAGCCGGTGCCAAACTCTTCGTCATCGATAGACAGAATAAAAGCCGATGCTCGGGATTGCTGTTGCGCAAATTGCGACAGATCACCGTAACTGGTGACGCCCAAGACCTCCATCTGCTCTTTTTCGATGGCGTCGGCCAGGGCACGAATGCCTAGACCCGAGTTATTTTCAGATCGAAAGTCTTCATCAATGATGACAATAGGAAAACGAAATTTCATAGCTACCTCCCAACCGCCCAAAATTTGCCGAAGGAGACTTTTCGGGTGTCCTGCTGCACTGAAAAGCGCCTACAGTATAGATGAAATAAATCTTAGTCAAAGCCCAAAATCAGCCATTTTTCGTCGCCTAATACCGAACACAGCCGGCGCCCATCGACGAGCTTAGAAAATCACCAAACCCAGCATTTTCGCGCCACGCTGGCCAACTATTACCTCTAACTTGCACTTATCTGACGCACAACTAAAACAGCACTGGATATTGAAGCTGTGGCGCTATAAGATGGCGCGCCTTTTCACAAGCACTTTTTGATCCTTTTACACAGAGCGTAGAGCCATGACTGAACTGAGCCGTTATCGAAATATCGGCATTTTCGCCCACGTAGATGCTGGTAAAACCACCACCACCGAACGTATTCTGAAACTGACCGGCAAGATTCACAAGATCGGCGAGGTCCATGATGGCGCAGCGACCACTGACTTTATGGAGCAGGAACAGGAGCGCGGCATTACCATCCAGTCAGCTGCGACCACGGCTTTTTGGAAAGACCATCGCCTGAACATCATCGATACACCTGGACACGTGGACTTCACTATTGAAGTTTACCGCTCATTGAAGGTGCTGGATGGCGGCGTTGGCGTCTTCTGTGGGTCCGGTGGTGTTGAGCCCCAGTCCGAGACTAACTGGCGATATGCGAACGAATCAGAAGTCGCTCGGATCATCTTTATCAATAAGCTTGACCGACTGGGCGCAGACTTCTACCGGGTAATCAAGCAGGTCGAAGACGTTCTGGCTGCCAAGCCATTAGTCATGGTATTGCCAATCGGCGAGGAAGAAAACTTCGTCGGTGCGGTTGATCTTATCACCATGCAAGCCCACATCTGGGATGATTCCGGCGATCCCACGAAATATGTCATCACCGACATTCCAGAAAACATGCTGGAACTCGCGGCTGAATATCGCGAAAAGCTGATCGAGACCGCCGTTGAGCAAGACGAAGACATCATGATGGCCTACCTTGAAGAAGCCCAAGAGCCCACTATCGACGAACTCAAGCGCTGCATCCGCAAGGGTACCATCGCGCTGGAGTTTTTCCCGACATTCTGTGGCTCAGCGTTCAAGAACAAGTGTATCCAGATGATGTTGGATGGCGTTATCGATTACCTGCCAAACCCAACAGAAGTAACCCCGCAGCCAGAGGTTGATTTGGATGGCGTGGAAACTGGGACATTCGCGATTGTTGATGCAGACAAGCCACTGCGCGCTCTGGCCTTCAAAATCATGGACGACCGCTTTGGCGCTCTGACCTTTACTCGAATTTACTCTGGCAGGCTCAAAAAGGGTGATACCGTGCTGAACACCTTTACAGGTAAAAGCGAACGTATTGGCCGGCTGGTCGAGATGCATGCCAACGAGCGCATCGAAATCGACTCGGCGACAGCGGGCGATATCGTCGCCTTGATCGGCATGAAGAATACTCAGACAGGGCACACTCTATGTGACCCTAAGTTTCCAGCAACACTGGAACCCATGGTATTTCCTGAGCCAGTAATCTATCTTGCGGTATCGCCAAAAGACAAGACTGCAGCCGAAAAAATGGGCATGGCCCTGTCGAAGATGATTCAGGAAGATCCGTCTTTCCGAGTTGAAACCGATATCGAGTCTGGCGAAGTCATCCTCAAAGGTATGGGCGAGTTACACCTCGACATCAAGGTCGACATCTTGCGTCGTACCCACGGTGTTGACGTCGTCGTCGGCAAGCCTCTTGTGGCTTATCGCGAGTCCATCACCAAGCTTATCGAAGATTCCTACACTCACAAGAAACAAACCGGTGGTTCGGGTCAGTTCGCTAAGATTGACTACATCGTTGAACCCGCTGAAGTGGGCACTGGCTTCCAGTTTGAATCCAAGGTCACTGGCGGTAACGTTCCCCGTGAGTTCTGGCCAGCAGTTGAGAAAGGCTTCAAAGTCAGTCTGGAAGAAGGCCCACTGGCCGGCTTCCCGTGTCTCGACGTCAAGGTATCCTTAATAGACGGCGGCTTCCATGCCGTTGACTCCTCTGCGATCGCCTTTGAAATTGCGTCTCGAGCCGCGTACCGTCAAACCATGCCGAAAGCGGGCCCTCAGATCATGGAGCCCATCATGAAAATTGATGTCTTCACGCCTGACGCTCACGTTGGTGATGTTATTGGCGATCTGAACCGACGTCGCGGCATGATCCAGGGTCAGGAAGCGGGCGCCACAGGGACGCGAGTCAAGGCCCAGGCACCCCTGTCTGAAATGTTCGGTTACATCGGTGATCTGCGAACCATGACCTCTGGCCGCGGCCAGTTTTCCATGGAATTCAGCCACTACAGCGCGGCGCCCAAAAATGTCGCTGATGAAGTGGTTAAAGAAACACTGGAGCGTAAGGCAGCCAAGGCGTAATCAGCCCAGCTGCTCATATCCTGCAGTTAAAAAAGGCCGGTTATTCGGCCTTTTTTTCGCCTATCGTTTGCGCCTGTTGAGCGATCAAACAACACACGCCGACAAGCCACTCAATGGCCTTGGTTTTTCAGTGCTTTCACCCCACGGTCATAATGCATACAATCGATCAACAACTTGATTGAGGCAATTCCATGCGCGAAGCCCGAGCCAATACCCAGGCCACTATTCCCGATCCCTACTCAATCCCCCTGGCCGATCTCACGGTGGTTGATCCCGCCCTCTTCCAGCAAGATGCCCACTGGGACTACTTCGCTCGGTTACGCGCTGAGGATCCGGTGCACCTCAATGAAGATGAAGAATTTGGCCGAGTCTGGTCGGTAACACGGTTTGAAGACATCATGTATGTGGATAAGCACCATGAGCTGTTCTCTTCAGAGGCCGGTATTACGCTTGGACTGCCCAACAGCCGCTCGAAAGAACGAGAAAACTTTCAGACCAGTAACTTCATCGCCATGGACCCGCCAAAGCACGACGTGCAACGGGCCACGGTGGCGCCAGTGGTGGCGCCATCAAATCTGGCCAATTTGGAATCAACTATTCGCGACCGGGCCGGGGCTATTCTGGACTCACTCCCCATCGACGAAGAGTTTGACTGGGTTGATGCGGTCTCAATCGAGCTCACTACTCAGATGTTAGCCACCTTGTTCGATTTCCCTTTTGAAGACCGACGTCTACTGACTCGCTGGTCAGATGTGGCGACAGCCGGGCCTGGCAACGGCATCTCTGCTGAACAGCGACGCACCGAGTTACTCGAGTGCCTGGCTTATTTTACCCGCCTGTGGAACGAACGAGTCAACGAGGCTCCCAAGGGCGACCTGATTTCCATGCTCGCCCATGGCAAAGACACCCGGGATATGGCGCCGATGGAGTTTCTCGGCAACCTGATACTCTTGATCGTCGGTGGCAATGATACGACTCGCAATTCTATCAGCGGCGGCGTCTTGGCCCTGAACCAGCACCCTGATCAATATCAAAAATTACGGGACAATCCCGACCTGATCCCGAAGATGATCCCGGAGATCATCCGCTGGCAAACGCCGCTGGCCTACATGCGCAGAACGGCACTGGTCGATACCCAATTAAACGGCAAAAATATCAAACCAGGCGACAAACTATTGATGTGGTATGTCTCTGGCAACCGTGACGGCAGCGTCATTGACCAACCTGACAACTTCATTATCGACCGACCCAATGCCCGCCATCATCTGTCATTTGGTTTTGGGATCCACCGTTGCATGGGCAATCGTCTGGCCGAGATGCAATTACGCATCGTCTGGGAGGAGATTCTCAAGCGGTTTCATACCGTCGAAGTGACGGGGACGCCCGAGAGAACCTATTCCACCTTCGTCAAGGGCTACACCAAGCTACCGGTTCGCCTGCATCCTCGCCACTAGGCAGCCTGGACGTCAAAGCCTTCGAGCGAGTCGCGCTAACCGGCATAGGGTGCTGGCGTGCCAGACAAGCGGTAATTACCGCGAAAGAAGCTGGTTCAAATACTCGCGACTTGGTATCGTCTCCGTCGCTAGCCCATCCATTTGACCTAAGCAGGCATCCGTGTCCTTACTGACTGATTTACCGCTCAATCCAAAGCTCTTCAAAGCTCTCGAAAAACTCGGCTTTACTGAGGCGACTGAGGTCCAGGCGCAGGCCATACCTGTGGCGTTAACAGGCAAAGACCTGATGGTTTCCGCCAAGACCGGCAGTGGCAAAACCGCGGCTTTCGTATTGCCCGTGCTGGATAAATTACTCGCGACGCAAGCGCCAAAATCAGGGACTCGAGCGCTGATCCTGCTGCCCACCCGTGAACTGGCGCTACAAACCCAAAAGATGTTTGAAAAACTCGCGGCTTTCACACCGATAAAATGTGGACTCATCATTGGCGGCGAAGCCTTCAAGCATCAGATCGCTTCGATTCGTAAGAACCCTGAGGTGATGATTGCCACCCCCGGCAGATTGGTGGAACACCTTGAGAAGGGTAGCCTGGACTTTAAGGACCTCGAAGTGCTGATATTGGATGAGGCAGACCGAATGCTGGACATGGGCTTCACCGAAGACATGAACACGATCGCCGCGGCTTGTAATCCGAACCGCCAGAACCTGTTGTTTTCGGCGACCTTGAGCCATCAAGGCTTCAGCCATATCAAAGCCATTCTGACTCGACCCGAGTCGATCGTCACTGACACCCACCGTCAGGCGCATAGCCAGATCCAACAACAAATGGTGCTTGCCGACGACGCCAAGCACAAAGAGCGCCTAATCACCGCGTTGGTTAAGGAAGAAGGGGCGAGTCGAGTATTCGTCTTCTGCAACACTCGGGAGCAGTGCCAACAACTGGGAAGTACACTACAAAACCAGGGTTTGAAAATCGGCTACATTCACGGTGAAATCGCCCAAAGTATTCGTAAGCAAGTCATGAGCCGATTCCGTGATGGCAAAATTACAATTCTGGTGGCCACAGATGTCGCTGCCCGCGGGCTGGATATTCAGGATGTCGAGTTGGTCATCAATTATACGGTCGCTCATTCCGGCGACGACCATGTCCATCGCGTCGGTCGAACCGGAAGGGCTGGCCAAGCCGGCAAAGCCATCACGCTGGTAAGCTCCATGGAGTTTAACCAGATGTCGAGTATCGAACGGTACCTTAAAATTCGTTTTGAGCCCCGACAAGTGAAAGGCTTGGAAGCAGCTTACCGAGGACCCAAGAAACTCAAAAAGTCTGGTAAGGCTACTGGGATCAAGAAAGCCACTAAAAAGAAAGTGGCCGCGAGCGCCAAAAAAGCCGCTGCTAAACCGGCTAAACAAAAGCACTTGAAACGCAAGGCCGCGCCCCCGCGGCCAACCACTAGCGATAGCGCACCCACCAAAGCACCCGAAGAGGGCTTTCGTCCTCTGAAGAAGCGTAACTGACCTGACGCTTTCTTGATTTAGCGCAATCAGCGCCGCATCACCCCTTGAATATCAGCTGAC
Organism: K189A clade bacterium; assembly: GCA_018607725.1. Lineage (GTDB taxonomy): Bacteria > Pseudomonadota > Gammaproteobacteria > Pseudomonadales > Azotimanducaceae > UBA4582. Next base: position 21,274 of record JABBAY010000083.1, read on the forward strand.
ACCCCTGATAATCCGGATATCTCGTCATAGGCAAGGCTAGACCTTGCCTCGATCTCGAGCAGCTTTTCTACAAGATTTGATCTGTGGTCAAACTGCACTAAGAATCGTGACGCTCACTCAAAATAAGACAGTACTATTGTGGAATTTACCGACTATTACGCAGTGCTCGGCATTGAGCCTACGGCGACTCAAGAAGAGATCAAGCGCGCCTTTAAGAAACTCGCGCGCAAATACCATCCCGATGTCAGCACGGAGGATGATGCCCAGGCGCGCTTCCAGGCTGTCAGTGAGGCGTATGAAATGCTCAAGGACTCAGCCAAGCGGGCTGAATACGACGAACTGAGGACCTATGTGAATAGCCAGGGACGACAGGGCGCCAATCAAGGTTTTCGATTTGATCAGCACGACTTTGGTGGTGATGCGCGGTTCGAAGATATTCTCAGCTCCATCTTTGGCAGTGAAGGCTTCAATAAAGGCGGATTTTCCGGCACCCGGGGCTTTCGTCAACCGGGCAGGGATTTGCACTACTCCATCAAGATCAGTCTGGAGGAGGCCCACAATGGCGGCGAGAAACAGATTCGCCTGCAAACCCAACGGGGCGAAAAGACCATTAACGTTAAGATTCCAGCTGGCATCAGCAGCGGCAAGGAGCTTCGCCTGCGCGGTCAAGGCGAACCCGGCGCAGGCAAGGCTGATGCCGGCGATCTTTATTTGCAGATCGAGTATGCGCCGCACCCACAATTTGAAGTGGATGGCCGAGACATTGTGCTGGTCCTACCTGTGACACCCTGGGAAGCGGCGCTTGGTGACAACATTGAGGTGCCGACTCTTGGTGGTCGCGTTAAATTGCGGATTCCCGCCAATAGTCAAAATGGCAGTCGCCTGCGTCTAAAAGGCAAAGGCCTGGCAAAGACTGGCGATCAAATTGTGGTCTTGAAACTGGTGAATCCCAAGGCAACGACTGATTCTGAGCGTGCTGCCTTTGAAACACTCGCCACCCGCTTCTCAGATTTTAACCCCAGGACTAGGGCAAAATAATGAGTATCGACATATTAACCATGACGGAATTTTGTCAAGCCACCCGGCTGCCACGAGAAGATATTCACGAACTGGTCAATATTGGCATCATTGAAACACTGGCCAGTGACCAGTTCGACAGCGACCAGGTCTTGCGCTGTATCAAGGCACGACGCTTGCAACAGGATCTCGACCTTAACCTTCAAGGTGTGGCCCTGGTGCTCGATCTGCTCGATCAAAACCGACATTTGCAGCGCCGTTTGCACCATTTCGAACAGCTGGTCCAACGGCTTCACAACTAGCCTGTCGCCAGCTTAACCAGCCTGTTTGGCAGGGTGGCCGACGGAGATTAATTGATGAAATTTAGGAATGTATTAGTATCCAAATATTCCATTAACTTCTTTCTCTTGCACTGCTACATTGGCGCGCTCGTGACACACTCGTCTTTTATTTTTCCAACAAGGAACCCCCATGTCTAATTATCTGCAGAACATCGAGGCATTTGCAAAACTTCGCAACGCCCAGTCAACCTGGAACGGCATTAATCCAGAGTTTGCAACCCGCATGGACTTACAGAATCGCTTTAAGACCGGCCTGGATATTGCCCGCTATACGGCAGACATCATGCGCAAGGATATGGCAGATTATGATTTGGATTCCGCACAATATACCCAGTCATTGGGCTGCTGGCATGGCTTCACAGCCCAGCAATTGGCGATGTCAGTGAAGAAACACCGCGGCACCATGGACAAGAGCTACATTTATCTGAGTGGTTGGATGGTTGCAGCATTACGCTCACAGTTCGGGCCTTTGCCAGACCAAAGCATGCATGAAAAGACATCAGTACCTGCATTGATCGAAGAGATTTATACATTCCTCAAGCAGGCCGACGCCCGTGAGCTACGACACATTTTTATTGCCTTGGACGAAGCTCGGGCCAATGGCGGTGATGTCGAAAGCATCATTCACCAGATCGATAATTTTCAAACTCATGTCGTGCCAATTATCGCCGACATCGATGCTGGTTTTGGTAATGAAGAAGCCACTTACCTGCTCGCCAAGAAGATGATCGAAGCGGGAGCTTGCGCCATTCAGGTAGAAAACCAAGTGTCTGACGCGAAGCAATGCGGACACCAAGCTGGCAAAGTCACCGTCCCGCACGAAGATTTCCTTTCCAAGATCAATGCGATTCGCTATGCGTTTCTTGAGCTTGGCGTTGAGAACGGCATTATCGTCGCTCGAACCGACTCACTCGGCGCCAGCTTGACGCAAAAAATCCCAGTCTCGAAGGAAGCTGGGGACCTGGCCAGCCAGTACAACTCATTCCTGGAAACCAATGCGATCAACGATCTCAGCGAGCTGAAGGAAAATGATATTGCGATCCACCAGAGTGGCCAGTTGGTGAAGCCTATTCGCCTCGATAACGGGCTCTACTCTTTCCGTGAAGGCACCGGTTTTGATCGTGTTGTTCTTGATTGCGTTACTAGCCTCAACCACGGTGCCGATCTACTTTGGATCGAAACCGAGAAGCCAAACGTCGCGCAGATTGCAGCGATGGTCAATGAAATTCGCAAGCATGTGCCGAACGCTAAGCTCGTCTACAACAACTCGCCTTCGTTTAACTGGACTCTGGCGTTTCGTGAGCAGGTTTATGGCGAATGGCAAGCAGCGGGCAAAGATCTGACGGCTTACCCAGATCCTGCGGTGACACCACGGGGCCTGATGGCGGCTGAGCTTGATAGCACTGAGCTCGCAGCAACCGCTGACGCCCTCGTCCAAAACTTCCAACAAGACTCTGCACGGGAAGCTGGTATTTTCCACCACCTGATCACGTTGCCCACTTATCACGAAACGGCATTGGGCACAGACATTCTCAGTGAAGGTTACTTCGGTGATCTAGGGATGCTCGCCTATGTCAGGGACGTCCAACGTCAGGAAATTCGGCGAGATATGGCGTCAGTCAAGCACCAGGATCTGGCTGGTTCCAACATTGGTGACGACCATAAAGAATACTTTTCAGGCGATAATGCATTGCTGGCCGGTGGTAAAGATAACACCATGAATCAGTTCTAAGCATTTGCCTACGGCGCCATTGGTCGACCTACGGCGCCGTAGGCAATCTTTCAAGCAAGTAGACAAAAAAAGTAGACAAAAAAAGGACAGCCTAGGCTGTCCTTTTTTATTCACTGACCAAATCCAACACTGAGCCTCCCAACACTGAGACTCCTAACACTGCTATGTGGCTCGAGGTTTGTTACCGAGAGAAATATGTTTGGGTCCAGCAACGCTCTGCTGGCCACTGACACCCGACTTGATTTCATTGATCGTACCGCCGGACTTAACGAAAGCCTCCGTTTGTTCAGCGATGGACAGAGATGTTTCTGATGCCGCTGGCTGCTTCTTCTTTGCCGGTGCGGTCTTAGGCTTGCCAGCCATAGGAAACCTTTCGTGGTTAGGATTGACCGGCTATAATACACGAAATTGCTTCGGAATTCAGCCTGATTGGCCCGGCCACTCATCTGAACTTCTATTCTCAGCGTAGGACTCCGACGAAACCCTTATCCAGACCCAAGCAACCATGAGAGCAATGCATGCTGGCAACCCAAATTGACCCTCGCGATCCTATCATTGGTCCTTCGGTTCGAATCATCATTGCCTTGCTTGTCCTGTGCAGCGCCGGCACCAAAGCCGACGACTTATCAGTGGCACTGCAAGCTTTCGATAATGCTCAATACAGTGACTCACTGCGCCAACTTGAGATCTTCGCCAAAGCACAACCGAAGAATCCTGCCGCGCTCTACTACCTGGGGCGAAGTCAATACCATGCAGGCGACTTCAAGGCGGCCGAGAAGTCCCTTGAGGCACTTTTGAAAGACCACCCTGAGCACATAGAGGGCCATTACTTGATGGGCTCGATAAACGTCGCACGCGTCTCTGAGGTGAGCGTGTTTCAAAAGATCGGCACGGCTAAAGATGCATTAGCCTCCTGGCTAACCGTCGTACAACTTGACCCAAAGCATGTTGAGGGACTCTACGCGGTCATCAGTTTTTATATCTCAGCACCGGCTTTCGCGGGCGGCGATCTGGACAAAGCCAAAACCGAGCTGCCTCGACTTGAAGCACTCAACCCCGATTGGGCCATGCTCGCCCGAGCCAGTTTATCGAACAAGGAAAACCAGATCGACCAGGCTCAAGCCCTGTATCAGACTGCCAGCCAGCGTATTCAGGAGCGTGCATTCCCATTATTTGCGCTAGCCAACTTTCAACTCACGCAACAAAATTATGCCGCAGCTTTGGCCACCTTGTCTGAATATGAGCAGCGCCAACACGCCTGGAATGACCCGAATGCCGATGTATCCAACGCGCTGCGTGAAAAAATAGAGACCGCCATGAGATCCAAGTGACCCTGCTCACGCCATAAAAAAACGCACCAATCGGTGCGTTTTTTATGGCTCACATACTACCAAGCGTAGCCCTTTTAGCTGGCATCAATAAAGCTGCGCAGCTGCTCTGATCGCGCAGGATGCCGTAGTTTGCGTAGAGCCTTAGCTTCGATTTGTCGAATTCGCTCCCGAGTCACTGAGAACTGACGACCGACCTCTTCGAGCGTGTGATCAGTATTCATATCAATACCAAACCTCATACGCAGCACTTTGGCTTCACGGTCAGTTAGTGCCGTCAGGACATTGGTCGTCGTCTCCTTCAACCCTTCATCTGTCGCGTGATCCAATGGTGACTCGGCAGAAGTATCGCTGACCAGATTCCACATGGTTGAATCGTCATCGTCACCCACTGGGGTTTCCAGGGAAATCGGCTGTTTGGCAACATCCAGCGCCTTGAGTACTTTGTCTTCTGGCAGCTCCATCTTGATCGCAAGCTCTTCAATGGTCGGTGCCCTACCCAGCTCTTGAATAAGCTGGCGAGTCAGACGATTGAGCTTATTCACTGTTTCCATCATATGCACCGGCACTCGAATGGTGCGGGCTAAGTCGGAGATTGAGCGCGTGATCGCTTGTCGAATCCACCAAGTAGCATAGGTTGAAAACTTGAACCCCCGCCGATATTCAAACTTATCAACCGCCTTCATCAGGCCGATATTGCCTTCCTGAATCAAATCGAGGAAATGTAAACCGCGATTGGTGTATTTCTTCGCAATGGAGATCACCAGTCGCAGGTTTGCCTCGATCATGTCTTTTTTAGCGGCTCGAGTTTTACCGACCGCCATGAACAGACGTCGGTTGATATCTTTGATCTCGGAGATTTCCAAACCTGTTCGATCGGAGATCCGTTTGACGGTTTTCAGCGCGTGACGTACCGATACGCGATACCTCACCAGTGAATCGGACCAAGGCTCTCCAGCCTTTATTTGTTGGTCAAGCCAATCAATGTCATTTTCATGGTTCACATAAAGGCTAATAAACAATTCTCGCGGCATACCCGACTTGGCAACACACAATTCTCGAACCAGCTTTTCTTGGTCGCGAATTTTTTGCATTTCTGAGCGCACACCGTCCAACAGGGGGTCCATCAATGCAGGTACCAGCTTTAGTACACAGAAACATTCGGCAAGATCATCCATGGCCTTCTTCGTCTTGACGCCATGACCTTCTTTGGCGAGCACTTTCTCGTATTTTGTCAGCGCTTTACGAATGCCTGCGAAGCGTCGGTGAGTCAACTCTAGGTCAAGGCCCTTCTTCTCTTCGTGTTCACTGGCTTCATAATTACCACTGGATTTAGCCTCGGCCACCAGGGACATGTCTGGAATAATATCTTCCGGGTCAAGAAAACCACTAAGAACAGTCGCCAAGTCAGCCTCATCGGCAATAACTTGATCGTAGACGGCCAGTATTCTGGCGACGTTGCCTGGGTAACGGGCCAATATCGCCATGGTCTCCCGCAGACCTTCTTCAATTCGCTTGGCAATAACAATCTCGCCTTCACGGGTCAGTAAGGGCACCGTCCCCATTTCACGCATATACATACGGACCGGATCCATAGTCTTACCAACCACAGATTCCATGGAACCGATAATATTGGAGTCAGTATTCACTTCCTCGCCAGTGCGGTCCGAGAGGCTGTCATTTTCTGGCGCCTGTTCGTAAACCGTAATATCCATCTCATCAAACATCTGTACGATGTTTTCAAATTCGTCGGACTCAATGATGCTGGCGGGCAGCACTTCGGTTAACTGATCATAGGTCAAATAGCCCTGATCCTTACCTTTAGTGATCAGCACTTTAATCTTTGACTGGTCAGTCGCTTCCTCATCGTCCTCTGATTCTGATTCTGAACCTTCGATCATTGACCGCGACTGTGACAAAACATCGTCGAAGTTTTGAGTCGCATCTTCTAGTGTATCGTCTTCCAAAATAGAATCGAAATCGCCTTCGCGTGCATTGCTAGTCATAGGGCTAGGACTCCGTGTAATGATGCGTATCACCGCATGAAAAGGCTGTATCAGAACCAAAATATCTGGTTTTCATATATCCAACTTATCTATTCAAGTTCTCGCCATCTGCAATCGCCGACCTATGGACGGTATTCGCGACCAGTGCCGCTCTGCCAGCCGGCTAATCGGGTTCGATTTTGTTAAGACCCATGATATGGTGACAAACTTTTGAATTTAAAGGCTAATTTCATCCTTTCCCGGATAATTCTGGGTAGCATGATCAAAACTGGCACCAAAGCCTCAATAAAAACGAACCTCAGGTTTTGTGGCACGGTAAGTATCAGCAACGAGATTTCGGTATCGCAGAAATTTGCGTGTCCTATCAGCGCCAGTCGACACGGGCCAAAAACGTGGCCTAAAGCATTATCGGCACCTGTTTAACCGATGTCTATTACTATTTCACATAATGGAAAAAATGCTAGGCCTTTGAGCAGCAAAAAACCACCGCCGAGTAGATCTCGTGTTAAAACCGACCCGAATCAACACTTTAGATGGCGCTGAACCACGAGCAGTTTGATAATTTAAAGCGATTTCATAATCTTAGCGCGATGTTCTCGAAGAGCAGGCACCCTAATGGGAGAAACTTCCATTGTTCCTGACTTTTATTCCAAGCCAATTGCTGTATATTAGCCAGCCTCGCTAGCCAGACTGTACGCTTATACAGTCTTTACGGTGCTGTTTTTCAGCGCTATGCAGATTTTGTACCGTCTGGCTAGTTGAGACCAAGCCCCTTGCTTCCAGACCGTTCTTCTCACTATTCTGGTCGCAATTCTTCTCACAATTCTACATCCAATCACTGACTACCGAGCACTCAGCACTCAGCACTTAGCACCCAACACCCAACATGGTCGCTCGCAGCCACTTATGCGGGCTGGCGCCTTTGCCGCGGTATTCATAGCCCAGGGTCAACGTCACTAGACCGTCTCGTTACCCATGATAATCGTGCCACTGGCCGCAAACATGCCACCCACGCCATGGCATACTGATACTTTGGCATCCTTCACTTGCGCCGGTGCAACTCCGCGTAACTGCCTGACGCTTTCCTGCAATGCGTACATACCGTACATGCCAGAGTGCATATAGCTCAAGCCTCCACCGTTGGTGTTCATGGGCAGAATGCCACCAATAGCGGTATTGCGCGCCTCAATAAACGGGCCCGCTTCTCCCGGCGCACAAAAACCCAAATCTTCGAGCCCGTAAAAAGGCAAATGCGCAAAGGCGTCATAGATCATCAAATGATCCACATCCGCGTGCTTGATACCGGCCTCTGCAAACGCCTTTTTTCCCGCTGTCCGAAAAGCGCGGGAAGTCGTGAAATCGGCCATTTGGCTGATCATCGGCGTTTCAACACTTTCACCCGTACCCAGAATATAGACTGGTTTGTGCGGAAAATCAGCCGCTCTGTCTGCGCGGGTCAAGATCAGCGCGCCGCCACCGTCAGTCACCAGGCAACACTCAAGTTTGGTAAACGGATAAGCAATCATACGATCATTCATGACCTGCGCAACGGTCAGGGGATCGCGATAGGAGGCCCGAGGATTCAGACCGGCCCACTCTCGTTGAACCACCGCGACCATGGCTAATTGCTCAAGAGTTGTGCCTGTTTCCTTCATATACCGCAGGAACGGGATCGTGAATAGGGACGGCGGTCCCATGAGCCCATACGGGGCCTCGAATTGTCCCGCCAGGCTGGCCCCACCGCCGCCACCTCGAAAGCCGCCACGTCCCACATTTGATCGGCCGCTCTCGCCATGGGTAATGAGTACGGTATTACACAAACCCTCGTTAATTGCCGCCGCCGCATGGCGCACATGGAGCATGAAGGAGCAACCACCGACGGAAGTGCCATCAACCCAGGTCGGCACGATGCCCATATAATGCGCCAGATTAGTCGGCGACTCACCCGCAGTGGCGATCCCATCTATATCCGCAAGCTTAAGGCCAGCATCTTTAAGGGCATTCAAGGCCGCATCAGCATGCAACTGGATTTGGCTGACATGAGGTATTTTGCCCAGCTCAGTGGTTTCAGCTGCACCAACAATTGCTACAGATCCTGATTCCATCTATTGATCCCCCATCGGTTGGAAGTAAGGCAGGGTGACTTCTTCGGTCAGCTTCTCAAAGGTCACCTGCAAAGGCATGTCGAGCAGCAATGCTTCAGGCGTTTGCGGCGTATTGAGAATATTAGCCATCATCCGCGGGCCTTCCGCAAGCGTCACGACCGCGATGGCATAAGGACCATTAAACCCAGGGTGCGGCCGGTGATTAATCACATAGCTGTAGAGACTTGCCGCGCCGCTGGCGGCGAACACCGATACCGACCGACAAGCACAGGCCGGGCAGAATGGTCGCGGCGGGAAATACACATGCTGGCAATCGTCGCAGCGCTGCAGCCGCAGTTCGCCAGCCTGAGTACCCTGCCAAAAATGGGCAGTCTCCGGCGTCGGCACAGGTACCGGAATCTTTGTCTTATCAGCAATCAGGTCGACCATTGACTAAACTCCTACTATCGGGAAAAGGGCAACTAAGACCCTGGGGATCAAACAGCACAGCATCACTCAGCTCAAACAGGCCTGCCAATCAAACGTCACATCACCAAGCACATAGAAATAGGGATTCAACAGCCCAGCTTTCGTGTTGTACCGCAGCGGCACAAACTGGTCGTCTACCACTTCTCCACCCGCGGCGCTAACCACCGCATGCGCTGCGGCCGTGTCCCATTCTGAGGTTGGCGCTAACCGCGGATACAAATCAGCTCGGCCTTCGGCAATCAGGCAAAGTTTCAGCGAACTGCCCATATTGAGCGTCTCAAGGGTGGGGAACCGAGACGACAGCGTCGTCATGCAATGTTCCATCGCAGGACTGGAATGTCGACGGCTAGCGACTACGACCACCGATTCCGCTGCAGCAATGCGAGGCACCACTTTACGGACAGCAATATTTTGGCGCTGATCATCGCGTTCCACAAATGCCAGACTCTTGCCGTCGCTGGATGTTGTCCCCAATAAGCCCGCGTAAAGCACATCTAATACCGGCACAAAAACAACGCCAAGCACTGGCACCCCTTGGTCAATTAAGGCGATATTGACCGTAAACTCGCCATTACGATTAATAAATTCCTTGGTGCCATCAAGCGGATCTACCAAAAAGTAGCGCTGCCATTGCTGGCGTTCGCTGAAAGGCACCTCGTCCGACTCTTCGGACAGCACGGGAATATCCGGCGCCAGACGCTTGAGCCCAGCGAGAATAACCGCATTCGCCGCGAGATCAGCGGCAGTCAGGGGCGAATCATCCGCTTTGTTTTCGATGCCGAAGTCGTCTCGGCGATAGACACTCAGGATCGCGGCCCCCGCCTCTCGAGCAATGGTGATAATACCTTCTAGAACATCCTGCATCGCCACGCCTTCCAATGTTAGTATGAATACCGATTACGGGTCGATGGTAACGCGGACTCGGCATGCTAAGACAGCCATTTATGGGATGAATAAGTCTTAATAAAAACAGGATCAGAAGATGGGCGGCGTCAGGGTTGATAAATGGTTATGGGCTGCACGGTTTTTCAAGACCCGCGCCAAAGCCAAAGATGCTATTGACGGCGGTAAAGTTCACGTGGACGGTCACCGAGTCAAGCCTAGCAAGGAGCTTCAACTGGGCCAGGTGCTGGTCATACGCCAAGGCTGGGATGAAAAAACCGTCCTGGTAATGGGTGTGACAGAGCAACGCCGGGATGCCAGCAGCGCTGCCAGCCTGTATGTGGAAACCCCAGAGAGCATCGCCAAACGCGAACTCGCCCAGATCCAGCGGCAGGCCGCCGGTGCAATCACACCCTCGGCCGGCCGGCCGACCAAGAAGAATCGGCGTTTGATTCACCAGTTTCGTGAAAACAATACGGATTAAAGTCCTTATATCGGTGCGCTTGAATTTGGCATACTCTGAGCGCTGACAGGGATCGACTTTTAGGATGCATAACACATTGTTGATACGTTCAACTCATCAGAGTAATGCCAGGCGACCGGGGATCGAGACCATTCATGCCTGCACCTACTGACATGCTTGCGAACGAGCACGAGGACCTGCCGCCTGCCGCTCTGATCGAGCGTGCCCTGCTGGGCAAAGAAGGTCAAATGACGAGTTGTGGCGCTCTGGCAGTCGAAACCGGCAAGCGGACCGAGCGCTATCCGCTCGACCGTTTTATCGTCAATGAACCCAGTACCAGTGACACTATCGACTGGGGCTTATTCAACCAGCCATTTTCCAGCCGCCAATTTGACGACCTCTGGTCCAGGGTCAGCAACTACCTGGCAGAGCGCGATACCTACAGCAGCGAATTGCATGTCGGCCAGGATCTCGAGTATTACCTGCCGATTCATCTGAAGACTGAAACCGCCTGGCATACTCTGGTGGGACAGACGCTGTTTATTCGCCCCGAAGTCTTTAATCCAAAAAGTAAGGAGGTCTGGTCGATCCTTCACGCCGCCAACTTCGACTGTGACCCGCAACGGGATGGGACCCACAGCGAAGGGGTTGTCATTATCAACTTTGCCCGTCGCAAAGTTCTGCTGGCCGGTTTGCAATATGCGGGAGAAATCAAGAAAGCCATCTTCGTCGTCCAAAACTTCCTGCTCCCTGAGAAAGATGTCCTGCCCCTGCACTGCGCAGCGAACGCTGATGCAGAAGACGCTGTCTGCTTATTTGTCGGCGCCTCTGGCGCGGGCAAAACGACTCTTGCAGCAGATCCCGAGCGATTACTCATTGGCGATGACGAACACGGCTGGGGCGCGGGCACGGTATTCAACCTGGAAGCTGGGTGCTATGCCAAGTGCCTTAACATCAGTCAATCCAGTAACCCGGTAATTTCTCAGGCTATTCGCTTCGGCGCCCTGATCGAGAACGTCGTGATTGACCCGGAGACTCGGGTTGCCGACTACAATGACAGCCGCCTCACCGATAACAGCCGGGCCTGCTACCCGCTCAGCCATATTGAGCAGGTTTTCAGCCCCATTACCGCGTCGGAACCCAAGACTATTATTTTTCTAAGCCGCGACTTGAATGGGGTGCTGCCCGCCGTCGCTCGACTCTCTCGAGAAGCCGCCGCCTATCATTTTTTGGCGGGCTATTCGACCCGCCGCAACCACCATGAAGGTAACGCTGACAGTACGATAGAAACCGTGTTCTCCGCCTGTTTCAGCGCCCCTTTTTTGCCCCGACCAGCAACGCTGTATGCTGACCTGTTTATGCGGCGGCTTGACGAGCATGACACTCAGGTTTATCTGGTCAATACTGGTTGGTACGGTGGTTCCGCCGGCAATGGCGGTCAACCCATCAGCCTTGCGCTAACCCGCAGAATCATCGATGCAATACACAGTGGCGAAATTCTTGCCGCCGAGACGAACGCTCTGCAGCCACTGAATTTGACAATACCAACCCGACTTGAGGGTATCGACACAGCCCTACTAGATCCGCGCCTGGCCTGGCCTGACGCATCAATCTATGAACAAGCGGCAGCGGCACTTGCCGCGCAATTCGTGGCGAATTTTCAGCAATACTCAGTTGATAACAGAATTATTAATGCTGGCCCACTCGGCCAGACTACACTTTTAAGAGCGCCCTAGAACTAATGACCAATCTTTTGACAGACTCGTTGACCTTTCTCGACAAGGCTTATGCCGAAAGCCCACTGGAGTTCAATCGCGGTATTGAGCGCGAGGCACTCCGGGTCGATGCCGCGGGCAATCTTGCGCAGACTCCGCACCCCGAATTCCTTGGCTCGAAATTGACTCACCCGACAATCACCACAGACTTTTCAGAGTCTCAGGTAGAGCTCATCACGCCGGTCGCAAAAACCGCGGATGCCGCCCTGTCTCTGCTCAATGATGTGCATCGCTATGTCTATTCCGGTCTGGGCGAGGAATCACTCTGGTCTGCCAGCATGCCCTGCGCCCTTGGCGACGACCAGAGCATTCCACTGGCCCAATATGGGCCGTCCAACCTCGGGCGCCTGAAAACCACCTACCGGCATGGGTTGAGCAATCGTTACGGCCGCGCAATGCAAACGATCTGTGCGATCCACTACAACTTCTCAGTAGACGCCTCACTGTGGCAGCATCTAGCCCATCTCGAAAAACAAACCAACGACAAACACTATCGGTCGAGACGATATTTTGACCTGATGCGAAATTTCCGGCGACTGTCTTGGCTGCCTGTTTATCTTTTCGGTGCGTCTCCGGCCGTATGCAAAAGCTTTGTAAAGGGGCGTAAACACGCTCTCCATGATTTTGATGCTGACAGCCTGTTTTTGGAGAAGGCCACCTCCTTACGCAATGGTGACCTAGGCTACCAGAGCGAAACTCAAGCTGGCATGCTCGACGTTTGCTACAACTCACTGGACAATTATATCGGCACCCTGGCTAAAGCAATTTGTACACCACACGAAATTTATCAAAAGCTCGGCGTGAAACATGGTCAGGAGTATTTACAGGTCAGCGGTAATATTTTGCAATCAGAGGCGGAATTTTACACCACAATACGCGCCAAGTGTGTGCCTCCCAAGGGCGCCAATTTCCTCACGACCTTAAAGGCTGAGGGTGTTGAATATATTGAGGTTCGACTCTTGGACGTCAATCCCTATCTGCCGCTGGGTATCGACGAAACCCAGATCCACTTTCTTGATGCCTTCTTATTGTACTGCTTGTTAACCGCCAGCCCCGAGCATGATCCCGCGCTATGCGCCAGTGTCAGCAGCAACCTACGCGCCGTCGTTCACAATGGCCAAGACACCTCAACCAGCATCGAAAATTTAGGCCAGCAACAATCAATTAAAACCTGGGGCCAAGCTGTACTGCTAGATGTCATGCACGTCGCGCGGTGGCTCGACAAAACCAATGGAGTCGATGTCTACGCCGCTAGCGTCAGCGCTCAACAAGCTAAACTGATGGACAGTGGGAAAATTCCAAGCGCTCGCATTATCGCAGACATGCGCGCCGAATCGAGTTCCTTCTTTCGCTTCGCCATGAACCAGTCGCAAGCGCACAAGGCGGAATTTGAGCGACAAGGCTTGAGCCAGACAGAGCTCACTTACTTCCAGGCGCTCTCTGAAAAGTCACTGCGCGAGCAAGCTCAAATTGAAGCAACTCCCGGCCCAAGTTTTGATGACTATCTCGCGGCTATGCTGAAGACTTACAAGAGCCTGTGAACCATCTCGCCCATTTCCAACTAGCCGGGGTAGAACACGACCTCATCGTTGGTGGATTTCTTGGTGACTTTGTTAAAGGCCGATTACCTTCTGAGTACGACGCTAACATTGATCGCGGTATTCGTTTGCATCGGGCTATCGACGGATTCACTGATCAGCATCCAATTGTGAAACAGTCTCAGGCGCGGTTCAGCCCAAGACTGCGACGTTTTTCACCTGTCATCACCGATATCGTCTTTGATCATTTTCTCGCTTGCCACTGGCAGCGTTATTCCGCCCTGAGCCTGCAACAATTCAGCCAGCAGATATATCAGATCATTCTCTCTAACGAGTCCACTCTACCGGAAGGCGCAAGACGTTTGATCAACGACATGCAACAGCACCGCCGCCTTGAAAAGTATTCACGCCGAGAATTTGTCGATTCCGCACTTTTCAGTCTGTCCAATCGCATCACGCGAGCCAACCCCATGCACGAAGGATTCGAGGAGTTCTTGACGCATTACGTCGCGCTTGAGTCTGACTTTCTACAGTTCTTCCCCGAAGTGCTGGCATTCTCGACCCAATGGCAACAATCAAATCCCTTGATTGAACAATCATGACCCCCACCTCGCTCACCTGAAAGTCTGTTATTGATCAAGACGGCCATCAGCGTTTTACCCAACATTGTCTGGCGCGCGCGTTGTCTGCAGAAGAATAACTTAAAGCGTTTCTGGCGGGTTTATTACATACTATTGATCTACAACCATGAGCCCAGCTACTAATTCTATGACCCTAATAAAGCTCCCATCGTCTCGTGTTATTTATCTGTGTCTGTTTTCCGCCTGCACATTGCTCATGGCAGTCGCATTGTACATGGAGCATGTAATGGCACTCGAACCTTGCCCGCTGTGCATCATGCAGCGAGTTATGGTCATAGTGGTCGGCGCGATTGCGCTGCTCGCCGCATTGCACGGCCCAACAAAAACGGGCATCCAGATTTATGCAGGGCTGGTGGTCGCAGCCGCCCTAGGCGGTGGCTTCCTGTCAGGCCGGCAGCTGTGGCTGCAAAGCCTGCCCGCTGATGAGGTGCCGGCCTGCGGCCCGAGTCTCGATTACTTGATGGACGTGTTTCCCTTAACCGACGTCCTGAGTATTGTGCTGAGCGGCGATGGAAGTTGCGCAGAAGTTGCCTGGTCCTTATTCGGGATCAGCATCCCGGGCTGGACACTACTCGGCTTTATGGCTTTGCTGGCGGTGGGTGTCTGGCAGATTTTTCAACCTAAAATATAGTCTCGATCATTACCTCGAGGCAGAGGACGGCAGTCGAACCCGTCAGTGCTATACTGGCCGGCCTGCACTGAGTAGACATTGAATGTTATCGCTGAATAATCTCGCTTTACGCCGGGGGACGGATCTTTTGTTTGCCGGCGCCTCGTTCACTATCCATCAAGGCCGCAAGGTCGGGTTTGTGGGTGCCAACGGTGCTGGCAAAACCAGCCTGTTCAAGTTGATTTTGGGTGAGCTGGAGATTGACGAAGGCAGCCTCGAATATCCGCCAGAGACACGCATCGCTCACCTGGAACAAGAAGCGCAGGCCAGCAGCGAAATCGCTCTGGAGTACGTGTTGGCGGGCGACAAGGAACTCAACCAAACCCTCACCGCAATCCAACAGGTAGAACTGACCGAAGACTACGGTCAGATTGCGCGGCTACATGAGAAGCTCGATAGCCTTGATGGCTACACTGCTAAATCACGGGCCGAGCAGCTGATGCTCGGCCTTGGTTTCCTAGCAACGGACTTTGAACGTCCCTTGAGCGCTTTTTCTGGCGGTTGGAGGATACGCCTGAACCTGGCGCAAGCGCTGATGACGCCATCGGATTTGCTGCTTCTGGATGAACCCACAAACCACCTCGACCTGGATGCAATTGTCTGGCTGTCAAACTGGATAAAGGCCTACCGTGGCTCATTACTGTTGATCTCCCACGACCGGGAGTTTCTCGACGAGACTGTCGACAGCATCGCTTACCTGCACCACCAAACCATCGAATTGTTCAGCGGCAACTATTCGCAATTTGAAGTACTCAAAGCCGCGCGACTTGCCGAACAACAAAGCAACTATGAAAAACAGCAACGTGAAGTCAAACATATGCAGGACTTCGTCAGACGATTTCGAGCCCAAGCCACCAAGGCCAGGCAGGCCCAGAGCCGACTCAAGGCCTTGGGCCGCCTCGAACTCATCGCGCCCGCACACATCGATTCCCCATTTCACTTCGAGATTCCCATCGCCGAAAAGTTTTCAGACCCACTACTGTCGCTGGTGGATGCCGACATCGGCTATTCCACTGCCATCTTGACCAATATACGCCTGAGTTTGCACCCAGGCGATCGCCTGGGTCTGCTGGGCCACAATGGTGCTGGCAAAACCACACTGGTCAAGACCTTGCAGGGCGAATTACCCACACTTAGAGGCGAGCGTCAGGAAGGGATGAACCTGAAAATCGGCTACTTCTCCCAGCACCAGGTTGATGACCTGATCTTAGACGAAACTGCCCTGCAGCATATTCGGCGCAGCGATAAGGCCTTGGGCGAGCAGCAAATTCGTAATTACCTGGGCGGCTTTGATTTCCACGGGGATAAGGTGCTGGAGCCCGTCAGAATTTTCTCTGGTGGCGAGAAGGCTCGACTGGCCCTGGCCTTAGTCGCCTTCAGTCGACCGAACCTGCTGCTCATGGACGAACCAACCAACCACCTGGACATCGATATGCGCCACGCCTTAACTGTGGCGCTGCAGTCGTTCGAAGGCGCGTTGTTGCTGATCTCCCACGACCGGCACCTACTCGCTAATACCGTTGATAACTTCCTGCTCGTCGAAGACGGCAAGATCACCATCTTCAAGGGTGATCTCGAAGACTATCGAAAGCGCGTACTGGCGCCAAAAGAGACTGGCAGGGCAGCTTCCAGCGAGCAACCTAACAAGCAATCGGCGCCGGCAAGCAATCAAAGTACGGGAAAACAACTCCGCCAGCTCAGAACGCGGATCAAAACTCTGGATGAACGCCTGGAACGTTTGCACACTAAGCTCAAAGAAACAGACGACGCCCTGACGAGCACCGAACTCTACCAACAGGCAGACGACTCGAACTTACAAAACCTGCTTCGGGAAAAACTCGGACTGGAAGAAGAGATAGAACGACTCGAAGAGCAATGGCTCGACCACCATGAGACATTGGAGAGCATGACCTAAGCACCCCACCCCTGATATCAGGGGTCGAGATTATCCTCCAGCTCTTCAAAAGCAGCCAAAATGCTTGCACCATTGGCTGCTGCCAGAATCTTCGCCTTGAGCTCAGCCCGATTATTCTGGCGATTGGCCTGATGCATTTCAACAGCGTGCCAATGGACCATTTTCTCCCACACGGGATCGAGAATTTCGGCACCCGATATTTCAGCGCCATCCAATCCCTTGATGGTCGAGTGACGAAACTCTGAAATCGCCACCTTTAGCCAAGCCACATGAACCGCCTCATCCTGCCTGATGCGATTGATCAAGGCGACGGCATGCTGTGCCTCTTGGCGCTTATCCGGAAATACGTCCGGATGATCAATCACCCGCTCATAAAAATCAAAAGCCCGCTCAGCTCTGACCTCAATCATCAATAGGTTCATCAGAAAGGCCATAACCCCTTCATACTCTGCACCGATCTGTGGCATTTCACGGCTGGCTTTTTCACGACCGATACTGATCGGCGCCACCGGTAGCGGGAACTTGTTCTTGCCAAAGATCAGATCACGAGTGGCGTACCACATCACATCGTGGCCGCCGGCCTCGGATTGCGGGTTGCCCCCCTCGTCCCAGCCGTGGGTTGTTAGCAAACCTTTACCAAGATGGCCCAGCGCTGTTGCGCTGATATCTTCTTTGATGATTAGAGCGAAGTCCGGTGGACTCAGGTCTGCCAGCGCCCGGCCTCGACCCTCGATCAAACCCGTGATGGTCAATGAATCCCACAATGGTTGCTCGACGCCCTGCTGCAGCAACCAAACTTGTTGGTCTATCGACGGATAATGCGGCTCTACCAGCAATGCGGTGGTCGCCTCGACAATGGCTATGTTTCTGTCCTGCAAGCTCGCTAACCAAGCGTTGATCGCGGGCCAACGGAAACGGGTTCGAGGCGACAGATAAAGGCCATCTTCGGAAAAACCACCATGAAGTCTCAGCCCACACTCAACATGGGACATCGCATAGTCATGCTCTGTCTCTAATTCGGCTTTGCTATAGGTTAGCCTGGTCATGCCCGCCCCTTGTGCTGTTGCTGGTTGTTTTTATTGCAGCCTGTTTGTTCTGCAGCGCATGATCCATTCGTCAGGTGTCGATCCAGACCAATCGCCGAATGTTGCAATGACATTAGGGTCGCAGCGCCCAAAGGCGCTACCAAATACTCGCGCTCGCGTCTTTGTGCTGGCAATGATCCGCTGCGAATTCGATT
The DNA here is from genome assembly GCA_018607725.1 of K189A clade bacterium. GTDB lineage: Bacteria > Pseudomonadota > Gammaproteobacteria > Pseudomonadales > Azotimanducaceae > UBA4582. Next base: position 39,395 of record JABBAY010000083.1, read on the forward strand.
AAACGCCGCGGGCCGACACCTTGTCAAACTGGCGCAAGGTGACATCGGGATGCTCGTACCTTATCCACATCAGCGCTATAATAAACGCCTTATTCATCAGCAGCCTGACAAGACCATGAGCCGACAGTTTCCTGCAACCCGAATGCGCCGCATGCGCCGTGATGATTTTTCTAGGCGTTTAATGCGCGAAAATCAGCTAAGCAGTGACGACCTTATTTATCCCGTCTTCGTCATTGAAGGCGAGCAAACAACCGAAGCTGTCGCCAGCATGCCCGGCGTCGAGCGCAAAACTATTGACCTGCTGGTGGCAGAAGCGCGGCTAGTGGCGCAACTTGGCATTCCCATGATCGCCTTGTTCCCAGTTGTCGAGGCGGGCAAAAAATCTGAATGGGGGGAGGAATCCTTCAACCCCAACGGTCTTGCTCAGCGCGCTGTGAGAGCGATCAAGGAGGCAGTACCTAACCTTGGCGTCATGACCGATGTGGCGCTGGATCCCTTCACCGTTCATGGTCAGGACGGCATCCTTGACAGCCAAGGCTATGTTCTCAATGACGTCACTGTCGATACTCTAGTCAAGCAGGCCTTATCCCATGCTGACGCTGGCGCCGACGTCATTGCCCCCTCTGACATGATGGACGGTCGCATCAGTGCCGTTCGCAAGGCACTGGAACAGGCCGGACATGTGAATACTCGAATACTCGCCTACTCGGCAAAATACGCGTCCGCGTACTACGGGCCTTTTCGCGATGCCGTTGGTTCGGCTGCCAATCTCGCCGGTGGCGATAAATACAGTTATCAGATGGATCCTGCCAATCTCGACGAGGCTCTTCAGGAGGTCGAATTGGATCTTGCCGAGGGCGCCGATATGGTAATGATCAAGCCGGGCATGCCCTACCTCGATGTTGTTCGGCGCGTTAAGGACACCTTTGGCGTGCCAACCATGGTGTATCAGGTCAGTGGTGAATATGCCATGCATATGGCCGCTATTCAAAATGGCTGGTTGGACGAAAGTGTGATTTTGGAATCATTGCTGGGCATGAAAAGAGCCGGCGCAGACGCTATTTTGACTTATTTCGCCATTAGGGCCGCAACGCTACTCAAAAACCACTGATAAAACCTCAGCTCACTGCCTTAACGCTCTGCTGATGCACCTCAGCAGGGTGCTGATTGACTGTTCAATAATGGCGCCTCGAATCGAGCTTGGGCAGCATCAGAAGGCGGGTTTTGGTTGTGAAAATATCAGACTCAGATTAGGATACGCCTCTTTAAGCCTGTTACAACCTCACTCGTTTTTATTGGGAGCCCTACAAAATGTCCGAGATCAGTCATGTTACAGATGATACATTTGAAGCCGAAGTTCTAAAATCTGACGTGCCTGTGTTGGTCGATTACTGGGCTGAATGGTGTGGACCTTGCAAGGTGATTGCACCGGTTTTAGAAGAGATCGCCGCTGAATATGCCGGTAAAATACGGGTTTGCAAGCTGGATATTGATAGCAACGAAGATACGCCACCCAAATACGGTATTCGTGGCATTCCGACCTTGATGCTGTTTAAGAATGGCGCCGTGGAGGCGACTAAAGTTGGTGCGTTATCAAAGTCGCAGCTCACCGCATTTTTGGACAGCAACATCTAGTCAGGGCCGCACTGGCATAATTGCCCTAGCAACGAGTGCCAGACAACCGGCGCTCGACGCCGGTTCGGCTTTATACCGAATTATCGCTCGCTGCAACGCTGCTCAATAGTTTTAAAAAAAAGAGTTGACAACAGCCACTAAAAGCGACAATTTTAACACATCAATTTATTTTGGATCACGCGTGGGGAACGCGATAGATCACCAGTATTCCGCTCTAAGCTCGCCCTCTTCTTAGTTAGACAATCCAAAATACGAGAACTCCCTGGCCCAATTGGGCGAAGCTTAGTTGCAATTTCAATAGTCATGTCCTACTCCAAGACCTTAATTGCAGTCCTTTTTTGCACATCCAGACAATCAGACCAACCTAACAAGTGAACCTATGAACCTTACTGACCTCAAAGCCAAACCTATCCCAGAGTTGCTCGAAATCGCCCAGGAAATGGGCATGGAAAATCTCGGACGCTCACGCAAACAAGAAATCATCGCTAATATTTTGAGAAAACACGCAAAGGGTGGTGAAGCCATTTATGGCGATGGGACACTGGAAATTTTACAGGATGGCTTCGGCTTTTTGCGCTCAGCAGACAGCTCCTACTTAGCGGGGCCTGACGATATTTATGTGTCGCCGAGTCAAATTAGGCGCTTTAATCTGCGTACCGGCGACAGCGTTTCAGGCAAGATCCGACCACCCAAAGATAGCGAGCGTTATTTCGCGCTGTTGAAGGTTGACCAAATCAACTTCACCGATCCTGCCCAATCAAAAAACAAAATTCTGTTTGAAAATTTAACACCCCTCTTTCCTGACAAACCCCTCAGACTCGAGGCAGGTAACGGCAGTACTGAAGACCTGACGTCACGAATTATTGACCTGACATCACCGATCGGCAAAGGCCAGCGAGGTTTGATTGTATCGCCACCGAAAGCCGGCAAGACGCTCATACTCCAAAACATCGCTCAAGCCATTGTCCGGAATAATCCCGAGTGCCATCTGATCGTTCTGCTGATCGACGAGCGGCCAGAAGAGGTGACTGAGATGCAGCGCTCAGTTCGCGGTGAAGTCGTTGCCAGCACATTTGATGAGCCACCCTCGCGACATGTACAAGTCAGCGAAATGGTGATTGAAAAAGCTAAACGGCTGGTTGAACACAAGACCGACGTCGTGATTCTCCTGGACTCGATCACTCGCTTGGCTCGCGCCTACAATACGGTCATACCCGCATCGGGTAAGATTTTGACTGGTGGTATTGATGCTCACGCGTTGGAACGGCCAAAGCGCTTTTTTGGCGCCGCACGAAATATCGAAGAGGGCGGCTCCCTAACCATTATCGCAACGTGTCTGATTGATACGGGTTCGAAAATGGACGAAGTTATCTATGAAGAGTTCAAAGGCACTGGCAACATGGAGCTTCATCTGGAACGGAAGATAGCGGAAAAGCGCGTCTATCCCGCTATTAATATTCGGCGTTCTGGAACTCGAAGAGAAGACCTGCTGATGAGTGAAGAAGAGCTACAAAAAGCCTGGATCTTACGCAAGATTCTCCACGAAATGGATGATGTTGCCGCCATCGAATTTATGTTGGAGCGCATGAAGAAATCCAAGAGCAATGAAGAATTCTTTGCATCAATGAAACGTAGTTAAGCGAACCCCTGGACACCCAACAACAATTGAAACGCCTGAGCTGTAAAATACGTAGTATCGACAGATATAATGCCAATACTCGACGCGTGATTCTGGAGGTTCCTGCTGGTGAAGCGATCAGTTTTAGCGCTGGCCAATATCTCGACATCCTCTTAGCAGGCAAGCATTGTCCATTTTCTATCGCCAGCTCACCTGATATTACAGACACGATCGAACTGCATATCAGGCCTACGCCAGGTTCTGCTGACTCGGTGGAGATCGAAAAAATTCTTGATCTCGCCGTTTCTGTAGACATTGAAATTCCCAAGGGCGACTGCTTCCTTGAGGCGCCCATCGACAAAAATCTGATCCTGATAGGTGCCAGCACCGGTATTACGCAGATGAAGAGTATGATCGAATTTTTGTTGCCTAGAAAACCTGAGCATTCCATATGGCTTTATTGGGGCGTGCTTTCGGCGGCAGATTTATATCTGGCTGACTTGTGCTTGAGCTGGGAACAGCAGTTTAAGCATTTTAAGTTTATACCTGTGGTCAGCGAACCCGATCAATCACCCGAATGGACCGGTAGAACTGGACTTCTTCCGGATGCAGTCATCCAGGATTTCAACCGCCTAGAAGATACCGTCGTTTATGTCTCCGGTAGTCCTGGCATGGTCTATGCGACCTTTGATCGTTTTATCCAACACGGCATGTCTGCGCGCGACATGTATTCCGATGTTTTCTCCTACGCACCAAGAACCAAGAAGTAGTTGGGAACGCCCAGTTGGG
>JABBAY010000221.1 GCA_018607725.1 K189A clade bacterium
GTCGCGAATTTCGATATTTTTGCTTATCACTCGGCCGAGCTAGACCTGTCAGCGCGAGATGGGCTACTCGCTGCCATCGATCGGATGCTGCAGGACTATCCTGCCGACTCGCAGTTACTGTTTTCCCAGGCGGTTTTGCTGGAGCAGAACGGTCGCTTTGCCGAGGCTTTAGAGATTACCGACCGACTGCTGCTCAGTGAGTCCAACGTCAACATTGTGATTCTCAAGGTCAATATCCTCAAGAACAGCGATCGGGTGGCCCAAGCCTTGCGCTTTTTAGCGGCTCGGCTGGACTCTGACGAAGACAGTCGGCGCACGCGCCTGCTATACGCCCGCTTATTGTATGAATCAGATCGATTGGCGGACGCGCGGCAACAATACGAATTGATTCTGGAACAGGCGCCAAAAGACGGTGACATTTTGCTTGCGCTGGCCTTGATAGCCCTTGAGCAGGACCATGTCCGTGTTGCGCAAGATTACCTGGCGCAAATGGTGCGCTGGGATCAGCGCGTCGGTGAGGCGCACTTTTATCTTGGCAATGTTGCCGAGCAAGAAAATGACTGGGTGACTGCCGTGCGTGAGTACAAGCTGGCGGGTGGAGGGTATGAATACCTGCCAGCTCAGGCGCGAATAGCGAGCATTTTGATTGATCAGCAACGAACTTCAGAAGCATTGAATCACCTGGCGACAGAGCGGCGTGATCACCCCGAGCATTTTCAGCCATTAATCATGATCGAGGTCCAATTGCTGGGCGAGTACGGTATGAGCGATGAGCTGTTCTCTCTGCTGGATCATATTATTGCGCAAGACCCTGAAAACATTGAATTGTTGTACTACCGGGCGATGGCCGGTGAGCGTTTCGACCGGCTGGATATTCTAGAGCGTGACCTGCTGCGGGTGCTGGCCTTAGACCCGGAAAATGCCGAAGCGATGAACGCGCTGGGTTATAGTCTGGCAGACCGTACCGATCGTTATGCTGAGGCGTTGGCGCTGATTCAGCGCGCGTTGCTGATTAGACCGCAGGAGCCGGCCTTTATCGACAGCCTGGGATGGGTGCAGTACCGTTTGCAGAATTATGAAGAGGCGGTGATCCAGCTGCGCCGAGCGTTAGCGTTATTTGAAAATGACGAGGTGGCAGCGCATTTAGGTGAGGTGCTGTGGGTGCAGGGAGAGCGTGCAGAGGCCCTGGAGGTTTGGAACAAGGCCCTTGAGTTAGTGCCGGACAGCGAGCCTTTAAAACAGGTCATAGAGCGATTAACCCAACCGTGAAATTGATGCCCCGTCATTGGTCTGTCTTCTGCTGCTGGGGCCTGGGTTTGCTGCTGCTCAGCGGCTGTGCAACTCGCGCTATACCCGCAGGCTCATTGGCCGCGGCCTCGAACTGGTCGCTCGAAGGCAAGCTGGGCATCGTCGCTGCTGGCCATAGCGGCAATCTCAGTATCTCCTGGGTACAAGAGTCTGATCGGTATGCCATTAGCTTGTATGGGCCTCTGGGGATTAGCGTGGGTCATATCTCAGGCTCGATGGAGGGCGCCACGCTGGATCTTGGAGACGGCAATCCCCAGCAGGCGAGCAGCCCGGAAGCGCTGGCATTAGCTGCCCTCGGCTATGCGTTGCCGGTATCACCCATGCGCTATTGGGTGCGCGGTATCCCGGCCCCGGGACAGCGATTCAAGACCATTGATGATGGGTTTCGACAACTCGGCTGGGATGTGCTGATTCGTCGTCAGGGTGTGCTCGGCCCGCTGAAAATACAACTACAGCGTGCAGAGATGAAGCTGCTACTGGTTGTCAAAGCGTGGCACTATTGAAATTTCAATTGCCAGCGCCCTGCAAGTTGAATTTGTGCCTGACTATCACTGGGCGGCGCGCAGATGGTTATCATGAGCTACAAACGGCGTTTCAGCTGCTCGATTATGCTGATCAGATCACGTTTGCGAGTGCTGATTCTTTGCAGGTGAGTGCCCTGAGTGGGGTTGCTGCCGAAGATAACCTTGTCTACCAAGCCGCTCAAAAACTGGCGGCGCTCACGGGTTGTGCGGCTGGTGCGAACATTCAGCTCAGCAAGCGGATCCCCAGCGGTGCTGGACTTGGCGGGGGCAGTTCGGATGCGGCAACGACCCTGGTGGGTTTGAATCTGCTCTGGGGCACGGGTTTGTCGTTAACGGCGCTCGCAAATTTAGGTCTTGAATTGGGTGCCGACGTGCCCGTTTTTGTTCATGGACAATCTGCCTGGGCAGAAGGCGTGGGCGAGCAATTGGTGCCTCTTAAGCTGCCGCAACGGTGGTTTGTGGTGATCCAACCTGATTGCCAGATCAGTACCCGAGAAATATTTTTGCATCCGGATTTGACACGGAACTCAACTCCGATCACAATAGCGCGCTTTTTAGAGACAGGCTCATTAAACAACTGCGAAGCAATAGCGCGCATGCTATATCCGCAGGTTGATGAGGCACTGCAGTGGTTAAGCCGCTGGGGTCTTGCTAGAATGACCGGGACAGGGTCTTGCGTCTTCATTGACGTAGACACGCAAGCACAGGCTGAAACGATTCAGTCAGCTGTACCGGCGAAATGGACGAGTTTTAGCGCAGTAGGTGTCAATGACTCCAGTCTGCATCGAGCAATGGCCAGTTTAGGCCCGATGCGAAGTTGACTGAGTCAGGGTTGTGTTGTTAGAGAGTAAGTAGAAAGTTTGGAAAAAGAGTTCTAGAAGCAAGCAGTATAGTAGATTGAAACGTCTAACTGTTTGTCGTAGAAGCGCAGAGATTGGGGTGTCGCCAAGTTGGTAAGGCACAAGGTTTTGATCCTTGCATGCGCAGGTTCGAGTCCTGCCACCCCAGCCATTTTTTAACCCGCTTGCTCATCATGTCAGAGTGTGTCTTTCTCATCTCGGATCAATATCGTGGCTGAACTGAAGATTTTTACCGGTAATGCTCATCCAGAGTTAGCGCATCGGGTAGTGGACAGACTTCGAATGGAGTTGGGCCGAGCTGACGTTGGCCGATTCAGCGATGGTGAAGTGAGTGTCGAGATACACGAAAATGTGCGTGGCAAGGATGTCTTTATCCTGCAACCCACGTGTGCACCGACCAACGATAACCTGATGGAACTTATTGTCATGGCCGATTGTTTGCATCGCGCCTCGGCTCATCGCATCACGGCTGTGGTGCCGTATTTCGGGTATGCCAGACAAGATCGTCGTTCACGGTCCGCCAGAGTTCCGATCACCGCTAAAGTCGTCGCCGACATGCTCGGCATTGCCGGTATCGACCGCCTGCTGACCATCGACCTGCATGCAGACCAGATCCAAGGTTTTTTTGCCATGCCGGTGGATAATATTTATGCCACCCCCGTATTATTGAGCGATGTAGAGCGCCAGGGTTATGAAAATCTGGTGATTGTCTCCCCAGATGTCGGTGGTGTTGTTCGAGCGCGGGCTATGGCCAAGCAATTAGATGATGCAGATTTAGCGATTATTGACAAGCGTCGACCGCGAGCGAATGAGTCGGAAGTAATGCACATTATCGGTGACGTCAGTGGTCGCACCTGCTTGCTGGTTGACGACATGGTTGATACCGCCGGCACCTTATGTGCGGCCGCCAATGCGCTGAAGGCGAATGGCGCGACCAAGGTTGTGGCCTACTGTACGCATGCCGTGTTATCCGGTAATGCGATCAAGAACATCAGTGCGTCGAGCATGGACGAGTTGATTGTGACGGACACTATCCCGCTGAGCCCAGAGGCCCAGGCGTGCAAGAAAATCAGGCAACTCAGTATTGCCGATGAACTGGCAGAATCGATCCGTCGAGTCAGTAACGAAGAGTCCTTGAGTGCACTCTTCAGCAAAAGAATTCAACCCGCGCTCTTCTAAGTCCTACCTGGATGGATTGAGAGTGTGGGATGTTTAATACCCAATAATGGGCAATAGAAAACGTCAGGTCTTACGGTCGCGGTAATATCTGGCGTGGATTTTAGGAGAACTAAAATGGCACAAGAATTTGAATTGAATGTTGAACCGCGAGCTGACTTGGGGAAAGGTGCGAGCCGCCGCCTGCGTCGCTTGAACGATCTGGTACCAGCGATCATTTATGGTGGTGGTGAAGAACCCGTTGCAATCACATTGTCACATAAGGATATCCACCGGGCCTGTGAGAATGAAGCGTTTTTTGCGCACATCATCAAGCTGAAGAGGGCTGATGGTGGTTTGGATAACGCCATTATCAAGGCACTGCAGCGTCATCCAGCGAAGGACCGCATTATGCATGCAGATTTTCTTCGCGTGCAGATGGACCATGAAATTACTGTAGAAATTCCGTTCCACTTTCTGAACGAAGACACCGCTATCGGTGTCAAGCAGGATGGCGGTATGGTGTCTCATGTCATGTCCTCGGTCACTATCGCTTGTTTGCCGGCAGATCTGCCTGAATTCATCGAAGTTGATGTGCAGAACTTAAGTCTTGGTGACTCGATCCATATGAACGAGGTCGTTCTTCCCAAGGGTGTGACCATTCCTGAGCTTGCTTTGGGTGATGACCACAATCAGGTGATTGTTTCTGTCAACGCATCTCGTGCGACGATTGAAGCGGACGCTCCTGTTGAAGAAAGTGATGGCGGCGCTGCAAAAGACAGTACTGAAGACTAACGATCGAGCTACCGGGCTAATTCAATGAGCACACCACTTCGTCTCATTGTTGGGGTTGGCAATCCGGGAGAGCAGTATGCGCGAACCAGACACAATGCCGGTGTTTGGTTCGTTTCTCGATTTGCAGAGCAACAGGGCGCACAGTTCAAAAACGAGAAGAAATTCTTCGGCCACGTTGCGACCATCAATTACCAACAAAACGAACTTCGCCTGCTGATTCCTAAGACTTTTATGAATGAGAGCGGCAAAGCTGTGGGCGCGATTGCGAATTTTTATAAAATCGATCCGCAGGACATCCTGGTGGCCCATGATGAATTGGATCTTCCGTCTGGAAGCATTCGCTTCAAGCAGGGCGGCGGTCTCGCCGGCCATAATGGTTTGCGAGACATCACTCGAGCGCTGGGTGGCCGTCAGGATTTCAACCGACTGCGGATTGGTGTTGGTCATCCAGGGACTAAGACAGACGTCATTGGCCATGTGCTGAGCACCGTTAGTCCTGCCGATGAAAAGCTGATTCAGCAGTGTATTGACGAGGCCCTGGTACTCATGCCCCTAGCGGCTCAAGGTGAATGGGAACAGGCCATGAATGCCTTGAATGGCTTTAACGCCAGCTAGGCGATAGCGTACCTAACAAGTTTGAAATAGCAGCTGGCGGGTTCCTGGCGCCAGCAAAGATTCGATTCACCTAAAGGAAATTATCCATGGGCTTTAATTGTGGCATCGTTGGCCTCCCCAATGTCGGTAAATCGACGCTTTTCAATGCTCTGACCAAGGCCAGTGTTGGTGCGGAAAATTTCCCGTTCTGTACCATTGAGCCGAACTCCGGGGTCGTTGCCATGCCTGATCCGCGGCTCAACAAGCTCGCCGAGATCGTCGATCCGCAACGGGTCGTGCCGACCAGCATGGAGTTTGTGGACATTGCCGGCCTGGTGGCAGGTGCCTCGAAAGGCGAGGGTCTGGGTAATAAATTTTTGGCGAACATTCGCGAGACCGATGCTATTGCCCATGTCGTGCGCTGCTTCGAAGATGAGAATGTAACCCACGTTTCTGATAGCGTCGATCCGGCCCGTGACATCGAGGTGATCAACACGGAGTTGCAATTGGCTGACCTCGACTCTGTGGAAAAGGGTATTCTTCGCTTCAGCAAGACCATCAAGAGCGGCGACAAAGAAGCCATTGCGCGTGTTGCGTTTCTGGAGCGCCTGCAAGCCCATATCAATCTGGGCAATCCGGCGCGAACCTTTACGTTTACCGACGATGAGCGAGATCTCGTGCGAGAACTGCATTTGCTCACCATGAAGCCTGTGCTGTATATCGCCAACGTTGATGAAGAAGGTTTTGAGAATAATGCATTGCTGGATGCGGTGATGCAGATCGCGGCAGCGGAAGGCGCGGAAGTCGTTGCTATCTGTAATAAGCTGGAAGCTGAAATTGCTGAGCTTGAAGACGAAGAAAAAGCCGAGTTTCTCGCTGAGATGGGTATGCAGGAGCCAGGGCTTGATCGCGTAATCCGAGCCGGTTACCGGTTGTTGGGTCTACAGACCTATTTCACTGCTGGTGTCAAAGAAGTCCGTGCCTGGACCGTGCGCCAAGGTGCGACAGCGCCGCAGGCAGCTGCCGTTATTCATACGGACTTCGAGAAAGGCTTCATTCGAGCCGAGGTTACAGCCTATGCAGACTTTGTGGCGTTCAAGGGTGAGAGCGGCGCCAAGGAAGCTGGCAAATGGCGCCTGGAAGGCAAGGAATATCTGGTGCAGGACGGCGATGTCGTCCATTTTCGGTTTAATGTTTAGATAAGCATTCGGTTTTCGGAATCTTACTCGCGAAAAGGGCTAGATATAAGCCAGTTAAACGTTGTCGCCGGGGCCTGGCTGGGGGCTCCAAAAACCGTCTGAGCACAATCGACTTGGCGGGTGCGCCTATGTATCACTTGGGTGTGCCAATAGTGGTCTAGCAATGGATTGACTATGATTGTCGTCCTGGCCAGGCCTTTCAGTGCACTCAGACCGGCCCCAAAGTCCTCATGAAGCTCAATCGGGCTTGCCTGGTGACTACCAGTGGCGGCACAGAAATCGGCGGTGCCGGTGGTCATGTGAGCCGCTACCTTGAGCAGGTTTGCGGCTTTGTCGGCGCGCAAGATGTTCAGCAGATTGCCGTAGGGGGTTCCAATGGCAGTGCTGAGGCGATGCGGGCTGACGCCAGAGCGCAGATCTAGGCCATGCCTGGCTAGGCTATTGCGCCGTGGCGTCGGTGGCAGCCAGTGATATTTTCAGACTGTCGCGGGTTATTCCAACTGAATCAGTCAGAATCTTGACAAATTTTCATTGAAATTAGAGAATGCGCGTCCTCAAAGCCCGATCGTCATTCGCAGGATGTGTTTTGAAGAAGCAAGTTGAAGTGTGGCTACGTAGCTCAGTTGGTTAGAGCACAGCATTCATAATGCTGGGGTCGGTGGTTCAAGTCCACCCGTAGCTACCAACTCGGTTTCTTCGCAGCGCGAAGAAAGTCGAGACCGCCAGCGTTTTCACTGAAGGTGAAAATCGCGAGAGGCCAGTACCGTCTATTTTTCTGCACTGCACCGCGAACCTGCCCTATACCTCCGCAATCTCGATAATTCATGCATTTGACAGCCCCAGTTGCGCTGGTTGCTGCTGCTTCTTTGCTGTTTGAATAGGGGTTAGTGGCTTACTCAGAAACAGAGTCGGCGGGGTGATTTAAAGGGCGCGGGGGTAGGGTTCGTCTTCGTTAGTATTAGTTGTACCCTTCCCAACACATCAAAAGCCAATTTTAAAAAAGAGTAGGTTATGCGGCTAACTATGCTGCTGCTTGTCCACAGGCACCTACGAGCTTGATTAGTCTATCTGACACATCGTCATCAACTGTAGGATATGCTCCTGCTGGAT
>JABBAY010000226.1 GCA_018607725.1 K189A clade bacterium
GAACAGCGGTTCGGTTATCGCCGTGCCAGGGTGCTGATATACCTAGGTCGCCACTCCAGACGCCATAAACAACGACGCCTAACAACAAGAGGGCCAGCGCCACCCGGACCAACAACAGGTTAGCTGTGCGTTTACCACCGCGCCCTTGGTCTAGCAGCAGTGTGTAAAACGCGCCGCTTAAGGCCACGATATTGGCAACGAATAACAAGACAATAATGACTTTGATCCACATATAAGTATCGCCGCTGGCGTTGTTGAAATGAATCAAGGGATTATACTGGTGATAGCCCGAATGAATAGACCCTTACAACTGAATCTAAACTGGAAGATGAGCGTGTTTTCCTGTGTCTGCATGTTCAGTTTCATCAGTCTGGGATTTTGGCAGCTCGACCGGACGACCGAAAAAGTCGAGCTCCTGAAGCGCAATGAGGCGCGTACTAATCAACCACCCTTACCTGCGACAGATCTTCTGCAGCGCAAGGCGGGCGTCGATGGTCTGCCGGTCATTCTCAGCGGTAATTATAATGACGTGCCAGCGCTCTTAAGAGACAACATCGTGCTACAAGGCCGCGTTGGGTTTGAAGTGTTACAGGTCTTCACCGATAGTGAGACTCAGCAGGCGTTTTTGGTTGACCGTGGTTTTGTGCCCATGGCCGCAACTCGTCTTATCAGGCCACAGATTCCTCCTACGGCTCAAGGCAAATTAAACTTGTCTGGCCATGTTTACGTATCAACCGTCAAGGATGAGCAGTTCAGCGCAGCAGAGTTGATGGACGAACTCGGTATTGTTCAAAGCACTAACCCGCAGATTCTTGAGCAGGTCCTCAACATGCCACTCTATCCGCATCTGATCAGACTTAATGCCACGGACCCTTTTGCGCTGCCCCGTTACTGGATAGTGACCACCGTGTCCCCGGACAAACACATGGGATACGCGGTGCAATGGTTCTTAATGGCCTTTGCTGTACTTATCGCCTTTGGCTACTTCACCTTGAGATCGCCCGTTCGCGACGAGGAAACTAGATGAATACTGAAAACCAAGATAGAAGTGTGACCGATGTCGCGAAGGAGCGCAGTCGGAACCGCAGGAAACTCGTCGCCCTGTTCAGCATCGCTGTGGTGCCCATGATGATCGCCTATGCAATGTTCTTTTATTTCCCTGAGCTAATCCCAGTATCGACAACGAATGAAGGCGAGTTGATACAGCCACCCATGGCTGTTGACACCCTCAATTTGGTCGATGCAACGCCCATTCCGCCAGGCGTTTGGACCCTCCTCATCCCCGTCGCTGGCCACTGCGATGAGGTCTGTGTGCAGCGACTATACCTAAGCCGCCAAATCGTTATCGGGCTTGGTAAAGATGCCGATCGCGTTCAGCGCGTGGCCCTGCACAGCAAATTGGCTGACGGACCACTGTTAAGCCTAATTGAGACCGAACACCCAGACCTACTGAGCTATGACTATGATGCTCTGGCATTAACAAGCGCTCTTGCAAGTCGCTTCCCTGCCGATTCAATGGACGAGCAGGTCATTTTGCTGATGGATCCTAATGGCAATATCATGATGCTTTATCGATTTGATAAAATCGGTATGCCTTTGCGCAAAGATATCCGCCATTTGCTGAAAATCTCCAACATTGGCTAGGGCTCGGCAATTCCGCGTGAAAATACCGACTGAAAACATCACCGTATTTCGTTACTATGCAGGTCCATTATGATATTCAAAGAAGCTTTATATCGTGTCTGAAGCAAATAGTTATACATTAGCGCCGAACATCAGCTGGCGAGACTACCTGGAGATGTGCAAACCCAAGGTCGTTCTGCTGATGCTGTTGTGCTCCATCGTCGGTATGTTTTTGGCGACCCCCGGGATGGTGCCTTGGGATATCTTGTTATTTGGCAATCTGGGTATTGCTCTGGTCGCTGGATCGGCCGCTGCACTGAATCACTTGTTGGATTCGAAGATTGATGCCGACATGGCCCGTACGCGCAGTCGTCCGGTGGCTCAAGGTCGAGTCACCAATGTTCAAGGCGCTGTATTTGTGGGAATCACCGGTATTCTTGGTTTCGTTTTGCTGTATGGGCTGATCAATCCGCTGACTGCCTGGCTGAATTTGGCGTCATGGGTTGGCTATGGTGTCATTTACACGGCGTACTTGAAGCGTGCGACATCCCAGAATATTGTGATCGGTGGGCTGTTCGGCGCTGCGCCGCCATTATTCGGTTGGACGGCGGTGACCAATAGCATTGATGGCGGTGGCTTGCTGCTGGTACTGATTATTTTCGCGTGGACGCCACCGCATTTTTGGGCGTTGGCGATCGATCGGGTCGACGAGTATCGAAAGGTGGATATTCCCATGTTGCCGGTGACCCATGGTGAGGAGTATACCAAGCTCCATATACTCCTTTATACGATTGTGATGATTGTGGTCACTATCCTGCCTTATTTGATTGGCATGAGTAATCTGTTCTATCTAGTTTCTGCCCTTGCACTCGGTGGTGGTTTTCTCTACTGGAGTTTGGTGTTACTAAAAGGCACCAATCGCCGTGCCCCCAGAGAGACTTTTCGCTATTCTATTGTCTATTTGATGCTCTTGTTTTTGGCGCTGCTAATCGATCACTATGCCTTTCCAGTAGATTACATCCTGCTCCTGAAGCCTGTCTGACACTCGACAGGCTACATCCATTTTTGCCAACAAGAGTACTTTATGACAACGGGCATTCGAAATACTTTGCTGGTCATTGCGGGATTCATCGCACTGATCCTCGGTTTGTTCGTGAATAATTTTATGACACCAAAAACTCTGAGTGTTATCGAATATCAGGAGCTAGGCTATTTTGGTTTTCCGCAGGCAAGGGAGATTAAACCCTTTAGTCTGACTGATCAGAATGGCGAAACCGTTGGTATCGCAGCTCTGAAAGGTCATTGGTCGCTGTTATTTTTTGGCTTCACTTACTGCCCGGATATTTGTCCGACTACGCTCGGCGTGCTTAATCGAGCGGTCAAGAAAATGCAGACGCCACCGCAAATCGTGTTGGTGAGTGTTGATCCAGAGCGCGACACGCCGGCTCAGCTAGCTAGCTACTTGGCAGGTTTTAATCCGGATTTTCAGGGTTTTACCGGTAGTTTTGACAGCATTGTTGGGCTTGCGACTAACGTCAACGTCGCTTTCGGCAAGGTCCCGGGAGCAGAGCCAGGGACCTACACCGTCGACCACAGTGCAAGTATTGTGGTGGTGGATCCATTCGGTCAATATGCTGGCTTTATTAAAGCACCTCATCAAGCTGAAAAAATTCAGAAAATCATCGACTCGTTACAGCGATAATTTAAGTTAGTGTTTATCCCAGCTGTCTGGCGATTCTTAAAAACTCCTCAGGGTCTTTCAGGTGGACATCACCTTCGCCGCTTAGAAATCTTGTTAGAATAAACCTTAAAGCACCAACCCGCTGAAAAGAACTCAACGCGGCGCGCTCTTCGAGCATCAAGGGCCGAACGCTTTCGTAGCCCGCTATCAAACTGTTTTTTCGCCTCGAGTCCATCTGGCCGTTGGCATCGCTGCACCAGTCATTTACCGTGATCGCCAGATCCTGAACCAGGCTATCTTGGCACGCGTGATAAAAATCGATAATACCCGTCAAGGTATCGTCGATAAATAGAGCATTGTCGCGAAACAGGTCGCCATGAACGATGCCCGTGGGTAAGTCCAAACTCTCTAGCTCCCGGTGTTCGGTCAATATCGTTCTGAGTAAATGTTGATCTGCGGTAGCGAGTCTAAAGCTGAGCTGATCGAATGTTGCCGTCGCCCATTCAAAATTATAGGGATTTGATCGGGTGAGGCTGACGCTGCAGGCAGCAGCGTGGAGATTGGCGAGTGCTTGACCGATCTGATGGCACTGCTGATCGTTAACAGTTTGCGGGTGGGCGCCTGCCAGTTTCGGAAACAGCCAGGTCGGTTTACCGCAAAATATCGTGCTCGACATGCCATCCAGCGTACGTTTTGGTGCCGGTACCGGCACTCCTGCGCGCGCAAGTTGGCTCAGGAGTTGACTGAAAAAAGGTGCCTCTTTAAAGCTCAGTGTTTCGTTGATCGTCAGCACATACTCGCTGATCACATCGTCTACTTGCAGGTTAACGAAGTAGTTGGAATTTTCTATGCCAGCTGTAATTGGCGTACAGGACACGAGCTCGCCAAGTTCAAACATGCACAAATAACGGCTTAATGCGGACTCGGAAAAGCTAGTAAAGGCGGCCACAGGTTACCACTCGAATAACACCCAGCTAGGGTAAAGACTCTTGCTATGATCAAGGTCGGTGAAATGAGGCGAGCCATCAGCAGGCACCATATAGTAGGGTCTGCCTTTTTTTGGAACAACCTTGATCATCATTAAGATACCGTTGGTGCGGTATTCATAAATCGTGCGATTCTCGCCCACCACAATTTCTACATCACGACCATCGCTCGCCGGATCAGGCAGAGTGAGTTCGCTCGCCGAAATCGAATAGAAAAAGCTACTGCAGCATAACAACAAGACAAGTTGAACTAGGATTGGAATGTTGCGTGAGTTCACAGTATGGTTCCCCAAAATACCTGAGCGATTCAAGATGAAAGACAACTACCCACTGGTTCTGATTGATGGTTCATCCTACCTTTTCCGTGCCTACCATGCACTACCCAAGTTGATGAGTACCAAGGGCGCCCACACCGGTGCTATTAGAGGTGTTATCAGCATGATCAGGAAGCTGATGACTGATTATCCGCAGAGCCATATTGCTGTCGTGTTCGATGCCAAGGGCAAGTCTTTCAGAAACACGCTGTATCCCGCCTATAAGGAAAACCGGGCGGCTATGCCCGACGAACTGCGAGAACAAATCCTGCCGATACAGGACATCATTCGAAAAATGGGCCTGCCGCTACTGATCATCGAAGGCGTTGAGGCGGATGATGTCATTGGTACCTTGGCTGAGGAAGCGACCCGGCGGCAAATGCCCGTGCTGATCTCAACCGGTGATAAGGATATGGCACAATTGGTCAACCCTCACATCACGTTGGTTAACACCATGACCGATACCGTAATGGACGAGGCTGGTGTTGAGGAAAAATTCGGTGTTCGACCCGATCAAATTGTCGATTACCTGGCGCTCGTTGGTGATGCATCGGACAACATACCCGGTGTGCCCAATTGCGGACCGAAAACGGCAGTTAAATGGCTCACGGCGTATGCCAGTGTCGAGGGGATTATTAATCATGCTGATGAGATTAAGGGCAAGGTTGGCGAGAATTTACGAAATTCGCTGGAGACTCTGCGCCTGTCCTACCAGCTGGCTACTATTAAGTTGGATGTGGCCCTTGAGGTGACGCCGGAAGAGCTGGTGCTGACGCCACCGGATGCAGAGGCGTTGCGTCAATTGTTTACAGAATATGAGTTTCGGCAGTGGGTGGGTGAACTCCGCGGTGATACTGATGCTGTGACGCTCGATGATTCAACGCCCTCAGATTATGAGACGATACTGAGTCGTGATGTATTAGCCCGTTGGATTGAAAAGCTGCAAGCTGCACCGGTGTTTGCTTTCGACACAGAGACCACGAGTCTTGACTACATGCAGGCCGAGTTAGTTGGTGTGTCATTCAGTGTTAAGTCCGGTGAGGCGGCTTACATCCCTTTGGCGCATGCTTATCTCGGCGTGCCAGAACAACTGTCTCGAGAGATGGTACTTGATGAGTTGCGTGGACTACTGCAGGACCCGAACAAGCAGAAGGTAGGCCAGAATCTTAAGTATGATATGAGCGTTTTGGCGCGCTATGGCATTGAGCTGCGTGGCATCGCCTTTGACACGATGTTGGAGTCCTATGTACTGAATTCGGTGGCCACAAGGCATAACATGGACGACCTGGCATTGAAGTATCTGGGCAAGAGTACGATCCCGTTCGAGGAAGTTGCCGGTAAGGGGGCCAAGCAGATTACCTTCGATCAGGTGGACATCGAGATAGCAGCAAAGTATGCCGCCGAAGATGCTGATATCACTTTGCAATTGCATGAGGCTTTGTGGCCAAAATTGCACGCATTGCCATCCTTGGAAAGTGTGTTTGAGAAAATCGAATTACCGTTGGTCAGCGTGTTGTCCAGAATTGAACGCAACGGCGTGCTGTTAGATACTGGTTTGCTCAATAGACAAAGCGCCAAACTGAGCCAACGCTTGGAGGAGCTGGAGCGCGATGCTTTTGAGTTGGCGGGAGAACCATTCAATCTAGGTTCACCGAAGCAACTGCAAACAATCTTTTTTGAAAAGTTGCAATTGCCGGTTAAGAAAAAGACCCCCAAAGGCCAGCCGTCAACGGCAGAAGATGTGCTCCAGGAGTTAGCGTTAGATTATCCTTTACCCAAAGTTATTCTCGAATATCGCGGACTGTCTAAATTAAAGTCGACCTATACGGACCAGTTACCTAAACAGGTGAATCCTGGCACCGGACGAATCCATACCTCGTACCACCAGGCGGTGGCGGCCACTGGCCGGTTGTCGAGTACCAATCCCAATCTGCAAAACATCCCTATACGAACAGAAGAAGGTCGTCAGGTACGTAAAGCCTTCATTGCTGCGCCGGGATATCAATTGATCGCAGCCGATTATTCGCAAATTGAATTGCGGATCATGGCGCACCTGTCGTCCGATGCGGGTTTGTTGACGGCATTCGCTCAGGGCTTGGATATCCACAAGGCCACTGCGGCTGAAGTTTTTGGCCAAAGCCTTGAGGCCGTGACAGCTGATCAGCGCCGCAGTGCCAAAGCGATTAACTTTGGTTTGATCTATGGTATGTCTGCTTTTGGCCTAGCGCGCCAGCTGGGTATCGGACGTGGTGATGCACAGTCTTATATTGACCTGTATTTTGAACGCTACCCCGGCGTTCTTGATTACATGGATCGAACCAAGGCGCTTGCCGCCGAGCAAGGTTTTGTTGAGACCCTATTTGGTCGACGCTTGTATTTACCAGAGATCAATACCACCAATTTCCAGCGCCGCCAAGGCGCTGAACGTACCGCGATCAATGCGCCGATGCAGGGTTCGGCGGCGGATATTATCAAGCTGGCCATGATCGATGTTGATCGATGGTTGACTACAGATAAGCCCGATGCCCGAATGATCATGCAGGTGCATGACGAATTAGTGCTTGAGGTTAATGCGGATCAGGTCGATGAAGTTGCTGCGATCCTTACCGCTAAGATGAGCCAGGCGGTTGAGCTCAAGGTGCCTTTACTGGTGGAGACGGGAGTGGGTCTGAATTGGGAAGAGGCGCATTAGGCGCCCATTTAGATCCAGCATTGGACGATGAAGGGACAAAGGATAAACGCAATGTAAAATTATGTTGGCAATTATTTTTGGTAGTCGTTGCGGAGTTATTGAACTTTTGTCGTGGGCACCAGTCTCATTACTGTAACGCGCAAGTCATTGGTGAGTTTGAGAGCCGTTTTTATTGGTGACTTGGGTAGCGGTAAAGCTTTTGGTAGTAAAGCTTTTGGTAGTAAAGCTTTTAGTAGTAAAGCTTT
>JABBAY010000049.1 GCA_018607725.1 K189A clade bacterium
ACAACCAGATGGGCGCGCCCATTTCAGTTGAAATCGCCGCGGCAATTTCGTCATAACGCTTCGTGTATTCGGCCAAAATCGCACCAAACAACTCAAGCCGCTCCGCGACAGTCGCGCGCGAGTAGCTCTCAAAGGCAACCTTGGCTGCAGCCACCGCTTTCTCAACGTCGGCGGCACTGCCCATGCTGATCTTTGCAAACGCTTCTTCTGTTGAAGGATTGATCACATCCAAGGAGGCCGGCTTGACGGGGTCGACCCATTCGCCATTGATATAAAATTTCAGATATTCTTGCATGCTTTCTCTCTTTTCAGGTTGGATTCTGGTTAGACCCCCAACGACAGGATCTTATTAGTCTCTGGATAGCACAAACTACAAATTCATTCGAGGTCTGTCAAGGCGCGGCACCTGCCGCACGACGTTGCAGCCCTTTCTGTTGTAAACGCCATTGCAATACATCGATACGATCCTGACCGAAGAACGGCTCACCCTCAAAGGCACAGGTCGGCACACCCCAGTGACCGGACTGAGCATGGGCGTTCTGGTTGGCTAGAATGACAGACTCCAATCTCAGGGTCTCGGCATCGACAATGGCATCCATAGTAGCCAGGTCTAAGCCGGCTCGGTCGGTCGCCTCGGCCAGCAGATCGCCCGCCTGCCAGTTTCGTGTACCACCCCAAATCAAACTAGAAACCTCATCGGCAAATTCAACGCCGCGACCCGCTTCTGCTGCGACAATGCCCAGACGAGTCAATCGATAAATATAGATCTGGTCCTCCGCCGTACGACGTCGACCCTGTTCGTCCTGATATTGTTTGACGGGATCTGGGCTTGGCCAGCGGAAGGGGATATTTAAAAATTCAGCGCAACGATGCACATCAGTCATCAAATAACCGGGCCATAGCGGATCCACAGACAAAAAGAAATCTGGCGTGCGGATCGCAATAGGATAGACCGGGCGAAAATTCACCGTGACTTCGAACTGCTCCTGCAGGGCCCGCAGTCGCGGCGTTGCCAAGTAGGACCAGGGACTGCGAAATGACCAAAATAGATCGACCTGAAGATCAGCCATTGATTAATGTCCATTCACCAAAAGCTTGAGTCTAACAAGATTTTGGGTACGGAGTAAGATGACAGAGTCCCACCACAACGCACCAAGACAACCTGCAACTGTCGATCCACTCGGTGCCACTTAGCAATCCTGCACCAGCGCTAGCCCAAGCCGCAAACTCAAGGACGGCTCGATGCGAACATCAAGGCACCGCGAATTCTTCTATCGCTAGACGCGAGTTCCGGAAAAAGTCGCGTTACCAAACATACCCAGCTTAGCATTACCGCTGATACCGTCACCTTCAACTGTCGCCGAAAAATCCAGCTCCATGGGCATGGGCTGGGTCATCTTGACCTTCCACGCCAAACTACTGCCATCAACGCTGCCGCCAGCGAATTCCTGAGTACCCTGGGAGCTGACAATCTTGCCAGACAATGCTGCGCCATCGGCTGCGAGACTCAAGGTCGCATCCTGCGCGCCCATGGGAGAGTTCATTGTGACTTTCCAATCGCCATTAATGCTCATGTGTCGCCCTCTAGTATTATTTGTTATTGAATTACTGACTACCCCAATGCTTCAGTTAATGCTTCAGTTAATGCTTCAGATAACGCTTCATTTAAGGGTTAAGCCAGCCGCTTTACAGTAACAGGTATTTTCCAGCCATGAAATCAGATCCTGCTGCAGCCGATAACAGGCAGCGCGGTCTCTAAATAACCAGGATAGCCGTATCTCAACGAATGCCCCATCGTCACCTTGAAAGCCGTCATGCCAAGCCTCAGGCAGGTTGCTGTCACGAGCTATGATTCAGCCGCTGCTAACGAGCGAATTGAATCAACACCCCGGCAGCCACCGCCGAACCAATAACACCCGCGACGTTTGGACCCATCGCATGCATCAACAGAAAATTATGGGGGTTCGCTTCAAGGCCCAGCTTATTCGCCACTCGAGCGGCCATGGGCACCGCGGACACGCCCGCGGCACCGATCAAGGGATTGATTTGTTGTTTTGACAACAGGTTAAGTAGTTTTGCCATCAACACCCCTGTCGCCGTACCGATGCAAAATGCGACCATGCCCAGCAATAGAATACCCAGCGTCTCGGCCACCAGAAATTGGTCAGCGCGAAGTTTCGAACCCACGGCAAGACCCAACAAAATCGTAACAACATTGATCAGCGCGTTTTGAGTCGTATCGCTGAGGCGATCGACCATGCCACATTCGCGCATAAAATTACCGAAACAGAACATCCCCAACAGCGGCGCCGCACTCGGCACCAACATGGCAACCAGCACTAACAGCACCACCGGGAAAAATATTTTCTCTCGCCGAGATACTACCCGCAGCTGTGTCATCACAATTTCGCGTTCTCGCTGGGTCGTTAGCGCGCGCACAATCGGCGGTTGAATCAATGGTACCAGGGCCATATATGAATATGCGGCCACCGCGATGGCCCCCAGCATATGGGGCGCTAGAATGCCTGCGACATAAATCGCCGTCGGCCCATCGGCGCCGCCGATAATACCGATTGCCGCCGCTTCCTGAATGGAGAAGTCGAACCAACCCAGAGAGGTCAGGCCAACGGCTCCGAGAAGGGTTGCAAAGATGCCGAACTGGGCGGCAGCCCCGAGCCAGAGGGTCTTCGGATTGGCCAGCAAGGGACCAAAGTCTGTCATGGCTCCAACACCCATAAAGATCAACAAAGGAAACATGCCGGTTTCTAGACCCATGACATAAAACTGGTGCAGTATGCCTTCCCCGACGGCGATATCGACCCCTGGGATATTACTCAGCAAGCCACCAAACCCGATCGGCACCAACAGCAACGGCTCGAAGCCTCGCCCGATCGCCAGGTACAGTAACGTCAGGGACACCAACAACATAACGCCCTGATCTGCCTGCAGTTGATAAATTCCGCTGGTATGCCAAAGCTCGAGTAACTGCTCCATAACCGACCTACCCGAACGTCATTAAAGTGTCGCCCGCAGACACCGCCTGACCTTCTCTGACCAGCACTTGCGAAACCTTACCCGCGCAATTGGCACGAATTTCGGTTTCCATCTTCATCGCTTCAAGAACCACTACCACGTCACCACTGTTCAAATGGTCACCGACGACGACGTTGACCCGAGTAATGTTCCCAGACAACGGGGCCAGCACGCCAACCCCTCCAGGGCTAGCAGATTCAGGGGTATTTACTACTGGTGCGGTCGACAGGATGTCACCCCCTGAACTGACCTTAACCACATAAACCTGGCCGGCCACCTCGACAGAGTAGGTTTCAGGCTGGCCACCGGGTACTGCTGCTACCGCCGGCACCGCAACGGCCTCTGGCTCCAAACCGGGCGCTGGCTCAAAGGCTTCCGGATGATGTCGGTTGGCTAGAAATTTCAAACCTGGCTGGGGAAACAACGCATAGGTCAGCACGTCATCATCCACATTAGCACCGAAGATCAAGGTTTTTTCCGCCTGCAGACCCAACAACTCCTTCTTCAATTTGTCGAACTCGGGGGCCAGTAAATCTGCCGGCCGACAGGTTATGGCTTCACCGCCTGCGAGCACGCGCGCCTGCAACGCTGAGTCTACCGGCGCGGGCGTCATGCCGTACTCGCCTTTAAGCACGCCTTCGGTCTCTTTCGTAATATTTTTATAACGCTCGCCGGCCAACACATTCAGGACCGCCTGGGTACCAACGATTTGAGACGTCGGGGTGACCAAGGGAATGAATCCCAGATCCTTGCGAACCAGAGGAATTTCGAGCAACACCTCGTCGAGTCGGTCACCCGCGTTCTGCTCGCGCAATTGATTTTCAAGGTTAGTCAGCATGCCACCAGGAACCTGCGCGACTAATATTCGAGAATCGATGCCGCGCAGAGCACCTTCGAATTTCGCATATTTCTTCCGCACTTCACGAAAATAAGCCGCAATCTCTTCCAGTAAATTTATATTCAGACCGGTGTCACGATCGGTATCTTGCAATATCGCCACCAGCGATTCCGTTGGCGAGTGACCGTAGGTCATGCTCATCGAAGAGATCGCCGTGTCGACGTTATCGATGCCCGCTTCGATGGCTTTGAGATAAGTCGCTGTCGACATGCCGGTCGTCGCATGACATTGCATGTGAATCGGGATATTAACGACTTTTTTGAGTTCTGAGATCAGCTCAAATGCAACATAGGGCTTCAACAAACCTGCCATATCCTTGATGGCAATAGAATCGGCACCCATGGACTCAAGCGCCTGCCCCATCGCCACCCAACCCTCAATGTTGTGCACCGGACTAACGGTATAAGACAAAGTGCCTTGGGCATGCTTGCCCTGTTTCAGCACCGCCTTGATCGCCGACTCAAGATTCCGAGGATCGTTCATGGCATCGAAAATGCGAAACACGTCGACGCCATTGACTGCTGCACGTTCCACAAATTTGTTCACCAGGTCATCAGCGTAATGCCGATAACCAAGAATATTTTGTCCTCTGAAGAGCATTTGTTGCGGCGTGTTTGGCATGGCCTTCTTGAGCTCGCGAATACGCTCCCAAGGGTCCTCACCTAAATAGCGAATACATGCATCGAAGGTTGCACCGCCCCAGCTTTCGAGAGACCAAAAGCCCACCTGATCAAGTTTGTCTGCGATGGGTAACATATCGTCCAACCGCATACGGGTGGCGAATAGTGACTGATGTGCGTCGCGCAACACCACATCGGTGATGCCGAGGGGTTTCTTCTCGCTCATAGCGTCTAGAGCCCTTTATACTTTAATGGTAGTTACGCCGTCATGATGAACGACACTTTTTCTCAGCCACCACTGGGTTTAGCGGCAGCTTCGACGGCTGGTTTTGACAGCGCTTGGTATAAATATCACAGGAACCCAACGAAATCTATGGGCCAAGGTTGAATCAATCCTTTTGCTTTCGATATTGGTGCACGGCTGCGGTTATTGCTGCCAACAGTCGAGGCTCAGCCTGCGCCGCTGGTGTCACACTGGTAACCACTGTGGGCGCTTCACGCAGGAGGCGCGACATTAACGTCGTCGCGCCCACCAGTAACGTCAAAAAGACGAATACCGTACCCATGCCATACATCGCCAGATTCAGACCCTCAAGCAGTAAGTCAGACACAATCCTGTCTCCATTAGTCAGCGCCCAGTTGAGTGGCGCCTAAAGATATTACAATACCACGTCGGCTGGCCTTGCTCACCTAATTCGGCCGACCGCAGCGCGACAGTTTTCACCCCCAACTATAGCGCCGGCAAGTGTCGGATTTACCAACAAGATTTCACGCGCACGCCTATAGTCAGCCATAAAAAAAGCGCCAATAAAGGCGCCTTTAATTTATGGCGGAGAGAGAGGGATTCGAACCCTCGATACGCTATTAACGTATACACCCTTAGCAGGGGCGCGCCTTCAGCCACTCGGCCATCTCTCCGTATAACTGGATCGGATATCCCATCGACCCAGAACAAGGTCAGTGTGAATTCATGCTAGGAGTCGAACACAAAAAGCACCGGTGTCCCGGGTTTTTAGAGGGTGTAACACCTGCAAGCCGATGAAATCGCTACCGCGAAATCAGTGTTTGGAACTCAGTGTTTGAAAGACATTGTTTAAACGTCGTATCAACACATTGTAAAAATTGGTGCGCTGGGAGGGAATCGAACCCCCGACCGCCTGGTTCGTAGCCAGGTACTCTATCCAGCTGAGCTACCAGCGCAAAGAACGCGTATTATCATGATGTGACTAGGTCCCGTCAACTTGCTTCTCGCTTAACTCGCGATTAGACCCCATCAATTCACTCTTGAGCCCCGCTAATCTCATGATTTGCCCTCATCTGAAAGTAACCACTGTGAATCGCCGCCATCAATATTACACAATTCACTAAATAATCGACGGAAGCTGTAATATTCGGCTCACTAGGATTACACTGGGAGCACATCATCCACGATGCTTATATCTTGCGAAGCCGGCTATGAAACCCGTCAACATCATCCTCGACCTACTGCGCACTTACATGGAACGCGGTACCAGCGTCGCGAATATTATGGCCACCGGCGCCATGTTTGGTTGCAGCGAAAACCAGATGCGAGTGAACCTGTCGCGACTGGCCGCAAAAGGTTCAATTGTTAACTTTGCCAGAGGCGCTTACCGCTTGGCTGAAGCTCTCGATCCAGTAAATGACTTTATAGAATCCTGGCGACTCGGCGAGGACCGCACCAAACCATGGACACACACCTGGCTCCTCGCTGCCAGTAGCGCCAATGCGGACGCTAACAACCAGAGCCGTCACCACTGGGCATTGTACAGCCACGGTTTTCGACCCGCGTCTTCTGAGTGCTGGGTTCGGCCAGACAACCTGGCCTTGACTCATCGGCTGCTGGAACAGCGTTTGTTCCAGCTCGGCATCAGTGCCGATACCGTGCTCGCCAGTAATGCTACCATCCATGCCCGTTGGCAGAAGCATTGGCACGCACAGTTCGATGTAGCAGCCCTAACCAAGTCGTACCTACAGACCCATCAATCCTTGAGTGAGAGCATGGCCACCTTGCACCGCCTGCCAAGACAAACCGCGATGAAAGAGACGTTCTATTTGGGCGGCCACGCCATTCAAGTCCTCGCCAAGGATCCGTTGTTACCCGCAGAATTTCTCGATAGCGAGCCTCGGCACGCACTCTGGCGGGCCATGCTCGACTACGACCGCATGGGTCGAGAGTTGTGGGCAGACGCCGAGACTGACAAACCTTATCGTATACCTACCGCAAAATTGGCCTTCCAATAAACCCTGGAGCTTTACCGACCGTGCAACCTGTTAAAGAATTGTTGACCCCTGAAGAATTTCGTCAAGTCACTCAGCGCAGTAACTGGCGCGGCGCCAGCATCGTCGCCTTTGATTGGCTAGTGATTACCCTCACCTTTGTTTTGCTTGCCAATTACCCGAACCCGGTCACTTTATTGGTGGGACTTTTTGTTCTCGGCGCCAGACAACTGGGCCTCGGCATCGTCGTTCATGAGACCGGCCATCAATCATTATTCGCCTCAAGTCGACTGAATGATTTTGCGAGCAAATGGCTCTCAGGATATTGGGTGTTCTCCGACCGCAAGAGTTATATGAAGACCCATTTAAAACATCATCAGGCGGCCGGCACCATTGATGACCCTGACGTAACTAACTACCAGGCATACCCCATCAGTCGGACCAGTCTGAAACGCAAAGTTATTCGCGATCTGACCGGCCAGCTAGGCTGGCGCAGAATCAAATCTATCTACCGCGGCATCAGCCGCCTGAATGAATTCAAGCCTGAAGTTCGAGAATATATGATACGTAGTATCGGCGTTAACTTGGCGCTGCTCGCCATTCTTACCGCCTTTGGTCACGCCTGGCTCTACCTGGTTTGGGTTCTCGCATTCATGACCAGCCATATGTTGGTCGTTAGAATTCGACAAATTGGTGAGCATGCCGGGGTACCCAACCTGTTAGACCAAGACCCACGCCAGAACACTCGAA
>JABBAY010000220.1 GCA_018607725.1 K189A clade bacterium
GGGGACGCCGCCTCTCGGTGTTTCGCAGGGCGAAACGCCTGCCGGCATTCGTGTTTTGCGCTGGTGGCGCAAAGCCACGAATTGGTTGGGGGATGCCTAGTCGGCTTGCTTCCGGTTGCGCCGTCGTTCCTGGGTATTTTCCTGGGCTTTCGAAAGCGCTTGCGTGCCAAGGTCTTTGGGTTCAAGTCGAGGATCGCCTTCGCTGCGGCGTTCTGGGCCATAGGCTGGGGCCTCGTGCTCTTCGGTGAAGACATTAGCGTAGAGATTAGCCACCCACGCCTGGCCTTCTTGCGTTCTGCGCAGGTAACGCAGGCCTTCGTCGATAAACGGTGTCACTACGTTCCAAAAAAATCCGGGGTAGCCGGCGCGCAGATCAGCGGCGTTGGTGTAATTCATTGCTGCCGCCTGACCTGTTTCTTCGAACTCGGCGAATAATGATGAAATTTTGCGGATGTACTGGGGGTCAGCCAGTTGACCGATCAGGTCCGCGGCGCGCAGCAAGCCAGGAAAGTCGGCACTATCCTGGTGATCCTCTGCGGTGGGTACCGGGAAACGGGTGCGTTCAATATTTTGAGCGATGATCTCCGGATCGATGTTCGCATCACCTTTAAAGCGCTCTGTGATATAGAGTTTGCCTCGATCTACGTGGTAGGGGGTCAAGAACGCATCAGTCGAGCCGGCTGGCGGGGCGATGGTGTCGTAGTTCGCATTGATCGTATATCGACCTGAGCGATCGGCGCGGCAGATACCGCGGACGTATCCAACGTCGTGATTCAATAAAGATATCACGAAGTGAACCCAGTCACTGGCTGTGACATTGCCTTCGATCAAAATTTTACCGCGCAGAATTTCTGTGCCCACCATGGTCACCATGATCGTGTGATTCATATCGTGATAGGGGGCGTCACTGTTCGCGATGATTTCCAAGGCATTGCGAGCATTTGACACGACCAGATGGATATTATTGTCATCGGTGCCATACATGTTGATGTATTTGCCGACGAGTTCTTGTGCAAAGGCTTCTATCACTAGTGCGGAAGGGTTAAACATGAAGAGTTCTCTTCTTGTGGTTCGTGAGCTTTACAGCAGACGTCATTGTGTCGAGTGAGTCTTTCGAGTCAAACTTGATTTTGACCGAATGGTATTGTTTTGCTGATCGCTGGTGATAGGGGCGAATATTTCTTATTATGAGAAGCGAGCCTGATAATAGCGTTCAGAGTTGAATAATTTTCATAAACAGGCCT
This sequence comes from K189A clade bacterium, assembly GCA_018607725.1. GTDB lineage: Bacteria > Pseudomonadota > Gammaproteobacteria > Pseudomonadales > Azotimanducaceae > UBA4582. The sequence goes on from JABBAY010000220.1 coordinate 1,245, forward strand.
TACTGGAAAGATAATTGAATGATTGAATTACGGCATTTAAAAACTCTGGTCGCCTTGCGTGACACGGGCAGTCTTGTGGAGGCTGCTGATCGTCTGTTTCTGACTCAGTCCGCATTATCGCATCAGCTAAAAGACCTGGAAGAGCGCCTGAATTGCTCGTTGTTCGTTCGCAAAACCAAACCGCCGCAATTTACCAGTGCTGGGCGGCGCCTGTTGGTGCTCGCCGACGAGGCGATCCCTCAATTTAAAAATGCGGAGCGGGACCTGGCGCGGCTGGCAGGTGGCGAGGCCGGTCGGTTGCATATTTGTATAGAGTGTCATAGTTGCTTTCAATGGCTGATTCCCTGTATCGATCGCTATCGGGGCAACTGGCCTGAGGTTGAGTTGGATTTGACCGGTGGGTTCAATTTCGCACCACTACCGGCACTGGTTCGAGGCGATCTTGACTTGGTCATCACCTCTGACCCCATCAGTCTGCCCGGCATTGAGTATGTGCCGCTGTTTCGTTATGAGGCATTGCTTGCGATAGACAAGCATCATGCTCTGGCAGATAAAGGGTTTGTCGAACCCGCCGACCTAGCCAACCAGGTCTTGATTACCTACCCTGTCGAGCGTGATCGGCTCGATGTGTTTACCGGTTTTTTGGACCCGGCAGATGTTGATCCTCAGGAAGTGCGCACGGCAGAATTGACCCCGATGATGGTGCAGTTGGTCGCCAGTGGCCGTGGTGTTGCTTGTCTGCCTAACTGGGCGTTAACAGAATACACGACGAATGGGACGATCTTGGCGAAAAAGATGGGCGAGACGGGTCTCTGGTCCACTCTTTATGCCGCGATTCGAGAGGACCAGCAGGAAGCGGCATTCATGGAAGATTTCCTGGCCACCGCGAGTGATACGTGCTTTACCCATTTGCAGGGTATTCGTCGGGTCAGCAAGTAGATGGCGCAGTTTGATATTCATGGTGCGCGAGCGGGCAGCTATCTTGAGTCATAAATCGTGAGTCGGAAATGAAAAAGCCCTGGGAGAGATTCCCCCAGGGCTTCGTCAACGTATGGAGAGCTAAACTCCGAGTTAAGTTATTGACTAAAATAACCCGAAGGCTCCCCGCATAGACTGACTGTCGATGGGATCACCTCCTTTTACGTTTCAGGGTACCTATCGGCGTATTGGACGGTCCCCCTGGTTAGAGCGACCAATACGGTGGTAGGCATAAAGCCTAATTCCCGACCAAGGAAAACATAACCCAGCAGCATCCTGCTGTAAAGCCTTGATCAGGGCACTAAATATTTTACCGTCCAACGCCCGTCTTGCAGTGAGAAGACACGTCGATCGTGGATTCGGTCCTCCCGGTTTAAATCGAGCATCTCAACACGGTTGGCGATGAGTTCAATACCACCGACGTCGGCGGGCGCCTGCATATCATCAACCTTGTAGGATTGCTTGAGTCGTTGGATTTCGTTGGCGAGCTGTTCTCTAGATTCAATTTCACTGCTCTGCGGTGCCATTTCCTGATAGAGATAGTCCAGGTACTTGCTGCCCTGGGGCCGGCGTTGCCAGGTTTGTTTAACGATTTCCGGGTCGAGGGGCTGCATCGTGCCCTGGATTCGATACTGGCGTTGCATGCTGGCATACCAGAGCAGCAACTCGTAATTGGCACCTTGCTGGAACAGTTGCCATTTGGGACTTGTGCGATTCAGGAACAACACCACGTGGCGGTCGGTGATCTCACGCAGCACCAGGGTGCGAACGGATGCCTGTCCATCCTTATCCGCCAGCGCCAGGAAACAGGTGTCGGCGTTACTATCGCCTTGTTTACGAGCCTCTGCGCGGTCGTTCATGATATTCGTTAGTGGATTCACGGTTGGCCTCTGGTTGATGATATTGCAGTGTTTTGATCGAGCAGGTCGTGTCAAATTTTTAGTTCGGCGTCCGGCGCCCGATGTGGGGTGCTGTGCGCGCGGCTCAAGTTTCATCTTATGGGGTCTGGTTCGGCTCCAGTGTCCCCGTCAGAGAGGCGCGCTGGGACACCTCAATCCAGTTTTGATCAGGATCCATAATAAAGGAAATTCTGGCGGTAGTGCCCAAGGTCGTCGGCGGTCGAGCCTCCACGCCGCCACGAGCTAGGAAGTCCGTGTGTTCTTGATCGACGTTCCAGACCTGAACCGTGATATAGCGGTAGCCTAAGCCTTGCATGCCTGTGGCGGGGACATGCTGCGGATTCTCGACCAGAAAGAGCAGTGTGGTACCCCATCGAAAACAATCATCGCTGATTTGCTCGATTTGCAGTACATCCCGGTAAAACGTCGAGAACCGTAAGATTGAGGTGACTTCCAGGCGGATACCGATATGTGTGATGCCTTGATAGCCTGCAGGCACCAAAATTACTTGATTGCCATCCGGATCTTGGAGCTGAGTCGGCTCACTCATGCCCTCGCGAGCGATTAGCAACGTCTGATAACCAGAGGGCAGTGCGTCAGTTATTGGATTGCGACTGTGATTGAGTTTGAAAATAGAGCCGTTCAGGCTGTGACGATGCTGTTGGCTGCCGCCGCCGAGTTTCAACAGCTCCTCAAAGGGCAGGCCAACCTGATGCTGCCAGAAATCTAGCTGGTCCTCTCTGTTATTGGTATAGATGCCGATATCAATACAGGGTTTGGCTAGGTTCATGGGCGTCCTTTGGTATCAATTTTTGTTGTTGGTCTTTGGGTCGTCAAAGGCCGTCAGGTTGTCCTGGGTAGCGTCAGGCTGGTCAGTTCGACATTGCTCGCAAGCAGTCGGGCAGTAATGGTTTCAGGCTGGTACGCGATAACAGCTTCTATGTATTCGTGCCACTCATAATCAGTTTGGACCGTACTGCTGAGCCTCAGCGTAATCGGATCCTGTGGACTACTGGCGCTATCTCTGAGCAGGCCATTGATGCGCAGCTCCGCACTGGGCTGGCTGTTAGACTTCGATTCGGCAGCGGCGGTCATGGTTGAGAATGTTAGGGTCAGCTGAGCGCCCTGATAGTCTATCTGTATCTGTTCCTGCATGGTGTTGGCACGTCTTGATGGATGTTCATCCCGCGGGATGGTGACCTAGGTGCCCCTTCGTCGAGGCATTTGGATATCATAGCGTATTCGACGCGGGCTATGTCAGGGGGTTGATGCTGCCGGTTAATCCGGTGATTCTCAGGGCTTATGGCTATAAACCTGTAGGCCTTTACAGTATGATTGCCGCGCAAGTTTATGGAGCAGGTTATGAGTCAAAAAGACGATATGAAAGCCAATGCAGTAGAGCTACAGAAGGGTTTGAAGAAACTCGGTAATCAGCGGGTTGTGGCCTTGTCTGTGCACAAGTCGAAGGAATTGATTGCGGAACTGGAGGTCAAAGTCGCCAAACTCGTAGAGCAGATCGACGCTTTGAGCTAGCGCTTCAATTAGCGCGCTTGAATAAATCAGCTTTGACAACGCTTAGCGGCTGCGTTTAATGATTGATAGGATCAGGAAGTGGTGCCTGAGACATAAGTCTTGGCGTTTGTGCTGGAACACAGTGGAGATACTGAACGATGCTGGAACTGACACCTGTTGCCGGAGCGTTAGGCGCCGAGGTTAAGGGAATTGATTTGTGCGGACCGCTGGATCAAAGCCACCATAACGCGTTGAATGAGGCCTTGCAGACCTATGAGGTATTGTTTTTTCGCGATCAGGCCATGTCACCGGCCCAGCATGTGGCGTTGGCTAACTTGTTTGGCTCCCCTCAGCTCCATCAAGCCTACCCGCACGTAGATGGCTATCCACAGCTGACGATCCTCGAGAACGACGAGGCCAATCCGTCAAAGATTGAGAAGTGGCACACGGATATGACGTTCCGCGCCAAGCCGCCATTGGGTTCAATTTTACATGGTGTTGTCATTCCGGCAAAAGGCGGCGATACCTTATTCGCCAGCATGTCAGCAGCCTATGAGGGATTGTCAGACAAGCTACAGCATTTTCTTGGTGGTTTGACAGCGATTCATGATTTTAGCTACGGCTTCAAAGAGAGTCTCGAAGAGCCCGGCGGCCGAGAACGGCTGGCCGGAATGGTCCTGGATAATCCTCCCCAAGAACATCCCGTTATCCGCACGCATCCGCTATCGGGAAAGAAGGGACTGTTTGTAAACGGCTTGTTCACTTCGGCCATCAAGGATATGAAGCCGCGAGAAAGTCGTGCGCTCCTTGATTTTCTGATCACCCATATGGAAAGCCCTGAATACAGCTGCCGTATGGACTGGCGAGTCAATTCTGTGGCATTTTGGGATAATCGAATCACGCAACATCGGCCCATCAACGATTACTGGCCGCAGCATCGTAAGATGCAGCGCATCACGATTGATGGTGACCGACCGTTCTAAGTTGGTCTTGTCAGCGTTGGCGCATGTGCTTCAGCAGGTCTTGTAGGTCCCGAATAAATGCCAGAGGCTGATCCAGAAAAACATGGTGATGCGCCTTCGGGACCCCTTTGATGCAGTTCGCCGGTAGCAAAGATTCGAGCAGTAGCCGCGTCTCAGCCGGGTAAAATCGACTCAACTCGCCATAGATAATCCCTACAGGACAAGTGATGGCCGCCAACATGGTCGTCGCGTCAGGCAGTGGTGGTTGCTGATCTGTCACCATCTTGGCAAATAGCGCCTGATCAAGTTTGAAACTGTAACCTGACTCGCTGGCACGCAATGAGTGTCGAGCGATATGCGCAAGAATATAGTCGTTGGCGCAGGGTTGTGGTGGCCGCAGGCGAAATCGGCGCATGCCTTGCGCCAGTGAGGGATAGTAACGGGTTTGTGACTTGGGTGCAGGCGGTGCCTCTCGCGTTCCTCGGTGCGGGGTGATGGAAGAATCAACCAGAACCACGCCGCCCAGGACATTGCCCTGTTCAAAACCGGCAATTCGAGTCATGGTGCCACCAAAGCTGTGGCCCACTACGATAGTTCCCTCGCCAAGCGCCTGAGCGACCTTGATAATCTCAAGGGCAAAGGTGCGGGCGGAGTAGTGTTGGCGATGGTCGCTGTCGCCGGCACCACTCATATCCATGGCGGCTACGCGATAGTCGTTGGCAAACGCCGGCGCAATAAAATCCCACCAATGACTGTGCGCACCGTACCCATGGACGAACAGCAGGCCCGGAAGTGAAGCATGGATATTCCATGCCCGATAAGCGATACGCGCGCCGTTGACCAAGACCTGATGTTCAGTCGTCGGGGCAGAGATATTCTCCATGAACCAGTTAGGTGCTTCCATGGGGCGGATTATAGCTGAATTTGACCGAAGGTTACTTTCTCGAGCGAGGCTGGCATATACTGCGATGAACAAGTGACTCAGACAACAAGCGACTGACGCCCATGCGCAAGAAGAATCCGTGGAATAACACTACTGCCTTGGTGGCGATCCTGTTTGCCTTCTTGGTGGGAATCATCGGCGCGTTAGCGCTTCGTCAGGACACGCGAGCGGTGGTTACCCAGGCGCAGGGTTCGGAACTTGCCAAAGTTCATTGGCGGGTGCCCGTTGCGTTTGGAACCAACTTGCCGGCGTTAGGGGACAACATTCTGCACGTAGCGACGAGCCTGGCGCGAGCCTCTGGTGAGCGGATCCAATTTCAGGTCTTTGAGCCAGGGATGCTGCTACCCGTATTCAGTATCACCGAAGGTGTGCGAGATAATAAGATCCCAGCGGGCTACACCTGGTTGGGTTACGACTCGGGCAAGATACCGGCGACGCCGCTGGTGTCGGCTGTACCGTTTGGTATGGAGCCCTGGGAGTTTACTGCCTGGTACTATGATGATGAGGGGCAGGCTTTGACTGAGGCCCTTTACGCCCCTCACCAGGTACACCCCATTCTGTGCGGTATCATCGGTCCAGAAACCGCGGGGTGGTTCAGGCATACCATCGACTCATTGGATGATTTTCGTGGGCTTAAAATTCGCTTCGCTGGACTTGGTGGGGTTGTCTTACAGAAGCTCGGTGCGTCGGTCACCATGCTGCCCGGTGGTGAAATATTCCAGGCACTGGAAAAGGGTGCCATTGACGCCACAGAATATTCGCTGCCGGTGGTTGATCAAATGCTGGGCTTCGATCGGGTAGCGAAATACAATTATTTTCCCGGCTGGCACCAGACGTTTACAGCCGCGCACCTGGTGGTGAATCAGACGGTTTGGCATCAATTACCCGACGCGGATCAGGCGATGATCGAAATGGCTTGCACCGCCGGCGTGATTCGCAACTTGTCTCGCGGTGAAGCCCTGCAGGGTAAGGTGATGGCGGGCTTCTCGGCCAAAGGTGTGACGCCGGTGAAGTTCCCGCTGCCAATACTCAAAGAATTGCAGCTCGTGACTAACGAGGTGATGCAGGAGGAGGCGGACAAGGATGCTGATTTCGCGATGATTTGGGCCTCGCAGAAAAAATTTCTTAAGACCTACCGGCTCTGGAAAGATAACGCCTATCTGCCGAGAGACTTTTAATCGATGCAGCTATTGCCCCATACAAGATTTTCGCACCGAATTGATAACGCGGTGAGTCGATTTGGTCGGTACTTGTCTTTTGTCTGGCTGTTACTGCTGGTCGTGATCGTTCTGAATGTTGTCATGCGCTATCTGTTCAGCGAGGGTCGGATTGAGTTTGAAGAGATCCAGTGGCACCTGTACGCGATTGGTTTTTTATTTGGTCTGTCGGTTGCCTATAGTACTGACTCTCACATACGGGTCGATGTGGTGCGCGAACGACTCAGTCCGCAGACCCAAGCATGGGTTGAATGGTACGGTATTCTCTTGCTGTTGTTGCCATTTATCATCCTTGTGCTCTTTGCCTCTGTACCCTTGGTAGGCTATTCCTATGCCAACAGCGAGGTCTCGCAAGCGCCTGGTGGTCTAGGATATCGTTGGCTGATCAAGGCCTGTCTACCTTTGAGTTTTATGTTATTGCTGCTCACGACTATCGCCCGCTTGAGTCGGGTGAGTTGCTACTTGTTCGGCTGGCCGGGTGAGCGTCAGGCGTCTGCGGTCGCTGATGACATGGAGAGCGTTTGATGTCGGCGGGTGACGTTTTATCAGTCCTAATGTTTGTGGCTTTCATCGGTTTGATATTTTCGGGTTTTCCGGTTGCTTGGGTCTTGGGGGGGCTCGCCGTTGTATTCACCGCGTTGGGCGTCATCGCCCAAGTGGATCTGGGCCTGCCTGTCTTTGTCAGCTGGGACTACAGTACACTCGTGGTGGATCGAATTTGGGACATCATGAACAACTGGGTGTTGGTGGCACTTCCCATGTTTGTTTTTATGGGCTTGATGCTCGATCGTTCGGGTGTTGCCCAGCGCTTGATGATTAATGTCGCGCGTTTGTTCGGTGGTATCCGTGGCGGTATGGCCGTGACGGTTGCGCTCATTGGCATACTGTTGGCGGCCTCAACAGGCATCATTGGTGCTTCTGTCGTATTGTTGGCCTTGCTGGGTTTGCCGCAAATGCTTGCCCTTAACTATAAGCCTGAACTCGCGGTCGGTACGGTATGTGCTGTGGGAACCCTGGGGATTTTGATTCCCCCCAGTATCATGTTGGTGTTGATGGCGGATCGATTAGCGATGCCCGTGGGAGACTTGTTTCTTGGTGCATTAATACCTGGCCTCATGCTGGGTTCACTGTTCGTGGCTTATATTCTGATTTATGCCTACATCAATGCCGATGCTGCGCCGGTGCCTAAAGATCATCAGCCGGTAAATGCGAAGTTGGTGCTGGATGTGTTTTTGGCGATCCTGCCACCAGCGGCATTGATCATCGCAGTCTTAGGCTCGATATTTTTTGGCATTGCCACGCCGACGGAAGCCGCCGGTGTTGGCGCCTGTGGCGCAACACTACTGGCCTGGTTTAATCGGCAGTTGAGTGCTCAAGTGCTGGGTCAGGTGCTGAACGAAACCACACGAACCACAGCCTATATTTTTGCCATATTCCTTGGGGCCACGGCCTACTCCTTGGTTCTTCGAGGACTCGGTGGCGATGAGTTGATCGCCGGAGTCCTTCAAAGCTTACCCTTTGAGCCAACGGGTATCGTGATCGCGATTCTGTTATTTACCTTCATTTTGGGGTTTTTTCTCGATTGGATCGAAATCACGTTAATTATTTTGCCGTTGGTGAGTCCTGTGGTGTCGACACTGGGCTTTGATCTGGTGTGGTTCACGGTGCTGTTTGCGGTTTGTTTGCAGACATCGTTCCTGACGCCGCCCGTGGGCTTCGCCATTTTTTACCTGAAGGGCGTGGCGCCAGCTGGTATCTCAGTGGCGACCATTTATCGGGGTGTCATACCCTTTGTCTTACTTCAGTTGCTGGGTCTTGGGCTGATTTTTGTTTGGCCAGACCTCGTAGTGTGGCTACCATCCCAAGCTTATCCGCTTGACGCGACAAAATAGCGCACGTCTTTGGGGCATCGCCTCAAATTAGTGCGTTAACTTTAGCTTTCCTAGTGGCGTCAGGTTGAACGCGCCCCTTAGGTGGGCGATAGTTGTCCGATATCCCCAGAGCTCATCTAATAAATCCATGTAAAACAGTGTGTTAAATATACCTTCCAGTTTTTGGCATCAACCTTGCTGTGTCAACGCCATCAAAGTTAATTTTTAAAAGAACCTGGAGGGGCTCATTGTGGATCAAACCTTAGAACTTCAATACGCGTTAGATACGTTTTATTTCCTTGTCTGTGGCGCGCTCGTCATGTGGATGGCGGCCGGCTTTGCGATGCTTGAGGCGGGTCTGGTCCGGTCGAAAAATACAGCGGAGATCTTGACGAAAAACGTCGCGCTATTTGCGATCTCCTGCATCATGTACCTCGTGTGTGGTTATGCCGTCATGTACGGCGGCGGATTTATGCTGGCAGGCATTGAGCTTGATGGCGCCGCCAGCGCTGAAGTCCTGACCGAGACAGTCCTGGCTGAGTCTCGCGAAGCTGGTTTTGCCGGCGGCTCGGTCTATTCCAATGCGTCAGACTTCTTTTTCCAGGTTGTCTTTGTAGCGACTGCCATGTCGATCGTGTCGGGTGCGGTAGCAGAAAGAATGAAACTCTGGGCGTTTCTCGGATTTGCCGTAGTCATGACGGGTCTGATTTATCCACTGGAAGGCTCATGGACGTGGGGCGGCAGTTCCGTATTTGGCTTGTACACACTGGGTGACTTGGGTTTCTCTGACTTTGCTGGATCGGGCATCGTCCACATGGCGGGTGCGGCAGCGGCCTTAGCCGGTGTTCTGGTACTGGGCGCGCGTAAGGGTAAATACGGTAAAGACGGACAGGTGAACGCTATCCCCGGGGCTAACTTACCGCTGGCGACTTTAGGCACCTTTATTCTGTGGATGGGCTGGTTTGGTTTTAATGGTGGCTCAGTGCTTAAGCTGGGTGATATCGCCAGTGCCAACTCAGTCGCTATGGTGTTTCTGAATACTAACGCTGCGGCAGCGGGCGGGGCGATGGCTGCGCTGATTACCGCCAGATTTTTGTTTGGTAAAGCCGACCTCACCATGTTGCTCAACGGGGCGCTAGCGGGATTGGTCGCGATTACAGCGGAACCTTCGACACCTACTGCGCTGCAGGCAACCCTGTTTGGTGGCCTCGGTGGCGTGTTAGTCGTATTTTCCATCATCGGGCTGGACAAGTTAAAAATCGATGACCCCGTCGGCGCCATCTCTGTTCACGGTACTTGTGGGTTGTTAGGTCTGCTGCTGGTACCCCTGACGAACGATGGTGCGCTCTTAAGTGGTCAATTGATTGGTGCCGCGACCATCTTCGCTTGGGTGTTTGCCATGAGTCTTGTGGTTTGGTTAATTCTTAAAGTGACTGTGGGTATTCGAGTCAGCGAAGAAGAAGAATACCAGGGTGTGGATATCGGTGAGTGTGGTGTCGAGGCCTATCCCGAGTTCGTTACCAACAGGTAGATATTGTTATAATCAGTCCCCTTCGGCGCTCTGTTTTCAGAGCGCTTTTTTTTGGCTGAAATTTGGCTCACGGGAGCCCATTGGCAGGATGGGCTGATAACCGGCGCCAACTTCACTGTCGAGTCGCGCTACTTGTTGGCGCCATTCCAGGGTTGAATTGGTGCGTCGGGCAAGTCATCAATGACGGTTTCTTCGTGAAATACCTCGAAGCCGCGAGCGAGATAATTATTGAGTGCTTGTGGATGATCCAGAGAGCAGGTGTGCAGCCAGACTCTGCGACCGCCCAAACGCCAGGCATGGGCAATAGCATCTTCCAGCAGGGCCTTGCCAAAACCTTGGCCGATGAAATCGGTGATCAAACCAAAATACGCGATTTCAACGCAGTCATCGGCTTGTCGTTCGAGCTCGAAATAGCCCACGGGCGTACCCTCGTCATAGGCGACCCACGTCTCTACGCCAGGTCGTTTGAGGCTGGCGAGCCATTGGTCATAAGTCCAGGTAAGGCGCATATACCACTGCCAGGATGCGCCCACAGCGACATAAAGGAACCGATTGAATTCGGGTAAGGGTCGGTTAAGCTTTTTTAAGGAATAGGGTCTGCTGGTTGGGATGGTAGGAATGCGCGCTGCATCCTTAATCTCTACGTGCCAGACTTTGATTGATTGTTTCATTGTGGGTTGCTCTCTTCGGCGGCAATGCTGGTTGTTGATGCCCGGCAGCGACGCTGCATCAAGTATTCGTCGCCCAGCCACCGGCAAAGGGCACAACTTGGCCTACCATAAAATCACTGTTGTTCGACGCTAAAAACAGCGCGAGTTCAGCAGACTCCTCAGCTTTGGCGATTCGACGAATAGGTACGTTGCGTTTCAGATGATTCTGAAAGCGCTCGGAGGCGACTAGTTCATCGGGGTAGTATTCTGGATTACTCACGTAGTTTTGAGCGATGGCATTGATCTGCACGTTGGCCGCCGCAAACTCTAGGCCAGTGGCACGGATAAAGGCATTCTGTGCACCCCGTGCGGCACAATAGGCTGCCGACCCAGGCAAGCCTCGAAGTGGTGCGGCGCTGGTAATGGCGACGATTTTGCCGTGACCGCGCTCAGCCATCAGTGGTGCGAAATGTCTAATCAGGCGCATCAAAGGATGCACCATGGTGTCGAACATGCCCTCCCAGTCGGCGTCTTGTATATCAGCAGTTGGACTGTTGCATGGAGCGTGGGCGAGATTGGCCACCAGGATATCGATATCGGCGTTTTGGCTGACATATCCGGCAAATGCGTCAGCGGCGGGCACGCTGCCGGGTCGAGCATCGATCAAAGCACCTTCATGGGCAAATAGCTGGGCGATCGCCGGACCCATATAGTCACCACATTGAGTGATCAACACGCGCTTATTTTTGAGTCGATCCGACATGGGCTATTTCTCCAATTTTTTCGGTTCAGTTGACAGTGACCGCATGGGCCTTGAGCAGTTCGATGGGCACGATGTCCAGTGCCTTGAGATGAGTGTTACGCAAGAATACTCTTGGTGCCATGCCTTTGCTCTGCGCCTGTAGCCAGCGGCTGGCGCATAAACACCAGCGATCACCGGGTCTTAATCCGGAAAAGCCCGCCTCAGGGTGGGGCGTCGAAAGATCGTTGCCGGCAAATCGAGAGTACTGCAGAAACTCTTCTGTGACTTCTACGCAGACCGTGTGTGATCCATGATCTTCGGCGCAGGTATTACAGCTGCCGTCGCGAAAAAACCCGGTGACTGGATCATTGCTGCAGGGTTCCAGTGGTTCGCCGAAGACATTCGTGGGAGGCTCTAGTTCGAATCCAGCCATGTTAATTTTCCAGGTCAGGGGTTATTGGGGTACGTCGTGTATGTCGTCCCATTCGGTATATTGCTTCTTGCCGTCAACCCTGAGCATACGCCGCTTAATTCTCGGGTAGTCACAGATATCGATCTTATTCCGCTCACCACTCATCAGATAAACCAGATCCTCAGCGTAGGGATTAGACAAATTATGGGCCAGTGAATCCACCGTAAAGCCCATGAAATCCCCAGGGCCTACCTCATGGCGGCTGTCACCAATTTCAGCAATGCCACGACCGGAGAGGATATAAAGAAACTCTTCGTCGCAATGGTGGGTGTGGAACTGGGTTGAGTCATGACCCGGCTCAAGCCTGACCAGGTGCACGCCGATATGGCTCAGGCCGACCAGGTCGCCAAGTGAACGCGTATGGCGCACGGCATTAGGATTAAATTGATGGGTATTAACGGTCTCGTCGAGGCCGCTAATGTCCTGTGCGGATAACAGCGGGTGCGGCGGTTTAGTGCCCACGCCCACGGTTTCCTTTGTTATTAGGTCTGGCTGGTACCATTGGCGGTTTTTCGCGTCCCTTGCGTACAGGCGCAGGGAGCGCTTTCAATAGGGCCTCAGGCGGTTGCTCGCAGCGGAATGCCTCGCCAAGCAAGGTCTCGATAGCGGGCAGCATAAACGATTCATCTTCACAGGCGAGGCTGACGGAGGTGCCCATTGCGCCGGCTCGACCGGTTCTGCCGATGCGGTGAACATAATCTTCCGGGTCTTCGGGTAGGTTGTAATTGATCACATGGGACACACCGTCGACGTGGATACCGCGGCCCGCCACGTCGGTGGCCACCAGGACTTTAATTTCACCGGATTTGAATTGTTCGAGGGTGCGAATGCGCTTGGTTTGTACGACTTCACCGCTGAGCAGGCCTGAGTCGATGCCGTGCCGATACAGCCGGCTTTCCAGGGAACGAGTCTCGTCCCGACGATTGGCGAAAATAATGACCCGATCAACGGTGTCTAGTTGCAGCAGGTTATACAGGACTGCGAATTTTTGGTCTGCACTTGCCAGGTAGACTAACTGTTCGACGGAGTCGACAGCGACCTGATCAGGTTCCACTTCGATGCGCACAGGATCTAGCGTCCAGCTTGCGGCCAGACGTTTGATGTCGTCACTAAAGGTTGCGCTGAACAACTGGGTCTGACGCTTTTGCTTAGCGGGTGTCTTGCTGATAATCGATTTCACGTCTGGAATAAATCCCATGCTCAACATTCTATCAGCTTCATCAATGACCAGTGTTTCGACCCTGGATAAATTAATGACGCCGGTGCGACAAAAGTCCAGCAGGCGTCCCGGTGTTGCGATAATAATATCGATGGGGCCTTTGAGCTGGTTCTTCTGTTTCTCATAATCCATGCCACCAACTACGGATAAAACTGAGAGATCAGTGAACAATGAAAGGCCGACCGCGTCCTCGGCGATCTGCATAACCAGTTCACGGGTCGGGGCGATAATAAGTGCAAAAGGTGTGCCCGCCGGCCGAGGATCGTACTCTGGATGTTCGAGATGATAAGTGATCACGGAAATCAAAAATGCGGCGGTCTTACCGGTACCGGTTTGGGCCTGAGCGATAATATCTCGCCCATCCAGTGAGTAGGGCAGCACCTCTTTTTGAATGGCAGTGGAGGTGGTAAAACCCAATTTGTCGATCGCCAGGTAGAGCTCGTTCGGAAGGTCAAGCTCAAGAAAGTCGTTAACCTGGGGTTCTACGGCAGCCGCGTCGGCCAGCGCTGGATTCAGTTGATCGACAGGGTCGGTGGTTGCCGCCACAGTGGCAGGCTCTACTGGCAGTTGATCAGTATCAGGTGACTCGTTGAGAAGCTTCATCGTGTGGTTAGTCGCTCAAAAATTGGTTGACGGTCGCGAGTTGTAGACAAACTACGAACACCTCAAGTGCGCGCTGCAGAGAATCCATAGCCGGAAACGTGGGTGCGAGCCGAATATTGCTGTTTTGTGGATCTAACCCATAGGGAAAGGTCGCGCCCGCTGGAGTTAGCTTAACACCAATTGCGGCAGCGTGTTGAATCACCTCAGAAGCCAGTCCGGGTAGGGTGTCCAGGGAAATAAAGTAGCCGCCCCGTGGCTCACTCCAGCTCGCTATGCCCTTGCCTTTGAGGTGTTCAGACAGGATTCGCAGGGTCAAATCAAACTTGGGTTGAATAATATTACGATGTTTGACCATATGTGCAGCGATATGTTCAGCGTCTTTGAGGAAACGCACATGTCGTAGCTGGTTGACCTTATCGAAGCCAATCACTGAAGCTGACAGGTATTTCTCGAAAGCCTTGAGATTATTCGGTTCGGCCGCCAAAAATGCGATGCCAGCGCCGGCGAAGGTGATTTTGGAGGTTGAGCCAAACATTACGACACTACGTTCGTTACCCTGGCGTTTGGCCTCGGCCATCAGGTTCTTCAATACGTCAGGATTATCACTGAGATGGTGTACCGCATAGGCGTTATCCCAGAATATGGTGAAATGCTCGCCAGCGATATCCGCCAATCGGGCCATGCGGTCGACGACTGCGTCATTGTAGGTGTGACCGGTGGGGTTGGAATATTTTGGGACGCACCAGATACCTTTGATTAAGGGATCCTGTTGGATCAGCGCCTCGACCTGACCCATGTCAGGACCGCCATCAAGCAACGGTACGTTGAGCATCTCGATGCCAAAGTGTTCGCAAATCGTAAAATGTCGATCGTAGCCAGGCACGGGACAGATAAACTTAATTTTGGCATCCGGGTTGGCTACCAAAGCTTGACGCCAGACAGGGAGCATATGATCGATGTAAGCGTACATCAGCGACAGGCTGCTGTTACCGCCGACCAAGACCTCATCGGTGTCGACTTCGAGAAAGGTGGCGGCCAACTGCCTGGCTTCTGGTATGCCCAGGATGCCACCGTAATTTCTGACATCCGTACCGTCTTGCAGCAGGTAGAAACCCTCGAGGATACCATCGAGTTCGTTAGATAAATCCAGCTGAGCCGGCGCCGGCTTACCTCGGGTCAAATCGAGGTTAAGGTTGGCCTGCCGAAAACCTTCATATTGCGCGCTGAGGGAGATCTGTAAAGTCCGCAATTGTTCGCGGGATAGTTGTGCAAATTCCATTGAATACTCCAATTGGAACGGATAGTTAGACCGTAAGACCGGTCAATTCGTGTTTGCCTAACATCAAGTTGAGATTTTGTACGGCGGCACCTGCTGCGCCCTTGCCTAAATTATCGAGACAGGAAGTCAGGAGAATTTGTTCGTCATTGCCGAACACAAACAAGTCATTGCGATTAGTGCCATTATTGCTTTGTGGCTCAAGAAACCCGTCGTCCAGTGCATTATTATCGTTAATGTCGTGAAGCCGAACACAAGGTTCGCCGGCGTAAGCTTCGGCTAACAGACTGTGAACCGCTTGAAGATTCACGTCGGCGGTGAACCAGCTTTTGGGCAACGGAACGTTGACTAGCATGCCTTGCGGAAAATGGGCAACAGACGGCATAAACATGGGCTGCAGTGCTAGGCCCGCATAGTGCTGCATCTCGTTCAGATGTTTGTGTGTCAAGCCGAGGCCATAAGGCCGCGTGTACCAAAGGTGTTCGGGCTGCTGTTGAGCGCGCTCGGCGTATTTCTCAATCATATTTCTGCCACCGCCGCTGTAGCCAGATACACCGTGGCAAATCAACGGAATGTCGGCACGCAGCAGGCCGCTGCGGATCAGTGGTGTCACCGCCAGCAGGAATCCCGTAGCCCAACATCCTGGGTTGGAAATGAAGTGTCCCTGACGGATTTTTTCTCTTTGCTGGGGTGTGAGCTCGGCCAGGCCATAGGTCCAATCTGGCGCGACCCGATGGGCTGTGCTGGCGTCTAAAACGCGAGTATTTGGGTTTTCAATGAGAGCGACAGTCTCTCTCGCAGCATTATCTGGCAAGCATAGAATAACCACATCGGCGCTGTTGATCAGTTGCTGCTTGATTAAAGGGTTCTTTCGATCTTCAGCGGAAATTTGCAGCAGTTCAATATCGGTACGCTGACTCAATCTTTCGTGAATTTGTAGGCCGGTTGTGCCGACTTGGCCATCGATAAATACTGTATTCATGAGCGAGCTTTATTCTCTAATAGTCTGATTTTTTGGAAAAACGTTCGTATGTCCGCGGCCAACAATTCTGGCTGCTCCAAGGCGGCAAAATGGCCGCCTGCGGGTTGCTCTGTCCAGTGCTGAATATTGTAGAGTTCCTCAGCCCAACTTCTCGGTGGTTGATAAAGTTCTGCTGGGAACATGGTGCAGCCTGTAGGCGTCGCAATTCTACCATGTTCGAATAGATTGTTGCCTACATGATTTGATTCGTAATATAGCCGGGTGGAAGACGTAATGGTGCCAGTGACCCAGTAGAGCATGATGTTGGTGAGCAATTCGTCACGGCTCACGCTATTCTCCAGCTGGCCATGACAATCGGTCCAGAAATAGAATTTTTCGCTGATCCAGGCGGCCAGTCCACTGGGCGAATCGTGCAAGCCGTAGCCAAGTGTCTGAGGTCTGGAACCCTGAATCGCCTGGTAACCTGTGCCGTCTGTCATCAGCTTCTGACGCTCGCTGAGTACACGCCGTTCTCGGTCTGTGACACCGGCAAATGGATCAGGCAAATGTTTCGGGTAGCCGGCAAAAACCAGGGTCAAGTGAATGCCGCAAACCTGTTTAGGGGCCAACACGGCAGTCCAACTGCTGATTGCTGAACCCCAGTCACCGCCTTGGGCGCCATACCGCTCATAGCCGAGTTCAGCCATCAGTCGCACGTGTCCTTCGGCGACACATTTCTGGTCAAACCCGGGTCTGGTGGGAGCTGTAGAAAAGCCGTAACCCGGGATAGAAGGGCAGACCACATGAAAGGCGTCAGCAGCGGTTCCACCAAACTTTTCAGGATGGGTCAACATCGGCAAAATACGACTGAATTCAACAATCGAACCTGGCCAACCGTGGGTCATGATCAACGGTAAGGCTTCGGCGTGGGGCGAGCGAGCATGAATAAAGTGGAGAGATTGGTCATCAAACTCTGCCGTAAAGTGCTCGAATTGATTCAGCTTCGCCTCTTGTTGCCGCCAATCATATTGTTCCAACCAATATTGGCACAGAGACTGTAACCATTGGCGGTCTGTACCGTACTGCCAATCCTGGCCAATCTCATCGGGCCAGCGAGTATTGCGCAGACGCTGGTGCAAGTCATCGATGACGGCAGCGTCAATGTTGATTTTGAAGGGTGAAATTTTCATGAGACCGAGTCCGTTGGTTCAGTGAGCAGTCGATGCAGCCATCTTACAGAATCAATGTCGCGGATGTGTGCTTTGGGTAACACTGTGCCATCGCAAATGTGGTTGAGATTTTTTGATGGGAAGTAGTTATCGCGCATAAAGTGAATGAATTTCAGCGTTTGAAAACCATCGAACCAGTCTCGCAGGAAGCGTTGGAAAACTCGATTAGGTGACTGCCGTTGCTGAGTCAATAGACCGCGCAGATGCGAGTGGTTCAGCCAATTGAGAATCTCCGGCGTGTGTCCAAAGCAAGGCTCTGGATCCTGATTGTGGAGTTGGTCTGCTGAGGCCAGAAAGATTCGTAGCATGTAGAACACGCGTGGATCATAGAATTCATAATCGGTCATCGGCGCTGTCAGAGACTTAATAGTCTGCAGCGCAGGGCCTGTTCCGAATGGCGCTCGATCCGACAGTCTGGCCTGAATGCTAATGGCAGCCCCAGGGCTAATTTCGATCTGACCGGTCTTGGCCAGCTTGTTCAGGATATAGAAGTCTTCGGCTGCGTTGCGCTTTGGAAAACCGCGAACTTGCGCGTAGTGCTTGGCATTGATACGTAGTGTGCTGCCAATCGTAGGAAATGCGTAGGCGCTGCCGGCGTAATGCAAGCCGCGCACGTAGTAATTCATCGCGATGTCATACAAACGCGAGGCTAGCTCCAGTTCGGCGTCAAAATGATGGCGGAAGGGCTGCAGAATAGCCGCCGTTGTTATATCAAGTGGCGGTATATCGAAATAATTGTTCGGTAATACCACGTCGGCATCAGTGCTGTTGATCAAAGGTGAGTCGATAGCCCCTTTGCAAATTAATGCCAATGCCAGATCGGCGCCGATCTTGCGGGCCAGCCCCACCCCTTGGCGTTGGGGTATCAGTCGCCCCGCATGACATCGATCAACAACGATCAGGTCTGGGCTGTCAGACCGGCGAATATAATGTAAATGACCAGCCTGTTGACTTGGCCCGGTAGTCAAGTTGCGAAACATCTGCTGGCTCACAGAGTCTTCTTCAGTCCCGCTATTGACGACCAAGATCATCAGTAATTTGGGATCTGAGTGCGGCCATATCCGCAGTACCGACTCAGACTCTTCGCGGTGCGCGGGTATGACTAGGCAGTGTGCGTAACCGCTGATATCAAGATCGTCAAGGTCGCTGATCTCACTTTCAGCGTACCTCTCAAGGTATTGATGCGCGGTTTTTTCAAGAGACATAAAACTTCATTGGCGGCGGGTACGCGGTTCGTTAATGTAAGCGTGGACGAATTTCTAGGGCCGCCATGGCGCTGGCTTCAATGTCTAGCCATGTAACAAGGCGGTCCTCAACTGTTTGTGCGGGAAAGTAGCGCGTCGCAAGGCGAACAAATAACTGGTGATGATTAGCTTCTGAGCGTGCGAGGGTACGGTAAAAAGTTTGTACTTCTTTCGGCAGATCGGCTTCCGCCAGCAGCGAAAAGCGTTCGGCGCCTCGGGCTTCGATCACCGCCGCAGACAGCAGGCGGTCGATGAAGTAGGGGGTCGTGCCCTTGCGGACTTGCCGTAATATATCGTTGACATAGGGGTCTTTTTCGTCATCGCCGAGCCGAACGTTGCGCTGGAGCATGAGGCGTACCACCTGACGGAAATGGTTCAGCTCTTCCAAGGCCAGGTCGATCATCGCCTCCACTAGTTCAGTCCTATCTGGGTAGTGGGCAACCATTGACATCGCCATCGCCGACGCCTTGCGCTCGTTGGCGGCATGATCCTGTAGGAATCGATCAAAGTCGCTGAGCACTACCTGAGTCCATGCCGTCGGCGTCGGAAGCTTGAGGCCGCCGACCGAAAGAATGGTTAGGGCTTCCTCCGTCAGGGGTCGATTCACAAGACTTCTTGCAGGAAGTGAGAGACTTCCTCAATCTCTTCCAGGCACACTTGGTGACCCATGGGATAATCAGACCAGCGAACTTCATAGCCAAGCCGTTTCAGGTTCTCTCGAGAAGTAGCGGCTTGCATAACCGGTATCATAGGGTCCTGGGTGCCGTGGATCATTAAAATTGGAATGCCAAGATTAGCGTCTGTGCGCTCTTGTTCGGTTTTTTGATAGTCGTGCAGGTAAGTTGACAGTGCCACGACACCGGCCAGTCGCATGTCGTAGCGTAAAGCGGTATACAGTGCAATAACCCCGCCTTGGGAGAAACCGGCTAGTAGAATTTTTTCACTGGGAATGCCGCGGGCGAGTTCGCGTGCAATGAAGTCGCTGATTTGGCTGGCAGATTCGTTGATATCGTCAACTGCGCCGGATTCAGCATGGGGCACGAAATCGTACCAGGCACGCATCTCGTCACCATTGTTGATAGAGACCGAGCGAATGGGAGCGTGGGGAAAAATAAAGCGAATGGCAGAATCCGCCGGCAGATTTAACTCCGGGACGATGGGTTCGAAATCGTGGCCGTCGGCACCGAGACCATGTAGCCAGATGACAGTGGCGGTAGCTGGGATTGCTGGCTCAATTTCGATATATTCCAGTAGTTCGCGCATTTTCGTTTTCCTAGTTCGCTGGGTCTGTTTCAGGGTTGGCGGGGGGGTGCCATGAGCGCCTGTGAGTCTGGCTAGTGAGTCTGACTAATGAGTCTGGCTAATGAGTCTGACTAATGAGCCCGCACAAACCTGATAAAAAACGCGATGATACCGAATTTTTGCAGAAAAATATGGATTCCTTGGGCTAAGGCTCTGGTTTCACTCTGTATTGCGGTCAGGCCGGATAGAATTTGTACCCAATGCTGGCGTCTGATCGAGGGAGATGCCTCGGCGGAGGCTTCGTGGGGTCGTCCAACCTGAGTCAGTAACTTCTTGTTTGTTGCCCATAGATGCCGAATGTGACTAAATGTCAGCAAATCAATCAGGCAGGGGTATCAGCAGTGGGACCATTATCGGGAATTAAGATTATCGAATTGGCGGGCATCGGCCCCGGGCCATTTTGCGGCATGATGCTGGCAGATATGGGCGCAGAGGTGATCCGTGTTGATCGCGCGGGCAAAGGTGGGCGGCATGGCGTCGATGTATTGACTCGCGGACGAAAGTCCATCGCGGTCGATCTCAAGAGTGCTGAAGGCAAAGAGGTGATACTCAAGCTTTGCGAATCGGCGGATGGCTTATTTGAGGGTTTTCGCCCAGGAGTGACCGAACGTCTGGGGTTAGGTCCTGCCGAATGTATGGCGCGCAACCCGAAGCTAGTCTATGGGCGCATGACAGGCTGGGGGCAGGACGGTCCCATGGCGCATGCTGCCGGACATGACATCAACTACATTGCGTTGTCAGGCGCTTTGCATTCTATCGGCGCGAAAGACGGCAAGCCGGTGCCGCCACTAAACTTGGTCGGTGATTTTGGCGGTGGCGGTATGTTCCTGGCGTTCGGAATGGTTTGCGCGCTGCTCGAGGCGCAAAAGTCAGGCATGGGGCAGGTGGTCGATACCTCAATGGTAGAAGGGGCTTCGGTGCTGATGTCGATGTTCTTTACAATGCGTGCGGCGGGTGTTTGGAAGGAGGAGCGGGCGTCTAATATGTTAGATGGCGGTGCTCATTTTTATGATACCTATGAAACCAAGGACGGTAGATACATATCGTTGGGGTCCATAGAACCGCAATTCTACGCTCTATTGCTTGAGAAGGCAGGGCTTAAGGTTGAAGACTTCACGCCGCAAATGGACCAATCGCGATGGCCTGAATACAAAGCTCGCCTAACAGATGCTTTTAAGCAAAAGACTCGGGATCAGTGGACCGAGATTATGCAAGGTACTGATGTCTGTTTTGCGCCAGTGCTGGCATTGAGCGAAGTGGCCGATCATCCCCATAACAAGGCTCGTCAGTCTTTTGTTGAGGTGGATGGGGTGATTCAGCCAGCGCCTGCGCCACGATTCAGTCGAACAGCACCGGAGCTGACCGTTAGCTCTCGTAGGGCCGGCGAAGATAGCCGCCAAGTGCTGGCGGAAGCTGGCTATTCGCAAGCCGATATTGATTCTCTTGTGAGTGTTGGGGCGGTTAATTTGTCCGCGAGCTAGGGATAGATGCTAATGGTTAGCTGTAGTCGGGGCTCTCTCGGCTACAGCTGATCCCGAAGCATAGGTAATAGAAAAAAGCGGTTAGACGCGGATTTTTTGAGTTAAACCAGCTTTATTGTCAATAAATTGTGTGCTCAGTCATTATTTATTGCCATTAATGCAGTAGAATCACCCCTTCATCGGCTCGTGTGCGGCGAGATCGTCAAAATCTGCTTCAACGGGGTAAGTGCATAGTGAATCACCCTCCCATCAACCAGATAAAAGTAGGTGCTAACAAATGAGTGTAGAATTACTTGATACCACCCGGTTCCATGGATTCAGGGTCAGACGTCAAATAGCAGGAAAAACGTACCAGGAATACTTTTCCTTAAAGAAAGATAGTAAGCGTATGCGCGGTGCGGCACGTGCCGCGGTTAAACAGCAAGCTGAGGAGCGTGATGCGGTTCTTCAGAAACTGCAAGCCAAGGCCAAGGCTGAAGCGGCTAAAAATGCTTTGTTTGATAAGGATGGTAAGGTTCGAGGGATTCTGTTTCGAATGAAAACTGAAAAGAGCGGCACGCGTACGCCGGTTTTTCAGATCGGTATTATGTCCGCTAAAGTCGGCAAAATCGTCAACACGACGGTATCCATTAATTTACACGGGCTGGAAACTGCGTGGCAGAAAGCCGTGGATTTTTATATCGACCATAAGAAGATTTCGAAGCGCGCGAAGGTCTACCAGGAATTACTGAGCGCACAGCCGTCGAAAGCGCAATTGGATGCGATGAAACGTAAGCGACCGAAAAAAGCCTAGACCGTGCTCAGAGGCGAAAAGGGATCTAGGTGATCCCTTTTTTTTGTCCTTTTTTTTCTGTAAGTGTTACTGTTTTCGCTTGTTTTCACAGGAGTATCAAAGGTGAGTTACGCAGTCGAGTATGCGAGGTCCCTGGCCGACCCGGTCGGGTTCTGGCGCGAACAGGCGGAGCTGATTCAATGGGATCGAGCGCCAGAGAAGATTCTCAGCAAAGATGCTAATGGTAATGATGCCTGGTATGCCGACGGTGAGTTGAATACCTGCTATCTGGCGCTGGATTACCATATAGACCAGGGCCGAGGTGAACAAACAGCGTTGATCTATGATTCGCCGGTGACCGCGACGGTGCAACACTTTAGTTATTCGCAACTGCGTGAACAAGTGGCGCTATTTGCGGGAGTGCTCCAGTCACGGGGTGTCACTAAGGGTGAACGGGTCATTATTTATATGCCGATGATTCCTGAGGCCGTGATCGCCATGCTGGCCTGTGCGCGTATAGGCGCCGTGCATTCGGTCGTATTTGGTGGATTTGCGGCAAGGGAGCTTGCCAGCCGCATCGATGACGCCACGCCAAAATTGATTGTCGCTGCCTCGTGCGGCATCGAGTTCGCATCAGTTATTCCTTACAAACCACTATTGGACCAGGCTTTGGACCTCGCTCAACATCAAGTTGACGCTTGTATCATCCTGCAACGTCCTCAAGCTCGGGCTGCATTGCAGGCAATAGACATAGACTGGGAGGTTGCTATCGCCGCCGCTGAGCCGGCAGCTTGCGTGTCGTTGAAGGCGACTGATCCACTCTATGTGCTTTATACGTCGGGCACCACGGGCAAGCCTAAGGGTGTTGTCAGGGATAACGGAGGGCATGCCGTCGCTTTGAGATATAGCATGCAGGCGATCTACGACGTTGGACCGGGCGATGTCTTTTGGGCAGCCTCGGATGTCGGCTGGGTAGTTGGCCATTCCTACATCGTCTATGCGCCACTGATTACCGGTTGTACCACAATCCTGTTTGAGGGTAAGCCGGTACGAACGCCGGATGCAGGGACGTTTTGGCGGGTGATTGAAGAACATCAGGTTAAAGTATTTTTCACCGCGCCCACTGGCTTTCGCGCCATGCGCAAAGAGGATCCTGAGAGCTTGCTGCTTCGAAATTATGACATATCCTGCCTGCAAGCTTTGTTCGTTGCTGGTGAGCGAACAGATCCGCCCACTTACCACTGGCTCTGCGATATATTGAATATCCCCGTGATCGATCACTGGTGGCAGACTGAAACCGGATGGCCAGTTGCGGCAAACTTGCGCGGAGTTGAGCCCAGGCCGACGCTGGCGGGTTCGGCAAGTTTTCCAGTGCCAGGCTTTGACGTTCAGGTGCTGGGGTCTGATCATGAACCGCTGGCGGCTGAAGAAGAGGGTGATGTCGTGATTCAGTTACCCCTGCCGCCCGGTTGTATGTCGACTGTCTGGGGTGATCATCAGCGTTATTTAGATGCTTATATGGAGCAGCATCCCGGTTATTACCATACAGGTGATGGTGGCTATTTCGATGCTGATGGCTATTTGTACATTATGGGACGAACTGATGATGTCATCAATGTTGCGGGTCACAGGCTCTCGACTGGAGAAATGGAAGAGATCGTTGCCGCCCACCCTGCCATTGCAGAGTGTGCGGTTGTTGGGATCGAAGATCGGGACAAAGGTCAACTGCCGGTCGGATTGTTGATACTCAAGGACGGCGTGCAGTTGCCAGCGGCGCAGCTCGAGGCAGAGCTGGTGGCGATGGTCAGGCAGACCATCGGTGCCTTCGCGAATTTCAAACGGGCGGTGGTAGTCAGTCGGCTGCCGAAGACGCGTTCAGGTAAGATCCTGCGCCAGATCATCAGGAAAATTGCTGACGACAAACCCTTCGACCCACCGGCAACCATCGATGATCCGGCTGTTCTGGTGGAGATTCGTGAGGCCCTAATGACGGCAGGAATTGGCCAGATGGCGGAGACACAAGGATGAATAGCGTATTGATTACTGGTGCATCTTCGGGGTTTGGTGAAGCCTGTGCTCGAAAGTTCGCGGCGCAAGGCCTGCGGTTGGTGCTCTGCGCTCGCCGCGCGGACAGGTTGTCTGCGCTTGCTGATGAGCTCAGTCAGATCACCGAAGTGCATTCGGTGATACTCGACGTTCGCGACCGAGAGGCCGTGTTTGCACTGCCCGCATCTTTGCCAGCGGCCTTTGCGGACGTCGGCATACTCGTTAACAATGCCGGCCTGGCTTTGGGCTTGGGTGGTGCGGACGTCGCGAGTGTCGACGACTGGGAAGCCATGGTCGACACCAATATTAAAGGTGTGATGTATTTGACCCAGGCGATGCTTCCTGGGATGGTCGCTCGCGGTGGCGGACATGTGGTGAATATTGGCTCTGTCGCCGCGAGTTGGCCCTACCCGGGCGGGAACGTTTACGGCGGCACGAAAGCCTTTGTGCAGCAGTTCTCGCGCAATTTGCGTGCTGATCTGCTCGGCAAATCGATTCGAGTGTCAAACATTGAACCAGGCATGTGTGAAACAGAATTTTCAGTCGTGCGCTTTAATGGTGATGAAGAGCGGGCTAAGCAGGTCTATTCGGGCATGCAGCCCTTGACCGGTACTGATATCGCCGAAATTGTTTATTGGGTGACGGCGTTACCGCCGCATATCAATGTCAACCAGCTGGAGGTGATGCCCACGGCCCAAGCCTGGGGTCCATTCGCCGTTCATCGGGACTGATGTGAGCGTGGTTGATTTGGAGGTGTCTGGCTCTTGGAATCACGCTATAATCTGTGGCTCCAAGCGAACTTGATAGCGGTAATATGATCATAGTCCACGGTAAATTCCCAATAAAGCAGGCGTTTCGAGATGAGGCGCTAAAGCTAATGCAGCGTATGTCTGTTGCCAGTCGTGAAGAATACGGTTGCATCAGTTATGAGTTTTATGTGGGTTTGTCGGATCCCAATACGCTCTTGTTGTTCCAGGAATGGGATTCAGTTGACGCCCTGCAAGACCACTTCGATACGGCGCATATGGAAGAGTTTCTGAAAGTTTTACCTGATGTGCTAGACGGTGAAGTAGCAACCCGGCGCTATGAGGTTCGAAATCCCAATGATATTCCCAGCCAGTCAAATGATGAGCAAAGAGTGCCTGCTGAGCGAGGTGACCAGTCGGCACATCGGCAGTCGAGACAGAAAATCATTCACTGATACTGTCATATTACCTAGCCGCTGCTGGGTAATGGTGGCGAGACCTTGTGAAGTTGGGTCTAGGTGAGTAGCGTTAAGACGTTCTCGGGAGGGCGACCTATCACTGCGCGGTCACCGATCACAACAATCGGTCGTTCGATCAGATGAGGGACCTTGATCATCGCGTCGATCAATGCGCTGTCAGGCAGGTTCAGGTCGTCAAGCTGCAGCGTCTTGTATTGATCTTCAGAGGTTCGCAATAACTGACGCGGGCGCATCAATAGCTTGGTGAGCAAGTCCTTCAGCTGGTCTGCAGTCATCGGGCTTGTCAGATACAACACGATAGTCGGCGAGATACCGTGGGCTGTCAGTAACTCAAGGGTCTGGCGGGATTTAGAGCAGGCTGGGTTGTGGTAAATGGTGACAGCATTCATCGGATTTTGAGTTCATTTGGATGAGGCTGAAAATTGTAGAGAGCCAGGGCTCAATCAACAAGTGCAAGATCGGCAAAATCGCGGACATCTTGGAATCTTTCGATGAAAACAATCACGTTGAGCGCTGCAACCCGGCTGCCAGATTATCTTTGGGGCCTTGCAGCTCACATGCTAAAACGCTATGTTGACGATGGATGTCAGGCAACGGCGGCCGCACTGACCTACCAGACCCTGTTTGCGGTAGTCCCGCTGTTGACCGTGATGTACGCAGTGCTCAATGCGGTGGAGGCCTTCAAGGATCTATCGGCAGAAGTTGAGGGATTCCTGTTCAGTAATGTGGTGCCGGAGAACGTCGTTAATCTGCAGGATTACCTGCATGACTTCTCTACCCAAGCGCAAAGTCTGAGTGTCCCAAGTCTGGCATTTTTGGGCGTCACGGCATTCCTGATGTTGTTTACTATTGAGCGCACTTTTAACGAGATCTGGCGAGTTCGAGAGCCCAGACAGGGTTATCAGCGGTTTTTGATGTACTGGGCCTTATTGTCGCTGGGGCCGATTTTGGTGGGCATGGGGTTTGTGATCACAACCTACTTGATGGCCATGCCATTCTTGTCTGATGTTGATCAGTACACTGGCGCGCTCGGTTATCTGCCGATTTTGCTGAGTGCTGCCATGTTGACGCTGGTTTACGTCGCGGTACCGAATTGTGCCGTGTCATTCAAACATGCGGTGGTGGGTGGCTTGCTCGTTGCGATAGCTTTTGAAATGGCCAAATATTTGTTTGGCTTTGTCATGTCGCGCTCAAGTTTTGAAGTGATTTATGGGGCGTTTGCTGCGGTCCCATTGTTCCTGTTGTGGATTTACGTTTCATGGACCATCGTTCTAATGGGTGCGGAGCTAGTCAAAGCCTTGGGTGTCTATCGCCGTGATGGTGGCAGGCAACTGGAGGCCCCATTATTTCAAATTGTCATTATCCTCGAGTTGTTTTTTCATGCGCACCAAAGAGGGGTCGTCGTGCGGGAGGAAGATATTCGAAGCCGCGGCGCTCGTATTGACCTGGAACATTGGAACGACTATCGACAGAGACTGATTGAGCTTAACCTGATTCGTAGTGTCGACAAAGGCGGGCTGGTGCTGTCGAGAGATCTGAGTGAAATATCCGTGTGGGATTTATATCAGCGATTAGGCTGGCTCCTGCCCGCGACAGTCAAAGGTACAAGCCCCTGGGAAGTGGTACTGGCAGCCGACATACAACATATTAACCAACACAATCAGGATCTGCTGAAGGTAGATCTTGAGTCCCTGTTCCGTCTAGGTAGCAAAGAATGAGAAAATTTCTGATTGTAATGTTGATGTTAGGGCTCGCGGGCTGTCAGCAGCCTGAGTTTTATTCTGTGCAAGGCGGCGAGCATCAGTTTGATGATTTCAAAGGTCGGTATCTGGTTGTAAACTATTGGGCGACCTGGTGTGCGCCATGTATTCGAGAGATCCCTGAATTGAATGCGTTCGCCGACGAATTTCACGATCAAGTTGCTGTATGGGGTGTTAATTTCGATGCGCCTGAAGGTGCTGAACAACTCAGGCAAGTACAGAAAATGCAGATCACTTTTCCGGTATTTGCCTTGAATCCAAGCGCCCAGTTAGGCGTCGTCATGCCCGAGGTGCTGCCGACGACCTTGGTCTTCGACCCACAGGGAGCACTGCTCGCTACCCTGGTTGGGCCTCAGACCCGAGAGTCACTGTTGGCGATCGTAGCGTTGGAACAGCCTTCGAACTGACCTGCTAGGCTATCCTTCGTTGCTTGTCTTAGCGACCGAGTTCTTGCTCAAGCAACACCTTGAAGTGCTGGGCGATACCTTCGACAGGTAGTTCGCTGCTCACGCCGGTCTGTCTGTTAACGTATTCCACAACCTGGGTTGCCAGGCCGCGTTCGCCGATAACGAGTCGGTGAGGTATACCAATCAGTTCGGCATCGGCGAATTTTGCGCCGGGTCTCGGGCCTTCCCGATCATCGAGCAGAACTTCGATACCGAGCTGTCGCATAGTCTGGTAAACAGACTCTGCCGTGGCAGCCACCGCCGCTGACTTATGGCTGTTGATGGGAATGATAATGACGTGGAACGGCGCGATGCAGGTCGGCCAGATCATGCCTCGATCGTCATGGTATTGTTCGATAATCGCCGCCACCAACCGCGTGACGCCCATCCCGTAGCAACCCATCTGCATCAGTGCAGCTTTGCCGTGTTCATCAAGCACCGTTGCATTCATCGACTTGGAGTACTTCTCACCTAGCTGGAAGATATGACCTACTTCAATACCCTTTTTGAGCTGCAACTGGCCCAGCCCGTCAGGGCTTGAGTCGCCTTCAACGACATTGCGCAAGTCAAATATCGCTGTCGCGGTGGCATCACGGCCCCAATTAGCATTCTGTAGGTGGATGTCATCTTTGTTGGCGCCGCAGGTGAAGTTGACGAGCGCGGCTGCGCTGCGGTCGGAGACTACCGGTATGCTCAGACCCACCGGGCCAATGGAGCCCACCGTGCAACCTAGTTCGGCTTGAATCTCTTCAGGACTCGCGAGAGTCAGTGGCGTGGCCAGCATGGCAATTTTGGCGGCCTTAATAGTGTTTATTTGATGATCGCCGCGTAATACCAGCGCGACCAATGGGGTCTCGCTGCCTTTGAATATGAGAGTCTTAACCGTTCGCGCTGGGTCAATTTTCAGAAAGTCAGCGACGTCCTCAATGGTCTTGCGGCCAGGTGTCGAGACCTCAGTCAGTACTTCGGCGGTGGTATTTTCAGCAGCCGGTGCCAGCGCCTCGGCCATTTCAACGTTGGCGGCGTAATCACTACCAGAGCTGAACGCGATGGTGTCTTCGCCTGAGTCCGCGAGGACATGGAATTCAACGGAGGCGCTACCACCAATGCTACCGGTATCTGCCAGTACTGGGCGGAAGTCGAGATGCATTCTTTTGAGGATTCGACTGTAAGTCTCGTGCATCAGTTGGTAGGTCTCGCCCAGGCTTTCCATGGTCATATGAAAGGAGTAAGCGTCTTTCATGAGAAACTCGCGGGCTCGCAACAAGCCAAAGCGAGGCCGGGTCTCGTCTCTGAATTTCGTCTGAATTTGATAAAAATTAATGGGTAACTGCTTGTGGCTTTTGAGTTCATTGCGGGCGATATCGGTAATGACCTCTTCATGGGTTGGCCCCATACAGAAATCCCGCTTGTGCCGGTCAACAAATTTCAAGAGCAGACCATCGTCATACTCTTGCCAACGACCAGACTCGACCCACAGTTCCGCCGGTTGGACCACCGGCATCATGACTTCCAGTGCGCCGGCGTTATCCATCTCCTCACGGATAATACCCTCGACCTTATGTAGTACCCGCAAACCCAAGGGCAACCAGTTGTAAATGCCGGATGCCAGTTTGCGTATCAATCCGCCGCGTATAAGCAGCTGGTGACTGATGACCTCAGCATCGGCGGGGGTTTCCTTGAGGGTCGAAATCGAGTAGCTGGATGCTTTCATAATCGCTGTCTGTGGTGACCTTTAATAATTTCGGAGTTGTAAAAAGACATATTAATCGCTGGTGCCGCTGACCTGTTGGATCGGTTCAGGTTTGCGTCTGCGAGCCTTCAGTTGTCTAGCTGCGGCTATGGCTGCTAATCACGGCGCTGATTCTAGCAAGGAGTTGAGGTGGTGAATACTGCAGTTGTTGTGCTGGACCGCGCCCTATCGCGTTTCGGTAAGGGAAACTCTAGAGGTCACCTAGCCTGCGGCGCTCAAAAGGGCAAATATTAAGTAAAAAAAAGGGCCGCTGATGCGACCCTTTTTAAGGTTGCTTAAGCCCGTGGCCTAAGCGAGTTCTTTCAAGCCTTTCAGTGGCAGCACTTTGACTTTCGTGCTGGCTGGCTTGGCAGCAACGTTCATCACTTCGCCTGGGCGGAAAGGGTTAGGTACGCCCTTGCGAGCCTTGCTGGCTGGCTTCTTGACGGTCTTGATTTTAAGCAGGCCAGGTAATGTGAATTCGCCAACTGCACCTTTTTTAACGTGTCGTGCAATCAGGTCATTCAATTCTTGGAAGACCGCTGTAACCTGTTTCTTGCTGAGATCAGCATTTGCAGAAATCTCGGCAATAATCGCGCTTTTCGTGTATTTTTCCTTGATTGCCGGCAATTTCTTCGGTGCTGCAACGGGCTTGGCAACAGCTTTAGGTTTAGTTTTAGCTTTAGTCACTGTCTTTTTTGCGATTGCCTTTTTGGCTGCCATTCGTGAATCCTTTTTAAATTTCAATGTGATGAATAATGTGGGTTAAATGTTGCTGAGATGCAGGTTTGATGCTTGAATTTAAGTGCTTTTTGCTCTTAGCCACAATGATGGTCTTTATATATGATTGGCTTTTGGGCCGCAAGGTTTAGCCTAGGTTTTTTGCATTTCCTTCGAGTATTTTTGCGAAAGCTAGCCTTGAGGCATTTTTGCCCCGGTGAGGCGTATCGCAGACGCTCGCCATGGCGTGATATTAAGGTATAATGCGCGGCCGCAGTTATCCGTAAAATTGCCCTATTGTCAGATTATAAAGGAAGGTTTGTCGTGCCAATCTACGAGTATCAGTGTGAAGAGTGCCAGCATCGAATTGAGAAGCTCATGAAGCTCTCTGACGAGGCGCCTGTGATTTGTCCAAAATGTAACAAACCTGCATTGAAAAAGATGGTCTCGGCCGCTGCCTTTAGGCTCAAAGGGTCTGGCTGGTATGAGACAGACTTTAAGACCGGATCAAAGAAAAATGTGCTCCATAGTGGCAGTAGTAGTGACTCCTCGTCGGGCAGTTCGGGAAGTGGGGATTCTGGGTCAAGTAGCTCGGGGGCAAGTGAGAAGAGTTCATCCGGCGGCAAGTCGAGTGACGCTGGCAGTGCTTCCTCTGGGACTTCCTCCGGCACTTCCTCCGGCACCAGCACGTCGAGCAATAAGCCAGCGTCCAGTTAGGTGGCTGTTCGAGTTAATGCGCCAGTCCGGCGAAGAAGTCATTAGATAATTGAGGTAACGAGAATGCGTAGCCACTACTGTGGTCAGTTAAGGGACACACATATTGATGCAGAGGTTTCCCTGTGCGGCTGGGTTCATCGGCGCCGAGATCATGGCGGTGTAATATTTCTGGATATTCGCGATCACGAAGGCATTGTGCAGGTGGTGTTTGACCCTGATACTGCCGCCAGTTTCGCCCTTGCAGATCAAGTGCGAAATGAGTATGTCCTGAATATTAAGGGCCGTGTCAGGCACCGTGACCAGGCCGCAATGAATCCTAAGATGGCGACTGGGATGATTGAAGTGCTGGGCAAAGAGCTCATTATTCTCAATACAGCGGATACACCGCCTTTTCAGTTGGATCAGCATTCCGACGCCGGCGAAGATGTTCGGCTGCGGTATCGCTACATCGATTTGCGTCGGCCGGAAATGCAGGAAAAAATCCGGTTGCGGTCAAAAACTGCACATTTTGTTCGCCGTTATCTGGAAGAGCGGTCTTTTGTAGATATCGAAACGCCCATTTTGACCAAAGCGACGCCAGAGGGTGCCCGCGACTATCTGGTGCCGAGTCGGACTCATCCGGGACAATTTTTCGCATTGCCCCAGTCCCCACAAATCTTTAAGCAACTGTTAATGATGTCTGGTTTTGACCGTTACTACCAGATAGCCAGATGTTTTCGTGATGAAGATTTGCGTGCGGACCGTCAGCCAGAGTTTACTCAGGTAGATATCGAAACCACTTTCATGGACGAGCAGCAGATCATGACGCTGACGGAAGATCTGTTCCGAGCGCTGTTCAAGGAGATCATCGACGTCGAACTCGAGGCGTTTCCAGTGCTGACTTACGCCGAGGCTAAGCGTAAGTATGGTAGTGACCGACCGGACCTGCGGTTTGGTCTCGAGTTTGTTGACGTGGCCGATCTCATGCAAGAGGTTGAGTTCAAGGTCTTCAGCGGCCCGGCC
This sequence comes from K189A clade bacterium, assembly GCA_018607725.1. Taxonomy (GTDB): domain Bacteria; phylum Pseudomonadota; class Gammaproteobacteria; order Pseudomonadales; family Azotimanducaceae; genus UBA4582. The sequence goes on from JABBAY010000220.1 coordinate 32,757, forward strand.
TGTGACCCCGAATCTCGGGTTGTAGCATTACGCCTGGAGCAGGGCGATCGGCTGACTCGAAAGATGATCGACGACTATACGAAATTTGTTGGTATTTATGGTGCCAGAGGTCTGGCCTACATTCGGGTCAACGATCTTGACGCCGGCGTCGCAGGTCTCCAATCACCGATTTTGAAGTTCTTACCGGATGAAGTGGTGTTGAATATTCTTGCCCGTGTCGGTGCGAAGGATAAGGACATTATCTTTTTTGGCGCCGACAAGGCGGATATTGTCAACGATGCGCTCGGTGCGCTGCGCAACAAGCTGGGCGAGGATTTGAATCTTTATACTCGATCCTGGGCGCCTTGCTGGATTACCGATTTTCCGATGTTTGAGGCGGACAAGACGGGTAATTGGTCAGCGACTCATCATCCGTTCACCCAGCCTGTCGGGGATATGGAAGAGATGCTGGCTAATCCCGGCGCGACCCTTTCCAGGGCTTATGATGTGGTAATAAACGGCCACGAAGTCGGTGGGGGTTCGATTCGTGTGCACCAGACCTCGATGCAACAGCAAATTTTCAAGGTGTTGAAATTGTCTGACGATGAAGCCAACATCAAATTTGGTTTTCTCCTTGAGGCGTTGCGCTACGGTGCGCCACCTCATGGGGGCCTTGCCATCGGTCTTGATCGTCTGATCATGTTGCTCTGTGGATCTCATGCGATCCGAGATGTCATCGCATTTCCGAAGACCCAGACTGCGGCTTGCTTGTTGACCTCAGCACCCAGTGAAGTTGATCCGCAGCAGCTCAAGGATCTGCATGTGGCGGTTCGTAAACCCGTCTGATAGGGCATATATAAGCGGTGGATTTAAAGATACTACTGATGGAGAAAGTGGATGGCGGGTCATAGCAAGTGGAGCAACATCAAGCACCGCAAGGCGGGTCAAGATGCGAAGCGGGCAAAGGTATTCACAAAAATCATTCGTGAGCTGACTGTTGCTGCTCGAGATGGTGGCGGGGTATTGGAGGATAATCCAGGCCTGCGTACGGTAGTAGACAAGGCTAAAGCCTCGCAAATGCCTAAAGACACCATGGAGCGCGCGATAGCCAGAGGTGCTGGTGGCCTCGAGGGCAGCGAATTGGTGTCTTTGACCTATGAGGGTTATGGTCCCGGTGGTGTGGCGTTTTTGGTAGAAACGATGACCGATAACCGCAACCGAACGGTGGCGGAGGTTCGTCATGCCTTCACCAAAGCGGGGGGGAATCTGGGCACCGATGGGTCTGTCGCCTATCTGTTTGATCGCAAAGGTCTGCTCAATTTCGCGCCTGGGCTGGATGAAGAATTAGTCATGGAGCTGGCGATTGATGCGGGTGCTGATGATGTGGACATCGCTGAAGATGGTTCTGTGGAAGTGATGACGACGCCAGAAAATTTTCTGTCCATCAAGGACGCATTAATGAGTGCAGATTTTGAGCCCGTCAATGCTGAGATAGCCATGCTGCCACAGAACTATAGTGAACTTGATGCCGATATGGCCGAAAAAGTCATTCGTCTGATGGACAATCTGGAAGACCTGGATGATGTTCAGAACGTCTATACCAATGCCAGCTTCCCTGACAGGGATAATGAAGAGGACTAGGCCGGTATAGAATCTATTCCACTCCTTGCGTGTGGTAAGCTGCCTTGTGCACCCGGGAGTAGAAGAACTTTCATGACGCAGCATCGATGACAATAATTCTAGGTATAGATCCGGGATCTTTGGTGACGGGGTTTGGCGTAATTGACGCGCAAGGCTCGCGCCAGGTGTATGTAGCGAGTGGCTGTATAAGAACCGCCGCAAAAGCTGATCTGGCAGGTAAGTTAGTAGAGATATTCGCTGGGATCACGGAAATTATTCAGCAGTACAGTCCGCAAGAGATGGCGATCGAGAAGGTTTTCATGGCTAAAAGCGCATCCTCTGCCTTAAAACTTGGCCAGGCGCGAGGTGCTGCTCTCGTTGCTGGGGCGAATCTGGGCTTGACCGTGTTTGAATATGAAGCGCGAAAAATTAAACAGGCAGTAGTGGGTACCGGCGCGGCGGAAAAAAGCCAGGTTCAGCATATGGTGAAGACGTTATTGAAACTCCCGGCTCAACCCCAACAGGATGCTGCCGACGCTCTGGCTATCGCATTGTGCCACATTAATACCCAGCAAAACCTTAGCCGCATTGCGGGCGCAAACAGTTTTCGGCGAGGTCGAATGGTGAGCCTCGGACAACATTCTGGTAGCGAAGGGAAAACAGACAATTGATCGGTAGAGTCAGGGGTAAAATTTTAGAGAAGTCCACTCATCAAGTGGTTGTGGATGTGCAGGGTCTTGGCTATGAGGTTGATATTCCCTTGACCACCTTCTTTCAGCTCGGCGATAGCGGTGCTGAAGTGATGCTGTATACCCACCTGGTGGTTCGTGATGATGCGCACCTGCTGTTTGGGTTTTCAACGGCTTCGGAGCGCGAGCTGTTTCGTGCCCTCATTAAGGTCAATGGTGTTGGACCGAAACTTGCCGTTGCGATCCTGTCTGGTGTGGATGCCAGGGCATTCAGTCGATGTATTCAGAATAACGACGTCAAAGCACTGACAGCGCTGCCTGGTGTGGGCAAAAAAACGGCTGAAAGGCTGATCATTGAGATGCGTGACCGATTACCTGCTTTGACGGAAGGGCTTTTGCCTGCTGCTCAACGAGCCCCTGACTTGGTTGCCGATGCTGAAGCAGCGCTCATCGGTCTTGGTTATAAACCTCAGGAGGCCGCCAGGGCGCTGGGACAGATCGAAGATCAGGACGTCAGCGTTGAGCGCTTGATTCGCCAAGCATTGAAGTCCCTGGCTTAAAGTGCAGTATCTCCTGCCGAATAAGCGCTAATGTGGCAAACTGGGAGTTTCAGACCCAGTGAATGGGGACAGGCAGACAATGATTGAATCGGATCGACTGGTAACGCCAGAATCTACCCAGGGAGATTCAACTCAAGATTGGGCGATTCGCCCGAAAACCTTTGGCGAGTATCGCGGTCAGCCGCAGGTCAGTGAGCAGATGACTATCTTCATTGATGCTGCCAGACGCCGTAGTGAGCACCTCGATCATACGCTGATATTTGGTCCTCCGGGCTTGGGTAAGACAACCTTGGCCAATATCATTGCCAATGAAATGGGGGTGCAGATCAAAACGACCTCAGGGCCGGTAATTGATAAAAAGGGCGACCTAGTTGCGGCGCTGACCAATCTTGAGGCGGGAGACGTACTGTTTATTGATGAGATTCACAGGCTTTCGCCAGCCATTGAGGAAGTGTTGTATCCCGCGATGGAAGATTTTCAGGTGGATATCACCATCGGTGAAGGTCCCGCGGCAAGAACGCTAAAACTTGATTTGCCGCCATTTACCCTCGTTGGTGCAACAACTCGAACGGGCCTGCTGACGTCGCCCCTGCGCGACCGGTTTGGAATTATTCAGCGTCTGGAATTTTATCAGGTCGATGATCTTGCTCAAATCGTCCTGCGCTCGTCGAACCTGCTCGGTGTGCGGACTGATCAGGCGGGTGCTCAGGAGATTGCGTTGCGGTCTCGAGGTACGCCGCGAATCGCCAATCGCCTGCTTCGGCGTGTGCGTGATTTCGCCGAGGTTAAAGCGAACGGTCATATCGACAAGGCTGTGGCTGACGACGCGCTGAATATGTTGAAAGTCGACGCTAATGGCTTTGATCATATGGATAGACGCCTGCTCATGGCATTGATCGAGAAATTTGATGGTGGGCCGGTGGGTGTTGATAGTTTGGCGGCTGCCATTGGCGAAGAGCGTGACACCATTGAGGATGTTTATGAGCCGTTTTTGATTCAGCAGGGCTTTATAATGCGTACGCCAAGAGGTAGGGTGGCCACTCGTCATGCCTATCTGCATTTTGGTTTGCCGATGCCTGCTGCCAGCCCGTTGCTTCAAGTTGACGATATCCCAACTGAGCGAGACTAAAGAGTAATTGCCGTGAATGAGCCACTTTCGATTATCGACCTGGTAACAAATGCCAGTATTGTAGTGCAGTGTGTGATGGCCATATTGGTGCTGGCCTCGTTGGTGTCGTGGGTCATGATCTTTCAGCGTGGCTTCAGTCTGTCGTCGATCAAGCGAGAGTCGATCGCTTTTGAAGATGAGTTTTGGTCTGGTAAGGATTTGCGCAAAATTTATCTGGAAATTGAAGCCAGTGAGCGTGAACCCGTGGGCATGGAGCTTATTTTCGTCGCTGGGTTCAAGGAATTTACGCGTCTGCGCCAGCAAAAGGAGGCAGATCCCGATCGGATTATGCAGAGCGTGCAGCGAGCCATGCGGGTTGCCTTGTCGCGAGAAGAGGAACGCATGGAAACAAGCTTGCCGTTTCTGGCGACAGTGGGCTCAACCAGCCCTTACATTGGGTTGTTCGGTACCGTCTGGGGCATTATGAATTCTTTTCGAGGTCTGGCAACAGTCAATCAAGCCAGTCTGTCTGTGGTAGCACCGGGTATTTCCGAGGCGTTGGTGGCGACTGCAATCGGTCTTTTTGCGGCCATCCCGGCGGTAATCGCCTATAATCGTTTTGCCGCCCAGGTTGAAATTATCGTAAATCGACTCGAAGCTTTTACTGATGAGTTCAGCGGTATCTTGTACCGCGGCATTCGTCGACAGGATTAATAATGGCCAAAGCAGCAAGAAGAAAGCCCATGGCTGAGATCAACGTCGTTCCTTATATCGACGTGACATTGGTACTGTTGGTTATTTTTATGGTGACGGCGCCTATGATGACCCAGGGCATCAATGTCGACCTGCCGGATGCTGACTCAGGACCGCTGTCAGTGAGTGAAAACGAACTGACCCTGGTTGTATCGGTTAAAGCAGATTCAACCTACTACATCAATGTGGGTGATGAGGAGGAAAGTGTCGCGCTGGCGTTGATCGGTGAACGCGCAGGGAAGATCATTCAGGCAAATCCCGATATTAAGGTGCTGGTGGAGGGCGATCAGGCCCTCAACTATGGGGTTGTTGTAGGCTTGATGAATGTTCTGCAACAGGCGGGGGCCAGGAGCGTGGGTCTGATCACGGAACCGCCGGGATAGCATCATGAGTTCGATCAGAACCTACATTTTGCCTGCGGCATTGGCCTTGGCTGTGCATGTCGGCGTCATCGCCTTATTGTTAGTCAACTGGGATGAGTCAGTGCCAAACGCTTCTGCTGCGGTAGAGCATTACTATATTAAGGCCGCGTTAGTGGCGGAAAATCCGCATAAGGTCAAACAGCAAAAGCTGGCTGACGCTGCTCTGCAGCGGCGTCAGGCCAAGGCGCGACTGGCCAGGCAGCGAGATGCGGCACGTCGAGCGGAATTAGATCGTGATGCCAAGGCGAAGGCCGATCTTGTGGCCAAGGCGAGTCAGGCTGCAGAATCCTCGCGTTTGGAGACGTTGCGGATCGCGGCGCAGGAGGCTGAAAAAAAGCGGATTGAAGACAAGCTAGCGCAGGCGGCCAAGGAAGCTAGCGTGGCAACGGAGCAAGATCTGGCTCGCGCGCTCAGCGAGGAACAGGACTACCGATTAGCAGTGACTGACGATGAAAAGGCCATGGCTTACGTGTCGCAGATCCAGCGTGAAATTATTCAGAACTGGTCAAGACCACCGAGTGCGCGAAATGGCATGCAGGTCTTGCTAATGGTGTTTTTAGTGCCCACTGGGGAAGTGGTTGACGTGACGCTGAAAACGTCGAGTGGTAACGACGCTTTTGATCGTTCAGCGATGCTGGCGGTCCGTAAAGCCGAACGCTTTATTGTGCCTGCCGATTCAGCGCAATTTGAACGTAATTTCCGCGAATTTGAGGTCATGTTCAGACCCGAAGATCTAAGACTGTAATAGGAATTCAATGAAACTAAACGCTTACCTGATCGCTCTGCTAGTCGTCTGTATCCCCGTTAAGTCCGTGCTGGCAGATTTACGGATTGAAGTGACTCAAGGGGTTGATAATGCGGTGAGGGTGGCCGTGGTTCCGTTTGATTGGCGGGGAGGTGGCAGGCTGCCGGAAAATATTAGTGACATCATTGATGCCGACTTAGTGCTCAGCGGCCGGTTTGAAAGTTTACCTGCCAATCAGATGCTGAGTTTACCCCATGAACCTGCCGAAATTTTCAATCGCGATTGGCGATTGCTGAACGTTGAGTATTTGGTGATAGGACATGTGTCGCCAGTGGGTGATCGTTACCGTCTGACCTACACCTTATATAATGTCTTCAAGCAATCGGTGGAACTTCGTCAGACCATCGAGGGTGAGGCCAGCGAGATGCGAGATATGGCGCACTATGCCAGTGACAGCGTGTTTAAAGTTCTCACAGGCATTGAGGGGGCATTTTCGACCCAAATCATGTATGTGACTGCCTTGGGCCCGCTGACTGATCGCCTCTATCGCCTGAACATTGCCGATGCCGATGGCCATCGGGTCGAGACCATGCTGGAATCCAAAGAGCCGATTCTTTCTGCGAGTTGGTCGCGAGATGGCCGTTATATCGCCTATGTATCTTTCGAAGTGGACAGTCGACCGGCAATATTTTTGCGAGATGTCGTCAATGGCACTCGACAGCAATTAACAAATTTCCCTGGGCTGAATGGCGCGCCGGCATTTTCGCCTGATGGCAAGCAGTTGGCGGTGGTTTTGTCGAAAGACGGTAACCCCGATATCTACATCCTTAATATTGCCGACCGGCGGCTACGGCGGGTCACCAGGCATTATGGTATTGATACCGAGCCGTCCTGGAGTCCAGATGGTAAGGGCATCATTTTTACCTCTAACCGGGGTGGGCAGCCGCAGATTTACCAGATTCAGCTAGGCGATCTATCGATCGAACGGCTGACCTTCGAGGGCGACTATAATGCCAAAGCCAGTGTTTTACCTGATGGCAGTGGTATCGTCATGGTGCATCGTCGGGAAGGTATATTCCATATCGCGATGCTGGATCTGATTCGCGGTCGTGTGACGGTGTTAACTGAGACAAGTCTTGATGAATCACCGAGTATTGCACCTAACGGTAGTATGTTGATTTACGCAACTCAATATGGCGGCGAGGGAATTTTGGCAGCAGTCTCTGTTGATGGCGGCGTGAAGTTTAATTTGCCTTCCAGCGAGGGTGATGTCCGAGAACCTGCATGGTCGCCACAAAAACGGCGAATGTTTAAACCAATTCCGGAGTAGTTCTGTTAGAATGTGGGTTCCGAATTGTGACGTGATCGTACGCTTTTCGAGTGAAAATTGTGCTTTAATCTGCTATCAGCGATTTATAGGAGCTAATTATGCGAAGAATAACAACACGTGGTGTCATAGCAATCAGTTTTGCAGCTTTTGTTCTAGCTGGCTGTGCGTCGAAAACAGAGGTGGAAGAGCCTGTGGCAGAGGTGGCGCCGGTGGTAGTTGCGCCAGTAGTTGAAGCGCCTGTAGTTGTAGAGGTTAAGCGACCTATGGTCAGCGGTGGCAAGATTTCCGTGCCTGCTGCTGGTGGCATGGATGGAATGGAACAGCTGCAAGGGTTGTTCTACTTTGACTTTGATCAGACCATTGTCAAGCGTGCGGGTCATATGGAGTTAAGTAAGCATGCGATGGTATTAAAAGACGATTCGTCATTACGAGTTCGGCTTGAAGGTCATGCCGATGAGCGTGGCACTCGTGAATACAACCTTGCCTTAGGTGAGCGTCGAGCAAATGCTGTACGTGCTTACCTGGTTGCCGAAGGTGCCCCTCGTTCGCAGATCGAAGTGATTAGCTATGGTGAAGAGAAGCCGGTAGATGGTGGTCACAATGAAGCGGCTTGGGCGATGAATCGCCGAGTTGAAGTCGTTTACCGATAAAATAAGGTTGCGGACTATTCCGATGCGTAGTGTCTGCCGATTAAAAAGTGGTGTGCTGGGTCTGTTGATGCTGACTAGTGCACCATTTTTGTTTGCGGCTACCAACGATGCCATTAGGGTTGAAACGCGCAATGTGTCTGCTATCCAGCAGTTACCGTTTCAGCCGCCAATTGAAAACGTTAGTCCGTCGGTGGGTATTGATTCAGAGTATCAGTCGCAGTTGGTTGAGCAGGAAGTGCAGACCTTGCGCGGGCTGGTTGAAGATCTGCAGTATCAGCTTAAAAGAATGAAAAAGGTTCAGGACGACCGTTACCTGGAGCTGGATAGTCGGTTTCAGGATTTGAGTAGGAGATTGGCGGCGGGCAAGCTTGGCGTTGTGGTCGACGCCGACGCGGGCAATCCGGAGGTCTTTGTCAATCCTGGCGAAGTCGCTCTAGAGGAAGCGTCTGTTGATTCTGGCCAGAGCGAAAAATCTCTCTACGACACTGCATTGGAGCTGATTCGAAATCGACAATACGGTCTTGCTATCACGCAATTACAGGCCGTGATCGACCGGTTTCCCGATGGGGCCTTTGCCCCCAATGCCTATTACTGGATGGGTGAGGTTTATGCCGCGATGCCCACTCCCGAATATGAGAAAGCGCGTCAGGCGTTTGTTCAGGTCATTACGTTTTTCCCTGATCACCGTAAAGTGCCTGATGCCGCGTTCAAGCTGGGCAAGGTGCATCACCTAATGGGTGATTGTGACAAGGCGAAAGAGCTGCTGAGCAAGGTCGTCGAGCAATACCAGGGCAAGTCCGTTGCCAAGTTGGCGACCAGTTATTTACGCGATGGAATGGTCAACTGCCAATCGTAATCCGTCTCATCATCTGAGCAGACTTTTGCGCTGCGGCTAGATCTCAATAGATAGATTCAAAACCAACACGCTATGCTAAGAATTACAGAGATATTCTACTCGCTCCAGGGTGAAGCAAGAACCAGTGGCTTGCCGACGGTGTTCGTGCGCTTGACGGGCTGTCCGTTACGCTGCCAGTACTGCGACACAGCCTATGCTTTCAGTGGCGGCACCATGACTTCGATGGAGCAAGTGCTCGAGCAGGTGGCGGGCTTTGGTGCTCGTTACGTGACGGTAACTGGCGGTGAACCATTGGCCCAGTCAGCCTGTTTGCCGTTGTTGGTGAGCCTATGCGATGCGGGTTATCAGGTGTCTCTTGAAACCAGTGGCGCACTAGATATTGCCGGCGTCGATCCAAGAGTCTCGATTGTCCTAGATCTGAAGACACCTGGTTCTGCCGAGGTGAGCCGCAATCTATACGCCAATTTGGCCTTGCTGGCGAACAAGGATCAGGTAAAGTTTGTGATTTGCGATCGGCAGGACTTCAGTTGGGCCAGTTTTAAAGTGCGCGAATATGAGCTGTTGGATCGTGTGGGCGATGTGTTGTTTTCGCCTAGTGTCGGCCAACAGGACGCTACCGAATTGGCGGAATGGATTCTCGCTGAGCGACTGCCGGTCAGATTTCAGATGCAATTGCACAAGATACTCTGGGGAGATAAGCCTGGTGTCTGATGCGCCTACTACTCAGCCCCGAGCGGTCGTATTGTTGTCTGGTGGCCTGGACTCTGCGACAACCCTGGCGATGGCTCAGGCTGACGGTTTTGAGTGTTTTTGCCTGAGCTTTGACTATGGCCAGCGCCATTTAACGGAAATTCGTTTCGCCGGTCAGATAGCTTCAAAGCGTGCGGCTCACCATAAAGTGGTGTCGGTGGATATCGCCGGGTTTGGTGGTTCGGCACTGACAGACCGGAATATAGCGGTTCCAACTGTCGCTGCTACGGGAGATTCGTCAGACATTCCGGTGACTTATGTGCCGGCTAGGAATACAGTATTTCTGGCTTATGCTCTCGCCTATGCCGAGGTGCTAGGGGCTCTGGATATCTTTATCGGTGTCAATGCGGTTGATTACTCCGGATATCCTGATTGCCGTCCTGAATTTATCCAGGCCTTTGAGACCATGGCAAACCTGGCGACCCGTATCGGTGTCGAAGGTGGGCGTCTGCGCATTCATACGCCACTGATTGCGTTGAGTAAGGAGGCGATTATCCAGGCCGGTCTGGGTCTTGGCGTTGATTATGGACAAACTGTCTCTTGCTATCAGTTGGATGAGTCTGGTGGCGCGTGCGGAGAGTGTGATAGTTGTAGAATTCGCCGAGCAGGCTTTGAGGCGGCTGGTGCACCTGATCCTACCCGTTATTTTCTTCGAGGCTAAATAGCCCTTCGGCCGCCTAGTTCAAGCTGTGGCCTTGATTCAGCGATAGAAGCACGACAACTGTGGGCAAATACGGACGTGGCGATTACCAGGAAAAGCTATCGACCTAAGCTATCGACCTAAGCTATCGACGGAAGGGTTCTTTAGTCGCGCCCATCAACGCGTTTATCCTTAGGAGAGGTAAAGCAGGCTGGGCAAAGGAGACTGGGCAAAGGAGACTGGGCAAAGGAGACTGGG
>JABBAY010000214.1 GCA_018607725.1 K189A clade bacterium
GAATGAAGAGCTTGAATGAAGAGCTTGAGTTAAGAGCTTGGCTCGTTAACTCAGCTACTGATATCCGCGACTGACACCCTCTTTGTCGCCTAACGACACAAGCTAGCTTGATCGACCTGAATCTCGATCGCGAATACCCATCAAATACAAAATACTATCCAAGCCTAAATGCGAGATAGCTTGCTCTGCATTTTTTTTGACAATCGGCTTGGCATGAAACGCGATCCCCAAGCCAGCAACAGCCAACATCGCCAAGTCGTTAGCACCATCGCCGACAGCAATGACCTGGTCCAACACAATGTTTTCCTGTTTTGCCAGCATTTTTAGTAACAGCGCCTTACGTTCAGCATCAACTATCGGCTCGATAACCTGGCCAGTCAGTTTTCCATCAACAATCTCTAATTCATTGGCGTACACATAATCAACACCGAATCGGGCCTGTAATACTTCACCGAAATAGGTAAACCCGCCAGAAAGAATCGCGGTCTTGTAGCCCAACTGCTTTAGAACCGCAAACAAATGTTCAACCCCCTCCATCAAAGGCAGGTTATCCGCAACCTGCTTCAGACTCGACTCCGGTAGACCTTCGAGTAAAGCCACCCGTTGCCGCAGACTCGTCTTAAAATCCAACTCGCCGAGCATGGCACGCTCTGTGACTGCGCTGACTTCGTCCCCGACGCCCTTAAGCCGCGCTAATTCGTCTATGACCTCAGTGGAAATAAGTGTTGAGTCCATATCAAAACAAACCAGTCGCCGATTACGTCGAAACAAGCCGTCTTCCTGTACCGCTATATCAATATCAAGCTCACTACAGACATTCATTAACTGAGCCCGAAATGCAGCGTTATCACGCAGCTCACCTTTCAGTGAAAACTCCACACAGGCTTTGGTCTTCGCTTCCGGGCGCATGAGAGGGACCCTGCCGGAAAGCCGAACAATATTGTCTATATTAAGGTCGTTGTCAGCAATGACTCTCGCGACTTTGGCGATATGGGTCGCCTTAATTCGCCGGGCAAGCAGTGTCAGAATGAAACGTGACCGGCCCTGCAGCCCAACCCAGTCGTCGTAGCTGGCTTCGTCTACGGCCGAAAACTTAATGTTAACGCCCAAGGCATGGGCCTTGAACAACACTTCTTTGAGAACCGGCTCTGAATGACCAGGTATATTAATAAGAATGCCTAACGACAGATGATTGTGAATCACCGCCTGTCCGATATCGAGAATATCAATATCGAACTCCGCCAGAAGCTCGTTAATAGCGGCTGTAAGTCCGGGTTTGTCTTCACCGGAAATGTTGATGAGCACGAGCTCTGTCACATTAATATCCCTAGCAGTTAAATCGCGAGCATTATCCTTCGTCATTCGATGAAATACAAAACAAAGCGAATTCTCAGGTCTGCGATTCAGTTATACTTAATCTGCTTCGCCTCACGACTACCGGGGTTCTATGTATCGACGAAAATTAAGAACCGTTTTTTTGGTCCTGGTGCCTATACTCATCAGCGGCCTTGCGTCCGTGCTATTTAGCTACAACCACGTCAATGTCGAATTGCATCAGAAAGGCCAGCACTTCGGTAACTCTATTGCCGAACAGCTCTCACTGTCAGTCACCGACTACCTCGTTAACGAAGACATTCTCAGCCTGAATGTCGTTCTCAACGATTTGGTTGCTCGCGGTAATTTCGACTTTGCATCGATCTATAGCGCCGATAATCGCCTGCTCGCGCAGGCCGGTAAACGCCCCAGCAGTATGGATAAAGCGCACATATTCACTCGCGATATTACCTGGCAAAGCGCCAGCGTGGGCCACCTGCAGATCAGCCTGGGTAGCCAAGCTGTTACGGAACCTGCGTTAGCAAGCCTGCTACTGATTCTTGCGATCCACCTTCTTATTGCCACTATCACTGGATTTTTGGTCTGGCAGTATGCGGACCTGCTATACCTGTGGATAGCACTTCCCGGCGGGCCCGTGGTCACGGAAACCTCCACGACCCAGGCGGACAACTTAGAGGCGCTTGAAGCCGAACAGAGCGCTGACCACCCGGTAGGTTCGGCCGGAACGCCCGACACCGTTGTCATGGTCTTCAAGCTCAGACCAGCGCGCCTGTTGCCTGACTACCTACCCCGTATTCAAAGAGCGTTGTTACTCTATAGTGGCGAAATGACGAGACCAGACGGTGAAACAATCCTGGTCTATTTTACCGGCGGCGACCCGATCTTTCGGGCTATCTGCAGCGGTCTGCTATTGCTCGAAATCTTTCACCTGAGCGATACACCGATCACCATCAAGCTCGGCCTGCAGGTAGCAACCGGCGCTTTATCCGGAATCTCAAGTGACCCGCAAGCCCTGGCCAATGCCCGCAAGCACGCCAGCTACCTGGCCGCCAATGCTGAAAATTGCCTGCTCACCAGCCAACAGATGCTTGAACTGATGATCGATCCGGGTCGTTTTGTTATCAGCCCATTTCATAGTTCTCTGACCCCGGCCGGCCTCGTGTTCAAGGTCGAAGCGCTGGCGCTACCGCACCAGAGTCTGATCCAAAACCAGGCCAAGCAATTACTGGAGCAGTAGCACCGGTGACACAGCTGCGATCAGCTCGTCTTCAGTAGCGCGACGCTGTCCACCTTCTGAAATCCTCTTGGCAGCTTCAGGCCGCGGCGGGCACGCTCACCGCGGTAATGTTCCAGATCAGCGAATTTAAGATTGATATGCCGCTTACCCGAGTGCACGACCAACGTATCATTTGCGGTTAAAACTAACAGATGAGCCATGAACTCCAGTCGATCGGCAAGGAGGTTCTTAGGAATATTCATAATTTTTACGCCTTTGCCCTTCGTTAACACCGGCAACTCACTGATGGGGAATATCAGCAGACGGCCTTCGTTGCTGACCGCTGCCACATAGTCTTGCTCGCGATCCGACACCAACCGGGGCTGCAGGACAATCCCACCAGCCGGCACGCTGATCACCGATTTTCCCGCCTTGTTCTTACTTTGCAGATCACCAAGACTGGCAACGAAGCCATAGCCTGCATCACTGGCCAGCAGATATTGTTGTTTCTGGTCGCCGGTAATGACCCCAGTGAAGTATGCCCCTGAAGGTGGGCTTGTGCGGCCGCTTAAGGGCTCACCCTGACCGCGAGCCGAGGGTAACGTATGAGCCGCCAACGTATAGGCTCGACCCGTCGAATCAAGAAAAACCACATCTTGGTTGGAGTGCCCCAGGACCGCTTGGAAAAAATTATCACCGGATCGATAGCTTAATTCCTCAGGATCGATTTCATGACCTCGTGCAGCGCGAACCCAGCCTTTTTCGGAAAGCACGATGGTCACAGGCTCAGTTGACAGCAAATCTTTTTCGTTGAAAGCCAGCGCTTCCGTTCGACTAACGATGGGTGACTGGCGGTCATCCCCAAACTCCTTGGCATCCCTCAGCAACTCCTGCTTCACCAGGGTCTTCATTCTCGCAGTCGAGCCCAAGGTTTTTTCGATACCCAGACGCTCAGCACTTAGCGCGTCTTGCTCACCTTGAATCTTCACTTCCTCAAGCCGCGCCAACTGCCGCAAACGCAAATCCAATATGGCGTCTGCCTGGATTTCAGATAGCCCGTAAGCGGCCATCAGCGCCTGTCTCGGCTTATCTTCTGTGCGGATAATGCGAATCACTTCGTCGATATTCAGATAAGCGATCATCAAGCCGTCCAGAATATGCAGACGCGCCAGGATCTTCTCCAGCCGGTAATTCAGTCTACGCACCACCGTATCCGTACGGAACGTCAGCCATTCGGATAACAGCACGTTCAAGGGCTTAACTCGGGGCCTACCGTCCAGGCCGATCATGTTGAAATTTATCCGGTGAGTGCGTTCTAAATCCGTGGTGGCGAATAGATGCGCCATCAAGGCTTCAACGTCGATCCGGTTGGAGCGGGGGACGACGACAATTCGGGTCGGGTTCTCGTGATCAGACTCATCACGCAGATCGACGACCATAGGTAATTTCTTGGCCTGCATCTGGGCCGCTATCTGTTCCAAAATTTTGGTCCCGGATACCTGAAATGGGATCGCGGTGATCACAATGTCGCTATCCTCGATCTCATAGACAGCACGGGTACGCACTGCGCCTCGGCCAGTCTCATAGACCTGGCGAATATCCGCGGCACTGGAGATGATTTCCGCATTGGTCGGAAAATCTGGCCCCTGAATATGCTCCATTAGATCCAAGACCGAAGCCTTGGGCTGATCTAACAAGCGGATACAGGCACTGACCACTTCGTTGACATTATGCGGTGGAATATCTGTCGCCATCCCCACCGCAATGCCAGTGCCACCATTCAGCAAAATATTTGGCAGACGGGCGGGCAACAGCACGGGCTCTTCCATAGTGCCATCAAAGTTGGGGACGAATTCCACAGTCCCTTGACCCAGTTCATCCAGCAGCACAGAGGCATACTTAGTTAAACGTGACTCTGTGTAACGCATGGCCGCAAATGACTTGGGGTCGTCGGGAGAGCCCCAGTTGCCCTGACCGTCTACCAACGGATACCGATAAGAAAATCGCTGAGCCATCAAAACCATGGCCTCATAGCTGGCACTGTCGCCGTGGGGATGGTATTTACCGATGACGTCGCCGACGGTCCGGGCTGACTTCATAAACTTGGCATCAGCGCTAAGGCGCAACTCCGACATAGCATAGACGATTCGCCGCTGCACTGGCTTAAGACCATCGCCTATATGCGGCAGAGCCCGATCGTTGATGACATACATGGCATAGTTTAAATAGGCGTCTTCGGTAAACTCCGTTAAGGAAATCGTTTCCGTGTTCGCCGATTGATTTGGTTCGGTCATGAATCTCTTCGCTTTGTAGTTGATCTAACGGTTATAGCAATTCGGCTAGGTCGCCCTTACTCTCCAGCCAGATTTTTCTATCTGGCGCGCGCTTTTTCGACAACAACATATCCAGCGTATCATGCACCAGACTGCCTGGATCCATGGTGAGTTGCACCAGACGGCGCGTGGCTTCAGCCATGGCAGTTTCACGTAACTGCAAGGGGTTCATTTCACCAAGACCCTTGAAGCGCTGGACGCTGACCTTGCCCTTCTTTTTCTCAGCGGCAATCAGATCCAGGATACCGCGACGCTCCGCTTCATCCAGGGCATAAAACACTTCCTTGCCAACATCGATCCGATACAAGGGTGGCATCGCTACATATACATGACCCGCCTTAACCAGGGCCGGATAATGTTTAACAAACAGCGCTATCAGCAGACTGGCAATGTGCAGACCATCAGAGTCCGCATCCGCCAGAATGCACACCTTGCCGTAACGCAAATTGGCCAAGTTCTCTTCGCCGGGATCAATACCCAGGGCGACGGAGATATCATGAACTTCCTGGGAGGCCAAAATTTCACTAGAGTCCACTTCCCAAGTATTCAAGATCTTGCCACGCAGCGGCATAATCGCCTGGGTGACTCTGTCTCGGGCCTGTTTCGCTGAGCCGCCGGCTGAATCTCCTTCAACCAGAAACAGCTCACCTTGCATGGCATCCTGACAGGAACAATCTGCCAGCTTGCCGGGTAACGCTGGACCCGCTGTGACTTTCTTACGCACGACTTTTTTACCGGCACGTAATCGGGCTTGGGCATTACTGATGGCCAGCTCAGCTAAAGCCTCTGCATCCGTCGTGTGCTGATTGAGCCAAAGGCTGAAACTGTCTTTGACTACGCCTGCGATAAACGTCGCTGCCTGACGAGAGTTCAAGCGCTCCTTGGTCTGGCCAGAGAATTGCGGATCCAGCAGTTTCGCCGATAGCACATAGCTGCAACGATCCCAAATATCATCGGCAGAAATCTTCACGCCACGGGGGACTAAATTTCGAAATTCACAAAATTCTCGCAGAGCCTCTAGCAAACCACCACGCAAGCCGCTGACATGAGTACCACCCTGGGTTGTCGGAATAAGATTAACGTAACTTTCCGTGATGAGGTCACCACCTTCTGGCAACCACTGCACGGCCCAGTCAACAGCTTCCTCATTGCCCGCTATCGAGCCCATAAAAGGCTCTGCTGGTAACACCTCAAAACCCGTCAACTCATCGACAAGATAGTCTTTCAAGCCGGCTTCATAAAACCACTCATACTGCCCTTCGTCTGGGTTAGCGTTAGTCTCGTCAGTAAAAAATACACGCAAACCAGGACACAACACAGCCTTGGCGCGCAACAAGTGTTTCATGCGGCTAACGGAGAACTTTGGCGAATCGAAGTACTGTGGGTTCGGACGAAAGGACACCAGCGTACCGGTATTACGTTTACCAATTTCTTCCTTAACCTCAAGGTTCGACGCCTTGATGCCATCCTTGAACGACATATGATGGAGCTTGCCATCACGCTTGATATAAACGTCAAAGGTCTCAGACAGGGCATTGACCACGGAAATTCCAACGCCGTGCAAGCCGCCTGAGAATTTGTAGTTATCGCTGTTGAATTTGGCCCCGGAATGGAGCCGGGTCAAAATCAGCTCGACCCCTGGAAGCTTTTCCTTTTTATGCAGGTCAACCGGCATACCACGACCATTGTCACCCACCGACATGGACCCATCTTTACCCAGAGTCACTCGGATTTCGCTGGCGTAACCTTCCAGCGCTTCATCAACGCTGTTATCGATGACTTCCTGCGCCAGATGATTGGGCCTGGTGGTGTCCGTGTACATGCCCGGGCGTTTCTTGACGGGGTCAAGGCCTTCCAAGACCTCGATAGAGTCTGCGCTATAATTCTTAGTGACCATAGTGTCCTGTTAACATCGATAGGTGGTATCCGGATTCAGTTGTTGTCAGTGTTGGCCGCCCTGACCTACCGCTTTTCAGCAGTACAGCCCGACCTCAACCCTCGCGCACCCGGGCTGAAGAAATTATTCGCAACGCCAATCGCAGGCTCTGGATGCTTAGGTCGCCGACCAAGCAACCCCGTTACCGACAAGCTGTTTTGTGACTGGCGCAGAATTATAACCACATGAACCAGTGATTTCTTCGGATTTCGCCGCCCATTTACTCTGGGATGTTGTCTCTATCCAGGAACACGGGTTCCAACGAATGGCCATGCTCGATACAAAAGCTGAGCAGTTCGCCAAAGAAGCGATTTATCTGAGATTTTTCGTCGGGTTGAAACATATCCGGGTTCGGCGTTTGATAGCGATATCTGAAATTTCTGTGCCGCTCAAAGCCGGTCACCTCCGCCGACTTAATATCGTGGTAGATACGAACCTCCAACGCCGGCCATTTGACCCAAGGCTGATCGTCTTCGCTGGTGACTCGAACCGACAGCATGGTCGTATAGGGGCAGCGCTCGGAGATCTGCATGGTGACCAGCGCACCATCTTCAGTGATACCTTGAATAGCACCTTGACTGGTCACTTGAGTGGTCACTTGAGCCGTCACTTGAGTGGCGCCTTGAACGCCAAAAGATAACGCGTCCTGCTCTGCCATATGGGGAAACAGGCGCAGCAAGCGGATGTAATTTGCATCACATTCAGCC
>JABBAY010000194.1 GCA_018607725.1 K189A clade bacterium
TCAACCAGATCAGTTGAATGCTGCATTACGTGTCTTTGTGGATTCTTTGTCGGCTTAGGGTACCTAGTCGGGCACCCTTGGCCGGGCGCCCCTGGCCGGGCGCCCCTGGCCGGGCGCCCCTGCATACGTTTCGCGGTGATTATTTGGGTGGTCCCGTGTCCTCCAGGGCGATGGTCACAATCTCAGGCTCACGTTGAATGATCGCCGGGTCTAACGGCTGATCCACGCCAAGAAAGTGTTGTAGGTCGTCCAGCATCAAGTACAGGCTTGGCACCAGGAACAAGTTGATGACTGTGGCGAACAAAACGCCAAAAGCCAATGATATTGCCATGGGAATAAACATAACGGTTTCTGGCTGTGGGTTGCTCATCAAGGGAATCAAGCCGACGAAGGTGGTCACTGACGTCAACACGATTGGCCGAAACCGAACGACGCCTGCCGTCGTCACCGCCTCAAAAATGCTCACGCCTTCGCGACGCTGGCGATTGATATAGTCCACTAGGACTAGCGAGGCATTCACGACGACCCCGGACAAGGCAATGATGCCTAGTAGGGAAAAGAAGATCAGGTTCCAGCCCATAATATAATGGCCAACAATAGCGCCGACAGCGCCAAAAGGAATCACGCTCATAATGACCAACGGTTGCATATAAGACTTCAAAGGAATCGCGAGAAGGGCGTAGATGAGCAATAACGCCAGCAGACTGTTATTCACCAGGCTGCCGACGGCTTTCGAACGCTGTTCCTGCTCCCCGCCAAGGGCATAGGTAACGCCAGGATTGTTGGCGTTGTGACAGGCATTCTTGGCGTTGGCAAAGCTACTGCCATCCCGACACAGGAATTTCTCAATAGCCCTCATGACTTCCTCGGGTGTTACCACGGCCCGATTGACATCGCCGGTGACATTGACGACCCGCTGTTTGTCCTCTCGATTAATCGACGAGTAGCCGCTGCCATATTCGGTCTCGGCGACGGACAAAAAGGGCACCTGGGTGCCATCCAGCGTTCGAATTCGCATATCTTCCAGATTCCCCAGCGAGCGTCGTTCGGCTTCAGGGTAACGAACCATCACGCGAACATCATCGGTACCCCGCTGAATGCGTTGCGCTTCTTCACCATAAAAAGCCTGGCGGACTTGCCGGGCAAGGTCATTGAGGCTAAGTCCGAGAGACTTAGCTTCAGGTAGCACGTTAAGTTTGACTTCCTGTTTGCCAGACCGAAAGGAGTCTGCCAGGTCAAAGACACCGGGGTAGCGCGCTAATTCGTCACGCAGACCCACCGCCGCCTTACGCAAGCCCTCCACATCCCGACCCTTGAGTTGAACCTGTAGTGGGCTGCCAGCACTGAAAGAGTTAGCGTTGAAATTCAGCTCAATGGCATCAGGAATAGCGCCGGTTTTCGCACGCCAGCGCTTGGCGATCAGATTCGCTGGCAGGTTCGGTCGCTGTTCAATAGGCACGAGCTTGATCACCACTTCGGCGAGATGACTGCCACCACCACCGCGGCGGCTGGGGCCATTACTACGGGCGGCATTAGAGCCAATAGAGGCAAAGATATGCGTAATAACATGTTGGTCTGCTGGCAAACCCAGTTCGCGGTCCAGCTCTGCACCCAATTCGATCGCGGCTTGCTCAATGTGTTGGGCGCCAGATTCTGTGAGTTCGACGTTGACTCCCTCTGGCATATTCAAGGTTGCGTAAATTTCTTCACCTTCCACTGCTGGGAAAAACTGAAAGATCACTCGGCCACTGGCGATCAGTGCCAGGGCCATTAACAGCACGCCAGTGGCGATCGCCCAGGTTAACCAGCGCCATTCCAGTGACTTCATCAGGAAGGGCTTATAAACGCCGTTGGCAAACCACTCGAGTGATCCTGCCAGCTGACCCTGGTATTTGATCCAGCCTTTTACCAGGCGGGTCTCGCTCATGAAGTAGCCTTCGGTTTTGCGATGGGCCAGATGCGAAGGCAGGATCAACTGAGATTCCAGGATGCTAAATACCAGGCAGATGATCACGACCCAGCCGATCACTGAGAAGAATGCGCCCATGCGGCCTTCGATTAGCAGGATCGGCAGGAAGGCCGCCACCGTTGTCAGGACACCAAAAATAACGGGTACAGCAACTTCGGTGGTCCCATCGATCGCCGCAGTGCGGTGATTAGGGGCGCTGGATTCATGACTGTAGATTCGCTCGCCGACGACGATGGCATCGTCGACGACAATGCCCAGCACCAGGATAAATGCCAGCACCGTCAAGGAGCTGATATTGATGCCGGCCACAGGAAATACCCATAAGGCACCCATAACAGCGATGGGGATGCCGGCCGCGACCCACATGGCTACCTTGAAGCGGAGAAACAGTGTGAGAATAAGCATGACCAGGACCAGGCCCGCCCAAGCATTCCGGGTCAGAGTGTCTATGCGCCGACCCAATGACAAGGACTCGTCAATCCAGACAGTGGTTTTCAAACCTTGGGGCAAAGACGGCGCGATACGCTTCACATAGTCTTTGACGCCCGTAGAAGATTCGATCGTGTCCTCTTCACCGACACGATAGACGGTAATCATCATGGCTCGCTCGCCGTCAAAGGTGGCCCGCAGGAAGCCTTCTTGAAAGTCATCTTTGACCGAGGCGATATCGCCGACGGTCAGATTCGTGCCATCGGGGCGAGTCAGCACGACGATGTTTTCGAATTCGTCTCGTCGATAAGCTTGACCCTTGCTGCGTAGCAGAATTTCACCACCGTCGGTCTTGATAGAGCCGCCGGGCATATCCAAGGACGAACGTTGGATGGCGCTGGCAACTGTGCCCAGGGTCAGTCCGTATTGGCGTAAGTTGTTTTCACTGATCTCGATGGAGATTTCATAAGGCCGGGCATAGTTGACTACCACCTGTGAAATATTCGGCAGGTCAGCAATATCGTCACGCATCTTCTCAGCGATGCGTTTCAGCGTCGCCTCGTCGGTTTTGCCGGAAAGGGCGACGACGATAGTCTGGCCGCGAAATTGCATCATGGCGATATTCGGCTTTTCGGTTTCTCTGGGAAACGTCGAAATGCCGTCGATTTTACTTTTGATCTCGTTCAGCACCGCGTTGTAGTTGGCGTCCTGGTTGAGTTCAATGATCACCGTGCACATGCCCTCTGACGCATAGCTGCGGACCTTGTCCATCCCATCCACGCCTTCAATGGCTTCTTCCACTCGAATACAAACTGCCTGCTCCACTTCTTCTGGCGCAGCACCGAGATAAGGAATATTCACCTGGACGATGCCGGGTTCGATATTGGGAAACTCTTCCTTGTGCATGCTGAACATGCTCATCACGCCGCCCACCAAAAAGATTAACATCATCAGATTCGCGGCGACCGGATTATCAACAAACCATTCTATGGCTCTATGCATGTCATTGAACCCCGCTCGTCAATGGGGTGTTATCGTTCATGGCGATCTTGACCCGCATGCCATCAATCACAGTTTGGATCGGCGACAGGTTGACGGCTTCACCGGATTCCAATCCCGCCTTGATGTATACCTGGTCGCGATCGAAACGCAAAAATTCGACGTTTCGGTAGCGCAGTCGGTTATCGGCATCGACCACCAATACCTGCGTTTGATTGCGAATAGCGGCGCGGGGTAAGACGATAATATCGTTGACAGTGCGACCGTCGATCTCAGCGTTGACGAACAATCCCACTGGCAAGGGCGGTCGACCGCTGGTGCGATCATTATCGACCCGAACTACGGCATTAACCATGCGACTACGGGCATCGATTTCAGCTTCCGTGCGCACCAGTTTGCCGGACCATTCATAGTACTGACCACCGTATTGGGTGCTGAGTGTCACATTTGCTTGAGCCTCTACCGGTAGGCTCCCACGCTGGCCAAGAGCGATATCAAGAAAAGCCAGTTGGCTATCAGCGAGGGGGATGCGAACTTCGACGGTTGCTGCAGAATACACTGAAGCCACCGTGGCCCCCCGAGCGATAAACTGCCCCTGGTTAACTTTTTTACTTCTTACGAGGCCGGCATAGGGCGCCCTTAATTCTGTTCGCCGCAGGTCACGTTGTGCTTGAGCAAGATTGACTTCGGCCTCTTTCAATGCCGCAGCGGCAATCCGTTGGGCACGCAATGCGCCCTCCAGGGCAGACTGGCTGGTGAGTCTCTTTTTTACCAGTTCTTCGAGTCGCTGAAACTCAAAACGAGCGTGTTCATCTTCAGCCTGGGCCCTGGACAATACCGCCTGACCACGCTGGACCATTGATCGATAGTCACGGTCGTCGATTTGCAGCAAAACCTCGTCTGCTTCAAAGTAGCCGCCGGCGACGAGTTTCGGCGAAATCCATTTAATTTTGCCCGAGACTTCGGGAATAAGTT
Organism: K189A clade bacterium; assembly: GCA_018607725.1. Lineage (GTDB taxonomy): Bacteria > Pseudomonadota > Gammaproteobacteria > Pseudomonadales > Azotimanducaceae > UBA4582. The sequence goes on from JABBAY010000194.1 coordinate 4,373, forward strand.
CGCTTGCGGTCAGCGGTTCGACATTGCCCTGAGACCTGACGGTCATCTGTACCGTTTGTTTCTCGACGATCTGAGTACGAATGGCGGTGGCAATCTCGTCGGGTTCCACCTGCGCTGGCGTCGGGGCTGTGATGACGATGCCGTAGGCCATGACGACAGCAATAAAGAGCGCTGCGACAGTTAACAGAGCTTTGATCAGGTTAGACATCGGCAAGGTTCCTTGGGCGTACAATGTTGGTGGCGACGATCGCTGAGAGTAAGGCCTGCTGAACGCAGGTTCTCAGCGACGTAAAATGGCGATTAATGGCCAGGCTCACCATTTCCGGGTCTTGAATGGCGATGCCTTTTGCCAGCTGTTTCAGATTCTCGATATTTTGCTGCAGCGGTAGTTTGACCTCCAGGCCTAGCCCGGTCATACGCGAGACGAATTGGGTTTTCAGACCGTTGAGTATGAGATGCAGAACCAGGTTGTTATTGATGCTGGCAAATAATCGAGCCAGCTCCCGCCAGTGTTGTTGACTTGCATCAGCATCCTCTACTGCGAGGGTCATGGTCTCCACCAAGACCTGCATCTGTTCGAGTTCTTCAACAGTTGCAGCCTCTACCGCCGAGCCGGCTGATTGAGCGATGAGGGCGCCGAGGACTTCCAGTACGTGGCCAACGAGCCTTTCATTCGGCACGTCCTCAAGATCGAGTAGCGGGCCCAAAATCGATAACGAAGCCTCTTTGACCGCGACGACTCTAACACCGCCCGGCTTAATGGCAGCAATGCCGAGTTGTTCGAGCTTCTTTAAAGACTCTCTGACCGCGCCGCGGTTAGTGTTGAAGCGGACAGCCAGATCTCGCTCAGAAGGCAGGCGTTCGCCTGGCCGATATTGACCACAGAGAATCTCATCGCGCAAAATATCGCAGATTTCCTCTGCGCGGGACTTGCTATGGGTTTCGTCACTGGATAGGGTCATTAGCAGATATCGTCTTATGTGTGGGTAAGTGGCTATATCGAGTTGGCGATGTCAGCTTGGCTGTATCGAAATGGCCCTACCAAAGTGGTCAGACCAATTTGGTAGGGCCATTATAGATCGTGGTTCGTAGAATACAATAGGATTTAGGTGCTAATGCGCATTGAGAAACATCAGGCGAACAACATCGCGCGGTTGATTCTGGACGGCTTCGATGCTTATCGGCGCGAATTTATTCAGATTACTCGTGGGGCTCGAGTGCGTTTCGAGCAGGCAGACTGGCGCGCAACCCAAACTGCGGCGACTCAGCGGATCAAACTCTACAATATTGCGACCCGCCAGACCCTTGCGTCCTTGGATGAGCGAATTGACCCTGCACGGGTGACCTTGGCTGACTGGGTGGTGATCAAGCAAGAATACGTCAGTCTGATTCGCGGGCGTCCAGATGCCGACCTGGCCGAGACTGTTTTTAATACGGTATTTCGACGTACTTGGCCCGATCAATATCTTTTTAGTGAGTGCGCCTTTGTGGATGCCAGCGATCGCGCCAAACCCTTGTTTGATGCGCAACTCGCCTCGCAATATGGTCCGTCGAATGACCTGGGTGAATTGCTTAAGCAAGTGCTGGACGGCGCCGGCTTTAGTATTCCATGGTTTGATCAGGCCAATTGTATCAAGCAGATGGTGGCCGCAATGCAAGCTTCAATTCCGTTGCTGCGACGGCCGTTGGAGCTTCGTTTTGATATGCTGAAGCCTATCTTCTATCGCAACAAGGGTGCTTACCTGGTGGGTCGGTTAGCGGTTGGTGAACATCTATTTCCCCTCGCCATACCTATTCATAATCATCAGGGTGCTGATGGCGAGTCGCCGGCGCTATATGTCGATACTGTCATTTGGACTGACAGTGAGCTGAGTATTATTTTTAGCTTTACGCGCGCCTATTTCATGGTTGACACTGACTATCCTAACGAGCTGGTAAAGTTCCTGCATGAGTTGCTGCCGAACAAAAGACCATGGGAGCTGTATACCGCGATCGGTTTCTATAAGCATGGCAAGACTGAATTTTATCGTGGCTTTCTCAATCATCTCGAAAACTCCACAGACCAATTTGTATTAGCCGATGGCATTAAGGGCCTGGTGATGACGGTCTTTACGTTGCCGTCTTATCGGTTGGTGTTCAAAATTATCAGGGACAAGTTCTCGCCGACTAAGTCAGTGACTCGACAACAGGTCAGAGATGCTTATTATTTGGTGAAAACCCATGATAGGGTCGGTCGAATGGCGGATACTCAGGAATTTTCCAGTTTCGTTTTTCCGCGCTCACGGTTCTCGGAAGAGCTGTTAGCTGAGTTGCAGAAGGTTGCCGCATCGTCTGTGACCCTAACCGAAGAGCATGTGATCGTCAGTCACTTGTATGCGGAAAGACGTATGACGCCGCTCAACCTTTATATTAAAGACAAAAGCGATTTCGAGTTGCGTCAAGTGCTAGACGAGTATGGCAATGCCATCAAGCAGCTGGCCGCCGCGAACATATTCCCTGGAGATATGCTGCTCAAGAACTTTGGTGTAACGCGCCATGGTCGAGTTGTTTTCTATGACTACGATGAGATCTGTTACTTGACCGATGTTAACTTTCGTAGAATTCCAGCGCCCCGCTATCCGGAAGACGAGATGGCTTCTGAACCATGGTACAGCGTTGCGGCCAATGATGTCTTTCCAGAGGAATTTAAAAATTTCCTGTTCCATTCGGGGAAGTTAAAAGATATTTTTTGTGAATACCACGGGGACCTTTTTACTGCCGAGTACTGGGAAGAGCTGCAAGACAACATTCGCCGTGAGCGAGTGCTGGACGTGTATCCCTATCGTCGTGCGCGCCGATTCGGCCAAATGCAGCAAGTCGCAGCGGCGGGTTCAGTGGATAGTAAGCTGCTCAGCAACGTTAAATAAGGAGAGACTTAACATGCAAGATATCTATGCGACGATTTCGACCGAGTTGAATGATGGTGTGCTGGTAGCAACAATCAATAATCCCCCAGTGAATGTGATGACGTTGCCCCTTTACCAAGACCTCGTCGCCTTCTCGGCGGCGGTGGCGGTCGACGAAGACGTCAGGGTAGTGGTGATGCAGAGCGCTGACCCGGAGTTCTTTATCGCCCATTTTGACATCGAAGTCATTTTGACCTTCCCCATTGACGAGCCACCAGCCAAAGCCAGTGAGCTCAGCGCTTTCCATGGCATGTGTGAGCTGATGCGGACCATGAATAAGCCGACTATTGCCAAGCTGGCAGGGCGCGTGGGCGGTGGCGGCAATGAATTTGCGGCCTCCTGTGATATGCGTTTTGGCGTTCGGGGACAGACTGTGATCAATCAAATGGAGGTTCCCTTGGGGATCTTGCCAGGCGGCGGTGGAACTCAGCAGTTGCCCCGTTTGATTGGCCGTAATCGCGCCATGGAAGTGATACTGGGTGCCGATGACTTGGATGCTGAAACCGCAGAACGTTGGGGCTATCTCAATCGTATCTTCGACACCACGCAAGCCATGGATGAATTCGTTGACCGACTGGCCCGCCGGATTGCCAGCTTTCCGAAAGGTGCTGTTGCCCTGGCCAAGGCGTCGGTGGTGAACGCCGAGCCGGCGATGCGAGAAGGCTTGCTGGAGGAAGCCTATTTGTTTCAGCAGACATTGCGACTACCAGAGGCTCAGGTCAATATGCGATCGGCAATGGCGATGGGCGCCCAAACGCGCGCCGGTGAAGCGCGGATTGCCGATTTGATGACAGAGTTGTCAAAAGACGATCAAAGCCCGCGATGAGCCGCGGCTATTGGTCGCCAGCATCCTTTAGCTTGAATATAGCGGTATGGCGTAAGCGAGTGACTTCGGTGCCGTCTTCTGCCCAGATTGAACCGTCGTTCTCAATATAGTGATGACCATTGCGCTCATAGGCATCGTGACAATAGCCTGTCACCGTGAAAGTTTGGCCGGCATATGCAGGTGCCAGTTGCTGAATATGGCTGTGGGTATGAATAGCAGGCCCATAGCGGTAGGAGTGCTGCAGTAATTCGGTGAGACGGCTGGCGAGCCAAATCGGGTGGCAACGTGCCTGTTCGCCCAGATAGACCGGCAGCAGATGGCCCTGGGTCCCGGCGATATAAATTTCGTTGTCTTGCCGCGAGAGCGTCACACTCATGGGGGTGAGGGACCGCCTTAACGGCGCGCTGGCCAAGGTTAGTTCCGCGCGAGTCTCGGCTTGCGGTAGGCTCTTGGTCAATCGAGTCTGTTTGATTTTGGCGAGCCAGGGAGCCTCGCCGAGCCCCACGTTACCCTTTAAACAGATATCTTTATCCTCATTCACAACCTTGAACTCACCACCTTTACGTTTCGCGATGAGGAGTTCCATCTGGTCACCATTGTACGTCGGCTTTTTAAAGGTCAAATCTACCCAGCCATAGTCGAGCCATGCGACGCCAAATAATTCTAAAAAAGTGTCTGTTGTCCAACCGTAGACCTGCAGGCTGTTGACCAAGCGCTTGCGCGAACGAGGCATCTTCGGGTTGCTGATCAACAGGCGAGGGTCGTCGAGCCGGGCTTTATCCGCAACGGTTCTAAATGCTGTGAAGCTAGCATGATGGGTCATATTGGCTCGGATGCTGTAGCGGTGGTACATTGTAGAAATCTGGGTGCATAAGTAAAGGCATAGATGCCAAGCGCATGAAGCTGACAATCACAGTCAAGCGTTGAATGCTCGAGCGCCGATGTGCACGCAGGTGGCATTCGCCACTGAGCGGGTTGATTGCGGCCTGACAGCCTGTAATAGATAGCGATGATGATTATCGATGAAATGGAGAGCATATGGTTGATCTATACGAAGCGATGAGTACCTTGCGCGCAGTCCGGCGTTTGAAGCCAGACCCGGTACCTGCGGAGGTGCTTGGGCGGGTGTTGCAGGCTGCGGCTTGGGCTCCGACCGGAGGCAACGTTCAGCCGTTTCGAATTGTTGCAGTGAAACAACCGGCCTTGAAGCAAGGCTTGGGTGACCTTTATCACGCGGAATGGCACGAGTATAGCAAGGGGCATATTGCCGCAATGCCAGGGATGCGTGAGGCCGCCCGTGAGCAAATGGCAAAAATGCTCAAAGCCGGTGACTATCTGGCCAGCCATATGGCGGAAACGCCGGTCATTCTTGTGTTCTGCTTTAACCCGGATTATATGGCCATCACCGACAGTGGCCTTGGACGACCCTCGATTGTCGGTGGTGGCTCCGTTTATACCGCGGTACAGAACGTTATGTTGGCTTGTCGAGCAGAAGGATTGGGCTGCGTGCTCACAACCTTGCTGTGCCACAAGGAGCAGGCAGTGAAAGAATTGCTGGATATTCCCGCAGACTGGTACACCTGTGCTCATGTGCCCATCGGCTACCCCGTATTGAAAGGTCATGGGCCGATCAGCCGTCGGCCACTGGATAAACTGGTGTACAGTGATCAGTGGGCGCAGCCGTTTACCGAATAGGCAGGCGCTTCGTTGCGCGAAACACCTGCCATGATTTTATTCGTCGAACATGTCTGGCTGTTCGGCGCAGATGACATCGTGGAGAGGCTGGAAGCTGAACCAACCCCCGGGTGCGGAGCCGACCTGGCGCTGAGTCAATTCGGCGATCTCGGGACGAATTAGCTTGGGCTTGCCTGCGGCTTCGGCGAGCAGTTGCGCCTGGCACGAGCGTTCCATAGTGATGTACCACCAGGCGACCTCGTCTACGGTCTGGCCGACTGTCAGCAAGCCATGATTTTGCAATATCGCTGCCTTTTTGGTGCCAAGGGCCGCGGCGATGCGTTTGCCTTCAGAGGTATCGAGTACGACGCCGGTAAAATCGTCGAACAATACGTGCTCGCCATAAAAGGCACAGGCGTCCTGGGTCAGAGGGTCGAGCAGGCGTCCCAGAGAAGCCCAGGCTTTACCATAAAGAGAGTGGGTATGGGCGGCGGCTGTCACATGTGGCAGATGCTTGTGGATTTGTGAGTGGATGGCAAATGCGGCGGCATTCAAGCGTCCGGAACCCTGGACGATATCACCATCATGATTAACCAGGATCAGGTCAGAGACGCGCATCTGTTTGAATGAGCGTCCAAACGGATTGACCCAAAACTGATCAGTATGCTCTGGGTCACGAACCGTGAAGTGCCCAGCGACACCTTCATCAAATCCTAGGCGCCCAAACAGTCGTAGTGCTGCCGTCAGTTTGCGTTTGCGCTCTCGGCGTTCTTCGGTCACCGACTCAAATTTCGGTGGATAATCAACGCCAGCGATAGGGCTGGCTGGACGTTTCTGGGGTTGGCTCTGTAGTGTAGACTCAGACATGTTTTGCTCCAGGCTGCGGCGTTCGAGGTTCGATCATAACCATGTTTGTGGGCCAATACCAAGTTGAAAGTGCAAAACCCAGTGGCGGTCAATGCCCGCCGCCGCCCGGCATGAGCGGCAATGCTCAGAGTAGAACAAAATCCTAACACTGATTGTGATATTAGAGGTTGCGGTTTGTCGGCAGTCTGGAATAATCCGTGCTTGTTATCAGCGAATCCTCATCAATGAACGTGCCAGCGATTTTCTACAAGCTCTACGAAAAACTCCTCTGGCGTCAAGTCAATGCGGGACCACGGCCTCATCATATAGGCCTGATTGTCGACGGCAATAGGCGGTTTGCCAGAGATAAAGGCTTCACCAATACCATCGAAGGGCACAGCGCCGGTTCCGACAAGCTCGAAGATTTTCTGCGCTGGTGTTGGCGACTTGATATCAAAATCGTCACGCTATTCGCGTTTTCCACTGAAAACTTCAATCGTAGTCCGGCAGAGGTGGACTACCTGATGGATCTGATCATGCGCAAGCTGAAGCATTTTCAGGTTGATCCGGCAATCATGAGTGAGCGGGTGCGGGTTAAGGTGATTGGACGGCGCGATGACCTGTCTGCAGAAATGGTTCAGGAGATTATCAAACTCGAGGCCTTGACCCAGGACCATGATGGTTTTCAGCTGAATATTGCCATCAGCTACGGTGGGCGAGCCGAGATCATTGATGCGGTCAAGAAAATGGCGGCCGAGATTGAAGCCGGTACGCTGACGGTGGCCGAGATCACTGAGGCGCGTTTTGGCCAGTACCTTTACACCGATGGTATTCCAGACCCTGATCTGATCATTCGGACCTCAGGTGAAGAACGTCTGTCTGGTTTCCTGCTCTGGCAGAGCGCCTATTCGGAGCTCTACTTTACCGAAGTTTACTGGCCTGCGTTCCGAATGATTGATTTCTGGCGGGCGCTGCGAGTCTATCAACAGCGTGAGCGTCGGTTCGGCAAGTAAGCAACAATGCTTGTGCGCCTCGGCTCAGCAGCAACGCCATCACCCTGACGCCATCACCCTGACGCCATCACCCTGACGCAATAGCCCGGTTGAGGCCTGTGGGTTCAGTCAGGTCGAGGTGCCAGCTCAAACAACCAGATGTCCCCGGACAAGATTGATTCGGGTTAAAGTCGAGGGCATATTTGCGCTTGAATTGCTTGCCCACGCCCGCGGCGATATCAAGATTGTGAACAGGTATCAGGCACCGCGCCTAGAGTTTGGCATCAATTCGAATCAAGGCGTCACCATTGGCTAGCGCATGGTGTGGTCATTGTTTCCAGATCTTGCCAAATCATGAGTTCATGTCCGCGCTGGCGATCTAAAGTCTCTGGTTGTCGACCGCCAGCCAAGTGATACCTGATCTTATAGTCTCTAGTAACTGCACTTCGATGGTGTCCCGATGTTGAATCGCGGCCCAGTCTGGGGCTAGGTCAGGCATCAGGTCGCCGATTTGAAATGGGCCGCCAGAGACGATGGCCAGTGGGCCGTCAAGCAAGCAAAGGGCGAAAAGCACGGCTCAACGCGATGCGCCAAGCGCCCAAACCGAGGCTTAGACGAGTCATGAGGGCTGTCAGCATATCGATATTTCCTAGACACCTTCGCCCACGCGAGCTTGGACTTTGCTCGCCGGCAAGAGCAGGCTTGGTTTGTAAGGATTTATTCTCAAGAGTGCGATAGATCGCCGCGGGCGTGGTAATGTGTCGCCGATACATTAGATGAGTAAGATGAAAATGACAGAGCCGGTAAAGAGTCAGGCCCGAACGCTGCTATTTAAACTGATCACCTGGGTGCTGGCGATCGGTTGTTTCTATTTGGTCTATGGTCGAATCGAGGCGGCCGCGCTGCGTGATGGTTTGACTCCCGCAGCTTATATGACCAATTTTTTTGGGGCTGCCGACTGGGTGTTCTGGTTGATGTTGATGATCCCTTATTCCGTCTTCTTCTTTTTGGTGGACTCCCACGCGACTTGGCGTGTCATCCGTTGGTTTAATACGCCGGATATTAAGTTGGGCAATGTGCTACCCGTGCGCGCCAGTGCCTATATTTTGTCGCTAGTGAATGAGCAGGTGGGTAAGGGTGCCATGTCTCTGTATTTGCTGCGACGTTATGATGTCCCCGTCTGGAAGGCCCTGTCGAGTATGATCATGTTGGGTCTGGTGGAAATCTACCAATTGTTAATGTTTTCCGCCGTGGGGGTGGCCATTTACTATGATTTGGTTCAGCAAGCCTCGACAGCGCTGCCGCTGCCGCAGATTTTGATGAGTGTCTATCTGGTGGCACTGCTTTATTTTCCGCTGCATCTATTGTATTTCAGCGGTCGAATTTTCCAGGCGTCAACACTTCGTGACAAGCCCATATTCCATGCGTTTCGACAGGCGCGACTCAAGCATTATTTGCTGACCATTGCCTTCAAGGCGCCCAATCTGATCATGGCGGTATTGGTCTATACTCTGGCCCTGGATTTGTTTCAGGTTGATGTGAATTTTGGCCAGATGTTGGCATTCCTGCCAGTGATCTTTTTGTCGGCAGCCTTGCCCCTGCCTTTCCATGCGGGTGCTTTTTTGCTCTGGACTGTGCTCTTCCCGGAATATCCTGAGGTGGGCGCATTTTCTTTGGTGATGCACACGTTCTTCGTCGTCTTTAATGCCCTGATCGGACTCATCTTCTTGCCGAAGGCAAACCGAGAGCTGTTTCCCGAGTCAGCTGGCTAAGCATGAGCGCCTGACCTGGCGCGCCGCAAGGCGAGTAAGCGGTCGAGCATGGACACAGCGGTCGATGCGATCAGTGCCCAGCTGGCCCAGAGGAACCAGGGATCAGCAAGTGGATGCAGATTCAGGCCGTTTTGCATGACCGGCCAGCCGGCCAGAACAAAGTAGGCAATGCCATTGTAGCGGCCGAGCAAGCTGGCTCTTAGAGACTGTCCCAGGATAGCTTTCGAGTCGAGAACGTATTGGAGAAAGGCGCCGATGACGAAGCAGGGCAGAACCCAGGAGACCAGGTGTTGGGTGGCTAATGCGGCGAGGGTCACCGTCACAAAGAATGCGTCGCTGCTGTGATCCAGTAGTCCACCCGAATGGCTCTCAAGCTGCAAGCGGCGGGCAAAATAGCCATCCAGCAGGTCAGTCAGCACGGCGACGAGGACAACGATGGCAGCGGCACGCCACATTAAGTTATCGATCAAGTAGAATGCCAGTGGCGCAAGCACGAGCCTCGAGCCGCTCAAGAGGTTGGGAATGTGTAAAATTTTCATCAGTAAGTTAACGTACTCTCTGGGATAATAATTTAAGTCAAGTACAGCCATTATGCTGACATAGATCCTCAGGAGAGTGAACTGCTCCTGACATCCGGGTTTTAAGGTTATGCGCCTCGGGCCTGATTGTACGCAGAAATGATCGATATTGGCGTGGTTTAGTCAGCGACTGCTATCATAAGTAAAAGCAACATAGGTAAATACAGCTCATGAAACTCGCCATTACGGGGGCCAACGGTCACCTCGGTAGACGCTTGATCAAGACGCTTGCAAGCCAGCATGAGATAGTTGCGGTCGTTCGATCGAGCTCAGCGTGCCAGGTGCTGGCGCAGGAATTGGGGCTCTTGGCCAAGGTGGTTGAATGTGATTATGGCAATGCGGCCAGTTTGGGCGAGGTGCTAAAAGACGTGGATTACGTTGTGCACTTACCGGGGATCATCAAGGAGTCGAGGGTCAACACGTTCAAGATGGCCCATGAAGACGCCGCGGACGCGTTAATGACGGCGATTGAGGGGGCCCAGGTTCAAGGTATTCTCTATTTGAGTATTCTCGGCGCTCATATCAATTCGACCAATGCCTGTCTGGCGTCGAAGGCGCGAGCTGAAAAGCGTCTATTAGAGGGTGTTGTACCGGCCCGTGTGATTAAAGTACCGATGGTGCTGGGGGAGGGCGATTTTGCGTCCCGAGCCATAGCAAAGAAGGCGAGGCGCAGGCTCAACGTTGAGTTTAACGCGACCAGTCTTGAGCAGCCAATTTATGCGGGCGATGTGATTGCGGCGATTATTAATAGTATTGACGACGAGCCGAGCCGCGATGTTATAGAGTTGGCCGGTCCGGAATCATTGGCTCGAAGCGCCCTGATCAGACGCGCAGGGGCGATATTGGGTCTGAAACCGGGTGTCATATCTGTGCCCCTATGGCCTGGCATGATCGTCGCCGGGCTGCTGGAGTTGCTCTTGCCTGTGCCGCCAGTCACTCGGGCGATGCTGGGGGTGCTGAATCATGATGATGCCGTTGACACTACGCAAGCAGCGAGCCAGCTTGGCGTGAGGCTGACCTCGTTGGATGCGATGTTAAGAGCTGTGTTGGGCCCTTAAGCTAGCAAAGTTGATGAATAGGATAATATTTCACTAATTAGCGGTTAAGGAGTTGACGCGGGTGAAAATGTCTATATAATCCACAGCAGCTAGAAAGTAAGTATTGAATTTATGACACAGTTTTCGAAGGCCCGCAGTTGTACCTCGTCCGGTTACCATAAGTCCTTGAAATACACTTCCAGCAAAAATCGTCCCATTTTGGGGCAAAATTTAAAATTGGTTATCTAGGATATATCATCATGGCAACAACTACTGGCACCGTTAAATGGTTCAACGAATCAAAAGGCTTTGGCTTCATCGAGCAAGAGTCAGGTCCCGACGTTTTCGCACACTTTAGCGCCATTTCTGGTTCAGGCTTTAAGACTTTAGTCGAAGGCCAAAAAGTTGAGTTCACTGTAACTCAAGGTCAGAAAGGCCCACAAGCCGAAAACATCGTAGCATTATAAGATTTCTTATAACGTCTAACGACAAACAGGTAGCGGCTTCGAAAGCGGCCGAATACTTGAGTTAAGCACTGCAAATACATAGCTATTGTCAATAGTGAACGTGCGTAGACTTAACAGCTAGAAAAGCAACACTCTTGGGTGTTGCTTTTTTTTGTCTTTTTTTTGTCTTTTTTTTGTCTTTTTTTTGTCTTTTTTTTGTCTTTTTTTTAGTCTTTTTTTTAGATCGAGACGTGACCGACAGTCGGCAATAGTGCTTGCGAGGCGAATCCGTTAACCTTGCCTGTGCGGACTCAGTCTGGGTGCCGGACTCAATTAAAAGGGTAGAGCATGATCACTGAAACAGTCATTACACGGTTTCTGCGCCTAGAGGCTTCAAGTGGTATCCTGTTGTTGATCGCGGCCGCGCTTGCCATGCTGGCAGAGAATTCCTTCGCCAGCGCCTATTATGAAGCACTGTTAGACCTACCGGTTCAGATTCGCATTGGTGATTTTGAAATTGCCAAGCCGCTGTTGTTGTGGATCAATGATGGTCTAATGGCGATCTTCTTCTTTCTGATTGGCCTGGAGGTGAAGCGCGAAGTGCTGCATGGCGAGTTGTCCGATCCGGCAAGGGTTGTCTTGCCCATTGTCGGTGCAGCCGGTGGCATGATGATTCCAGCGCTCATCTATGCCTGGGTGAACTGGGGGAATCCGGTGGCGATGAACGGTTGGGCCATACCGTCGGCCACTGATATCGCTTTCGCGCTCGCCGTATTGGCCCTGGTGGGCAGTAATGTACCCGCCTCGCTGAAGCTGTTTTTGATGGCGTTGGCGATTGCCGATGACTTAGGGGCTATTATTATCATCGCGCTGTTTTATACCAGTCAACTGTCTGTTCTGTCGCTGCTGGTGGCTGCCTTGGCGGTGCTGGGATTGTTCGTGCTTAACCGCCGTGGGGTTCTATCATTGGTGCCGTACCTGCTGGTAGGTCTGGTGCTCTGGGTGGCAGTCTTAAAATCTGGAGTTCATGCAACTCTCGCCGGTGTCCTGGTTGCCATGTTCATTCCCTATCGCAAAGCCCCAGGGCAGGAATTGACGCAACTCGAGCGTCTTGAGGATGATCTGCATCCCGCAGTTGTGTATGGCATCCTGCCATTATTCGCCTTTGCCAATACGGGTATATCCTTCGCCGGGCTGACCCTGCAATCATTGCTGGAGCCAGTGCCGCTGGGGATTGCCCTTGGGTTGTTTCTGGGTAATCAGGTTGGAGTCATGGGTTTTTGCTGGGTCGCCATCAAGCTGGGGTTAGCGCGTCTGCCTTCCGGGGCTAACTGGCTGCACATGTACGGTATTTCCTGCCTATGTGGTATAGGTTTTACGATGAGTTTGTTTATCAGCTCCCTGGCCTTTGAAGCATCCGGTAGCGGCACCATGATCAATGATCGACTGGGCATTCTGGTGGGCTCCATGGCGGCGGCGCTTCTGGGATTTGTGGTGCTGAAGCTCGCAGGTAGGCCTGTGGCAGCCGCGACACCGGTCACTGGTTAAGCGCGGATTTGCCCTTAATATCCAGTAATCTAGTGGGGTAGTGCCAGACCCGGTTTTTTTCAGTACACTCAAGCAGGTCTGAAGAGACATTAAGATTAGCTAACGAGGGCAAGCGCGCATGAATATTGATCCGAGCATTCAATCATTACTTGGTGATCTCGATTTTGATCCTGATGCCCTGAAGGCGAAATACCTTGCGGAACGTGACAAGCGCATACGTTCCGATGGCAGCGACCAGTATCAGGAGGTCACTGCCGAATTTTCTCGTTACGTTCACGATCCTTATGTGGAACCTGGATTTACCCGCGAACCCCTGTTTGATGAAGTGGAAGTGGCGATTATCGGTGGCGGGTTCGGTGGCTTGTTGGCTGGGGCTCGAATTCGAGAGGCGGGCTTTACGGATATCCGCATGATCGAAGGTGCTGGCGACGTTGGTGGTACCTGGTACTGGAATCGCTACCCAGGTGCCATGTGCGATGTTGAATCCTACTGCTACCTGCCTTTGCTCGAAGAGATGGGTTACATCCCGAAGCATAAATATTCCTTTGCGCCTGAAATTTTTGCTCACAGTCAAAATATAGCGCGGCACTTCAATCTATATGACAACGCCTGTTTTCAAACCAATGTGACCTCCATGACGTGGGATGAAGTCGGCGGCCACTGGATCATCTGCACCGATCGTGGTGATCGTATGAAAGCCCGTTATGTCGCCATGGCCAATGGCCCGCTGAATCGGCCGAAGTTGCCAGGGATTGAGGGTATTAACGAATTCAAGGGATTTACGTTTCATACCAGCCGTTGGGACTATGACTATACCGGCGGTGATTCCTTTGGCAATCTGACTGGTCTGGCGGATAAACGGGTCGGTATCATCGGTACCGGCGCCACCGCCGTCCAGTGTATTCCCCATCTTGGTGAGTCGGCGAAGGAGCTGTATGTCTTCCAGCGCACGCCCTCGTCGGTGGATGTTCGTAATAATGCAGAAACCGATCCTGAATGGGCTGCGTCGCTTGCGCCAGGTTGGCAGCAAGACCGCATGGATAACTTTAATGTTCTGGTCAGCGGTGGCGATCAGGAGGTTGATCTGGTCAGTGATGGCTGGACCGATATTATGCGGAAACTCACGGGCATCGCGGCCAAGCATGCGAGTCGCGAATTGGGTCGGCGGCTCACCAAAGTTGAGCGCGCCCAGCTCATGGAGTTGGCGGACTATCGAAAAATGAACCAAGTGCGGCAGCGCGCCGCAGAGCTGGTGGCGGATCCCACCACGGCTGAAGCGCTGAAACCCTGGTATCGACAATTCTGTAAACGCCCGTGCTTTCATGATGAGTACCTGCAAACCTACAACCGCCCCAATGCCACCTTGGTTGATACCCAAGGCAAAGGTGTCGATCGTCTGACGGCTAACGGTGTCGTCGTTAATGGCAAGGAGTACGAAGTCGATTGTCTGGTATTCGCCACGGGTTTTGAGGTGGGAACCTCGTACACGCGGCGGTCGGGATACGATATCATCGGTCGCGATGGCAAGGCGCTTAGTGAACACTGGGATGATGGCTTGCGAACCTTTCATGGCTTGCAAAGTCATGGCTTTCCAAACTGTTTTTTCATGGGTTTTGTACAGACCGCAGTGACAGTCAACGTGCCCCACGCATTGAATGAACAAGCCCAGCATGTAGCCTACATTCTGGCCGAGACCCGCGCGCGGGGTCAGACAGTCGTGGAAGCCAACGCAACGGCAGAAGCGCAATACGTTAATGAAGTGCATAGTATGGCCCGCGTGGGTGCGCGGTTTTACGAGGAATGTACGCCGGGTTACTACAACAGCGAAGGCGACTCAGCGAACAAGAGTGGCTTCTTTTCTGACATGTATGGCGGCGGCTCCATCAAGTTTTTTCGCATGTTGAAGGATTGGCGAGCACAGGGCGAGATGACCGGGCTAACAACCCGATGAGTGCGATTCGGCGAGATGTAACAGGATGATGCTTATTTTTGGCAAAAAAACTATGATCCATCGCCGCGAGTCTCGCGTGTTGATGAAAAAATGGACAAAAGCCCTACTGTCGGGGGTGCTATTAATGAACCTCCTCGCGTGTAGTCATAACCCGACTGAACCCCTTGCTACCGTGGCCCATGTCGATCTGGACAGGTTCATGGGTGATTGGTTTGTCGTCGCGACGATTCCGACGCTGTTTGAAAAGGGCCTGTTTAACCCGGTAGAGCATTATGCGCGAAACGCCGACGGATCGATCAAAATTACCTTCAGTTATCGTCGAGGCAGTCTGACTGCGCCCAAGCAGCAGATTACCGCGACGGGTTTTATCCAGAACAGCGTTACGAATGCAACTTGGGCGATGCAGCCCTTTTGGCCCATCAAAGCCGAATACTTGGTAATCTATCTGCAAGATGACCAGTTCACCATTATTGGCCGCAGTAAGCGTGACTACCTATGGATTATGGCGCGCGATGCACACATAGCGCCGCAGGAGTTAGCTGCTCTGGTCGATCGTGCTGTGGCCCTCGGTTACCCTCGCGAAAAAATTCAACTGCCGGTCCAGCCTTAGGGTTTAATTGCTAGTTCGGCGATAAAGTAGGCGATGATATGCCCGATATTGATTTTACTAAAGCCGAAAAAGAGCTGCTGGCGCGGAAAATTCAGCTATATTTCAGTGAAGAATTGCATCAGGAGTTGGGTCAGTTCGATGCCCAATTTATGCTCGATTTTTTCTCTGAAGCATTTGGTAACTACTATTATAATCGTGGTCTTTACGACGCGCAGGCATTGTTTCAGAGTCGGGTCGACGCGATTGGTGAGGCGATATGCGAGCTCGAAAGGCCCACTGAATATATTCGTTAGGTTAGGCTGGAAAGAATGCTGGCATGGGAATTCTTGAATATGGCATGATCTGGGCTTGCGTGTGGCAAGACGCGTCGTGACTAACTGTGGGGAAATACATGAGAATAGAACCTGAAAAGGCTGGTCTTGCAGCAGATCGTCTCGAGTGGATCACCGATCATATCAAGCGCAACTACATCGACGCGCAAAAAATTGCTGGTTGCCAGGTATTGGTAGGGCGTCACGGCCATGCTGGCTATTTCCGTAGTTTTGGCCAAATGGATATCGAACGTGATAAACCGATGACAGACGATGCTATCTTCAGAATTTACTCCATGAGCAAACCGATCACCTCGATAGCGCTGATGCAGCTTTACGAACGAGGTTACTTCCAATTGAATGATCCTGTGTCTCGTTATATTCCCGAGTGGGCTGACCAAAAGGTCTGGGTCGCCGGTGAAGGTGTCGACATGCGTACCAAGTCTCCCAATCAGCCAATGACCATGCGCCATGTCTTGACCCACAGCGGCGGTTTGACCTATGGCACCACATCGCATCCAGTCGACAAAGTCTATCGACAGCTGAAGGTGAATCGAGGCGCGGGTGAAACGATCACGAGCTTTATCGAAAAGCTCGCGAGCGTACCATTACGTTATGAGCCTGGTGAACAGTGGTTGTATTCATTGTCCACCGATGTCTGCGGCGCGCTAGTGGAAATCATCTCCGGCCAGCCATTTGATGAATACCTGGATGAGCACATCTTTAAGCCACTCGGCATGCAGGACACCAGTTTCTGGGTGGCTGCAGACAAGCAATCACGTTTCACGGCGAACTATAGCCGCAATAAAGACAAGAGTCTGCGCTTGATTGATGACCCGCAAGCTAGCAACTATCTGATTAAGCCCAGTTTTTTCTCTGGCGGTGGTGGTCTGACTGGGACAATCAAAGATTACTATCGCTTTACCGAAATGCTGCGTTGTGGCGGCGAGCTTGAGGGGGTTCGTATCATCGGTTCACGAACATTGGCCATGATGCATATGAATCATCTCAAAGATGGGCAGGATCTGACCCAGATGGCGATTGGCAGCTTTTCCGAGACCGCCTACGAAGGTGTTGGTTTTGGTTTAGGGTTTGCCACAACGCTTGGCCAGGTCGCGACTGGCGGTCCAAGTTCAGGAGACTACTATTGGGGTGGTGCCGCTTCAACGATTTTTTGGGTTGATCCGGTGGAGGACTTATCGGTGATTTTCATGACGCAGTTAATGCCATCTAACACTTTTAATTTTCGCGGCCAACTTAAAAATATCATCTATGGTGCCATCGCGGATTGATGGTTAGCTAAGCGCGGTGATGGATTCAAGCGCTGCCAATGTAGTAACGCAGTCAGCTTCTAGCTTGACTGAAAATAAATCGTCGGCTCGGGTTTTGCCCTGATTAATGGCGGCAATGGGTAGGCCATTTCGATGGGCGTGGCGGCAGAAGCGAAACCCGGAAAAGACCGTGAGCGACGAGCCGACAACCAGCAGTCCATCTGCCTGGTCGAGTTGCGAAAAAATGGACTCAACTGTTGTTTTTGGCACAGCACCGCCGAAGAACACAACATTCGGTTTGAGTATGCCGCCGCAGCGCTCGCAGTCAGGTACCTTAAGCTCTCGAGTCAACTGCTCTTCTACGTCGGCATCACCATCAGGAGCATGTTCTAAGGCTATGGGTGCGCTGATGCTGTTAGCCAAAAGCAATCGCTGCTGCATGGCGTCACGTTCGATAACCTGGTGACAGGCTAGGCAGATAACCTGGTCTAGGCGACCATGAAGATCGACAACGTTCTGATGGCCAGCCTGCTGATGCAGTCGGTCGACATTCTGAGTGACGAGCATGCTGATTTGGTTGCGAGCCTCCATGGCGGCGAGAACTCGGTGAGCGGCGTTGGGCTGAGCCAGACTGACCAGAGGCCAACCCGCCAAACTGCGTGCCCAGTAACGTCTCCTGGAGGCCGCCAGATTGATAAAGTCAGCATGCTGTATAGGCTGATTGCGTTGCCACTCGCCACTATCGTTACGGTAGGTTGGAATGCCGGATGGTGCGCTGCAGCCTGCGCCGGTGATCACTAACAAGCGTGGGTGCAGGGCAATAAACGCGGCAAGAGATTTTAAGATAGGCGGGTCGATGCTCATTGTGATAGGTGATTTTTCGGGGTGGTGTCGAGTTTCCACAGACTAGAACGAAGTGCAACGAAGATAACCACCGTGAACATAGACACAGATGAGAATATGAGGGCTTCGGAAGGCCCTACCCACTTCACCAAGTAGCCGCTAAGCAGGGCGCCGATAGGGCCGGCGCCCATAAAGGAAAATGAATAAAAAGCCATAATGCGGGCGCGCTGATCCACTGGTGCCATTTCCTGCATGATGGTTCGTGCCATGGTCATCGCCAGGCCACCACACATTCCCCATAGAAATACACAGGCCAGCAAGGAGTAAAATCCCAAGCCCAATCCACCACAAGCCAGCGCAGTGGCACCAATACCCTGGGCGACCAGTAGCGCTCGGCCCTGCCTATGGATATCGCCGATGCGCAGCAGATACAAAATGGTCAGAACCAGGCCTAAAGCGTTAACACCATTGACCCATGATAACTCGACCGATCCACCTTGGTAGAGTTCTCGGATGAGTAAGGGGATAGTGACGATATAGGAACCCATAAAAAAGATACCCATCGCCATATTTTGAAATGCAACAGCGCGCAGGTAAGGGGAAGCTTTGACGGTTCGAAAACCTTCGAGGACTGACTCGATGATTTGTTTGAGTAGGTGTTCATCAACTGGGGCAGGGCGCTGGTAGGGGACCTTCAGTTTGATAAATGCCAGCATTCCGATCTGCAGGGCGGTAAATTGCAGCATAAGCATTGTCGCGGCGCCGAGTTCATCCGCATATGCGGCAATCAAAAAGCCGATAACCTGGATACCGAACTGAATCATGCTCGCCTGGACCACAAGACGTTGGATCTTGCCGTCAGCGACGAGCGCCAGTAGTCCGTCCCGGGCCGGGGTAACCAGCGCCTGAGCGCAACCTACGATGATGGCGAAGATGATGACACTGTTATAGGTCAGATCGCCGACTAATACGGTGATGGTCAGAAACAGCGGCGCGATGGAAGCCAATATGTGGCCGATGATGGCAATTCGTCTGCCGCCATAGTGGTCTGCCAGGCTACCACCTAGCAGCATAAAGAGCATGGCTGGTAGCATAAAAGCCATCTGCGCCAGACCGACTTTGTCAGCAGTTTCATCCAGCACCATGGTGACCATCCAGGCGAAGATCACAGATTGGATGCCATAGGCCAGAAACCAGCTACCGGCGCCAAGAAAATAGTAATTCAGTGGTTTCATGTATACCTGATAGATGGAGGGCGACATGAAGTGTCTGTGGTTGGTTAGTAGTGCCCAATAGCCTTTTAATATTCATCGGCCGGTTAACGGCCTCGAAGTCGTGAGTTGAGTATATAGAAGGTTAGGGGTTGAGACCATGAATGGCCTTTTACTGAGCGAATTGGGTACACTGACCGAGAATGACTCAAAGGATCGACTATGTACGAGCCTAATTGGCTGTCAATACTGCCGCCGGTATTAGCTATTATTTTAGCCATTTCGACGCGCCAGGTTATTTTATCCTTGGGTGTGGGCATATGGATGGGTTTTTGTTTATTGGAAGGCGTGCAGCCGCTCACCGGTGTCGCTTATGCGCTTGATGGTATCGTCGCGGTGTTCAGCGATGCAGGTGATTCGAAAGTGATCATGTTTACGTTAATGATTGGTGGCCTCATTGCGACTATCGAAAAAGTCGGTGGTGTCAGGGGTTTTATTGATTTCCTGCAGCACCGTCGTTGGGTTCGCAAAGCCAAGCATGCGCAGTGGTTGGCATTTCTCATTGGTGTTGTGGTGTTTATCGAGTCCAACATTACCTTATTAGTGGCGGGGGCTATCTCGAGACCGCTGTTTGATAAGTATAAAATCTCAAGGGAAAAGCTGGCTTATATTATTGATTCTACTTCTGCGCCTATTTGTATTTTGATTCCCTTAAATGCCTGGGGTGCGGTTGTCATCAGCCTGTTGGCTTCCTCAGCCATTGAGAATCCGGTTGAGGTTTTTGTGGGTGCGATCGCATTCAATTTTTATGCGCTCGCGGCGATTGGCGTGGCGGCGCTGGTAATTTGGCGTGATATTGATATCGGCCCGATGAAAGCGGCTCAGCGCCGCACCGAGAATGGGCTGATGCTCTGGCCTGGTGCCACGCCGATGGTCGATCCCGCGATCATCGGCGCCCATGAGGTTGCCAGTGACACGGATAAGGCGCGTTTCATGCTGTTACCCATCCTGGTCATGGTGGTTGGCATGCCCTTGGGTCTCTATGTGACCGGTGACGGTGATTTACGAGCAGGCTCGGGCTCCACAGCCGTCTTGTGGGCAGTCGTCGCGGCATTGACGATGGCCTGGGTGTTAGTGCTCTGGCAAGGCAAATACGGGGTGACGGAACTCATGCAGATCTTTCTGCGTGGTGCCGGTGGCCTGCTGCCGGTGGCGGTGATCTTGCTGTTGGCATTGGCCATGGGCGATGTCGCGAGTCTGCTCGGGACAGGTGTCTACATTGCCCAGCTAGTCCAGGACAGCTTGCCCATCTTTCTGCTCTTACCGTTACTGTTTCTGGTTTCTGCGGTGATTGCTTTCTCAATCGGTACGAGTTGGGGGACGTTTGCGATCATGATTCCACTGGCGATGCAGATCGCCTTACCGCTAGAGCTGTCGGCATCATTGTTTCTGGCTGCGGTGTTATCGGGTGCTGTGTTTGGTGACCATGCATCACCCATCAGTGATACAACGGTGGTGGCGTCAATGGCTGCGGCGACGGATCACATCGATCACGTCAGAACCCAGCTACCCTACGCCGTACTCAATGGTGGTATTGCTTTGAGCGGTTTTCTGATACTGGGTTTGGTGGCGCTATAGGCTGCGGCTAGGTTTTTTTGACCAGGGTTTCCTTAACGGTGAAAAGCATGATCAAGACACCCACAATGCCGATGGACGCGGTCATCGAGAACGCGGTGGCGAGGACGAACAGATTGGCCATATAGCCCATAAACAGCGGCCCAGCGAAGGCGCCGACATCACTCATCAAACGCCAGACGCCAAGAAACTCGCCACGCTCCGATGGTGGCGCGAAATCAGCGCCTAAGGTCATATTGATGCCGCTACCTAAACCGTTCCCAACACCCGCGATCATAGCGGCGATTACCAGAGTCCAGAGACCGGTTGAGAATGGCACGCTGAACAGGCCGAGAGATAATAACGCCAGGCAGCTCACTGCCGCGTACTTGCGCCCCCAGTTATCCATCATATAACCAGCGAAAGGGAACATGGTCATATCAATGGCCGCCGCGGCACCAACAATCAAGCCAATATCCGTCACACTGAGTTCGAGGAATTCCCCCCACAACGGAATGAGTAAGGAACGCCCAGCGCGCAGCACAGTGAGGCATAAAATCGCGAATCCGGCCGTCAGAAAAACCTGCTTGTGAGCCGTGACGATATGCGGCAGCAGCGTGACCATAGACGGCGATTCGGCGTGCTGACTGGTTTTATTGATTTTTACTGCAAACACGATCAAGCCGAACGCCAGGCAGGCGACGCTGCTGATGCCGACGAAAACCCAGGCAAAACCGAATTGATCCGCCGCCAATCCACTTGCTACGGGCCCAAGGAGGTTGCCGAAGCGCTGTATGCCGGCCATGGTTGAAACCGCCTTACCGCGCTGGTGAAGTGGAACTGCTTCACTGATATGAGTCAGGCGGGACAGCAACCAGGTGGCGACAGCCGCGCCAAAGCAAAACGCAGAGACCGCCAGCTCGAAGGTTGTCTCGGCTTGGCTTGCCAACAGCCCTGAGGCGATCATGATGCCGATGCCAATCAACATGGTGTACTTATCACCGAGCCTTGATGCAGCATAGCCTGCCGGAATGTCTGCCGTCATATTTCCCAAGCCGCGCAAGGAGAACACCAGCGCGGCAACGCCCACACTGGCTCCCAGATCGAGCGCAAAGAGCGGAATCACCAGCAGGACGCTGCCCTGGCAAATAGACATCAAGAATGCGGGTAAATAGACCGAGAATAATAAGGAGCGGTACATCTCCCAGGTTGTCATAGCGGGTGGCTCAATCATGACTGCTGCGTTCGCCTGCTTAGCTTCATCAAAGGGTATCGTCCACAGACGAAAACAGGCTAGTTTATAACCTGCCAGTTCAAGGCTGGCAATTGCAGCGTGCAGGAATCGCGGGCCAAGCGCCGCATCGAGTCACGGATAAGCAGCGCGAGAGTTAAACCATAGTGCGGCGCTAGAACCTTTAGTTTGAGGACCCTGAAGTCATCCTGCTCAAGCTTTAGTCGTGCGGCAAAGTGTCGCAGCTGGTGCCTGAACGCGCGAGTCCCTGGGAGCGCTGCCAGCAGATACATCATTTCGATGCAAAAAAAAGCCTCCGTTAAGAGGCCTTTTTAGCTGATACACACCGATTAAGGTTTATTCACTAACAAGCTTTACCAGCATTTTGCCGTTGTTGGCGCCTTGGAATAAGCCTTCGAAGGCCGTCACCGCATTGTCGATGCCATCGAAGATAGTTTCATTGTATTTCACTTCCCCAGACTTGATCCAACGACTCATATCCGTCAAAAATTGGGCTTGTTGGTCGACAAAAGCAGAAACCACAAATCCCTTCAAGGTGATGTGTTTGTAAATCGTTTCTGTGAGGTTGCGCGGTCCCGGGGTCGCGGTCGCACCGTCGTTGTAAGTCGAAATCATGCCGCAGATCGGAATACGACCATAGGGACGCATATGCGTCAGCGCAGCTTCCAATTGGGGGCCGCCGACGTTTTCGAAGTAAATGTCGATGCCTTTGGGAGCCGCTTTACGCAACTCCGCCAATGGGTCGGCCGTCTTGTAGTTGAAGGCGTGGTCAAAGCCCAACGACGCCTTCAGCATCTCTACCTTGTCATCACTACCGGCACTACCAATGACGGAACTGCCGTGAATCTTGGCGATCTGCCCAACGATACTGCCTACTGCGCCGGAAGCGGCTGATACAAATACGGTTTCACCGGGCTTGTATTCACCGGTCACCAACAAGCCGCCGTATGCGGTCAAGCCAGGCATGCCCATCACACCCAAGTAAGCAGACAGGGGTGCAAGCTCGGGGTCAATTTGATTGACACCTTCGCCATTAGAAATAGCGTACTCGCGCCAGCCAAGACCATGAGTGACATAGTCGCCGACCTGGAAGTTAGGATTGTTGGATGTGACCACCTTGCCGAGTGCGCCACCGATCATGACCTCATCTAACGGCCAAGCCATTGCCATGCGGCCGCGCATATAAGGGTCCACAGACATGTAATGATTCTGGATAAGGATTTCGCCGGCACCGGGTTCGCCGATTTCTCGCTCGACCATGGTGAAGTTAGCGGCTGCGGGCAGCCCAGTGGGACGAGACTTGAGGTGTATTTCTTTGGAAATCATAGCCGGGTTACCTTAATGAACGAGCCCGTATGTTATACCAATATGCGGGCGAAAGCATGAATGCGCCGTGAACGAGCCGAGTTATGGGCCGTCACGAAACCCGTGAACTCCAGAAATTTGTGACGGACCCGCAAGGCGCGAAGGGCAGGCCTGACTGGGCCTGCATGCCCCGTTTCGTCTGCCAGGAAGCCATCGCGCCGCTTATCTGTCAGGTATTGCTCATAGCCTCACATTTTCGCGAGGATATTTTTCAAGGCATCACAGTTCTTAACCCGCTCAGCCGTTGTCGTACCCAGAAACGCGACACTCAGCGACGTCACACCGGCTTCGCGGTAGACCTGCAGGCGATCTCGAATAAAGCCTGCATCGCCCACAAGAGACGTGGCATCCAAGTACGATTGGGGAATGGCTGCCTCGGCTGCCGATTTACGACCCGCCAAGAACAAATTCTGAATCTCTTCAGCCTCATCCTCGTAGCCATATTTGCGAAATACCTGATTGTAGAAGTTCTTCTCCTTAGCGCCCATGCCGCCAACGTACAGGGCAATATTCGGTCGTGCCATATCTCGATAAGACTCGAGGCCCTGACCCACGGCAACAGAGCCGCCAGCATAGATTTCCAAGGGTGGCAGACCCGGGTCACGCTTGGCGTTACCGGCTCTTAATGCATCTCCCCAAACCGCGTCTGCACCTTCAGCCATAAAGAATGCCGGTAGCCAGGCATCAGCAATTTCTGCTGTCATCTCCACACTCTTTGTACCTAAGGTGGCTAGGGCGATGGGAATCTCGCTGCGATACGGATGGTTGATGATTTTTAAGGCCTTACCGAGACCGGTTCCCTGGTCAGCGGGGAGTGGAATCTGATATTTCTTGCCCTGGTGATTGAGTTTCTCATCTCGTTGCCAAACCATGCGACAGATGTCCACGATCTCGCGGATACGGGTCAAGGGCGCGTCATAGGGAACACCGTGAAAGCCCTCGATCACCTGCGGTCCAGAGGCGCCAAGCCCAAGCATGCAACGGCCTTCCGACAGGGCATCGACGCCGGCGGCGGTCATGGCCAGCAGTGTGGGTGTTCGGCTATAGATATTCAAAATGCCGGAGGCGATGATCACCCGTTCGGTTTTCGCCGCCACATAGCCCATGGCGCTGACGGCATCAAAGGAATAGGCCTCGGGAATCCAGACGACATCGAGCCCGGCTTTTTCTAGCTCGACCAGCTCTTTTGTGGCACCGATAAAGCTTGAGGAATAATGCATGCTAGTGGCAAGTTTCATGGAATCTCCTGTTTTAGCCTGGAATATGATGAATGGTGAAAGCCTGAGTCTAATAATTAATGTCAGGGGGTGCCAGCAAAGAGTTTCAGTCTGGGCAAGTAAGCAAACAAGGTCACGGCGCGAGCGATGAAATAGATGTACAACGCGAGCCACAAGCCATGGTTGGCCAGGCTTTCAAAACCCCACCAGGCCATCAGGTAGACCGCCAGTGAGGCGATCATGGCATTGCGCATCTCAGCGGTGCGCGTGGCGCCAATAAAAGCGCCATCTAACAAATAGCATGCCACCGACACGGGTGGCGCAAACACCGCCCAGAGCCAATATATCTCGCAACTGGCCCTGACTGCTTCAACATTGGTGAGCCCCGCAATAATCACACTGCCGGTCAGCCAGAATACCAATGTCAGGAGGAAGGACGTAGCAAAACCGAGTTCGGCGCTATAGATCAGAATCTGATTCACCTGCTGAGCGCTTCGAGTACCTGTGGCTTGGCCGATCAGACTTTCTGTCGCCAATGCGAAACCATCCAGGAAAAATGCCGAGAAGCTGACGAACTGCATTAATATCGCATTCGTCGCCAGCAGTACGTCGCCAGATTTTGCGCCCTCATTAGTGAACCAGGCAAAGGCAAAAATCAGGCACAGTGTGCGCAACATAATGTCTCGGTTCACGACTAGCATTTTTGTCAAAGCGGCATAATCGAATAGGTGCGACACGGGAATGCGCAATGACACTGCTTGCCGAAGTAGGTGTTTTCGAGCACTTAAGAGGCCAGCAACCAGCGCTACTATTTCGGCTATCACCGTTGCCGCCGCGACCCCGGGTACGCCCCAATCGAAGACGACCACAAACAGCAGGTCGAGGATGATATTGGTACCGGTTAAAATAAGTTGCAAAGCGAGCAGCGCGCGAGTCTGCTGGATGCCCAGTAAATATCCCATCACGGCCAAATGAGCCAAGGTGATGGGTGCGCCCCAAATACGAATTTGGCAATAGCTTAAGGCGGCAGACTCGACAGCCGGACTACCGTCAATCAGACCAAGGGCCAGGCTGAGCAACGGGTATTGAAAGAGCAACAGTAGGGTGCCGATACCTATGCCGATAAATAGGGCGCGATAGAACGTCGCTTTAGCCTCGCCAGGCTCATCCGCACCAGTTGCCTGGGCAACCAGTCCCGTGGTGCCCATGCGCAAAAAGCCGAAACCCCAGTAGAGGAAACTGAAGATCATGCCGCCGACAGCAATCGCACCAATCAGTGCCGGGTCACCAAGATTGCCGATCACAGCCGTATCAACCAGGCCCAGTAATGGCGTCGATAGATTCGCCAGAATGATTGGCCAGGCGATATGAATAATGGTGGTGCGCGAAAGGGCGCGGCGGCTGTTCAAAGACTAACTCCAAGTGAAGGCGATGATCATAACACCAGAACTAGTATTTCTTGACGTTGCGGGCGCTGCCGCGTGTGAAAAGTAGTGTGCATTTTTTGTGGCACTAACACGCTATAGCCTGTTATTGTGTTCCGAGGTTGATCAAAAAAAGCACAGTATAAAAACAGAACAGAACAGTTGTAGAGGTGGGTCAGTATGGCAGTAGTAGCAGAGGAACAAGTTAAGTTTGTATTGCGTCTCACACCGGCAATGCACAAGAAGATTAAGCGCAACGCTAAATTAAACAATACGTCCATGAATAAGGAAATCACCAACATTGTCAGTGATGCCTTTAGCAAAAAAACCACTGACAACCTGCTTCGCGACATTATTAAGTTGTTAGAAAAAGGGAGCTAGATCAGTGACGATCGCCCATTAGTAAGGCGGTTCGTTAGCTGGGGAATACTTACCGACCATTGGCTCGACTGATTATCTGATAGTTTACCTCGCCAGCTCCTCGTGGTCGTTCGCGGTGCGAAGGGGTCTGGTGGTAAACCTGTTGTTTGGCCGCTGACCTGAACCGCCAGCAACTCAAAATTGTCTCGAGCAGCTGATTTCGCAGCCCTAATATACGGCTCTATGGGCCATTCCCTTACCTAACATCGAAACCTAATCCTTCGGTGAGAAGGTAAAAGATATTGGTTTTCAAGTACAAAATCATTTGCTGTCATTTTGAATAGCCGTGGCTTTAAATCCGAAAAATACGCCGTTAGCCTGCTATGGCTGGCTGTCACGGATGATTCAGTGTGCGGATATTGATGGGAGTGGGTCATGAGTGATGTACTAGATGTTGATGATATCGGCAACGTTGATATGGACGCTGATATGGATATGCATAATGCTGATATTGATGTGGCTGATATGACGCAAGGGATTGATGAGCTGGATGGGACCCTTGAAGTGCGCGCAGATATGCAGCGGCACGATGTTCGTCGAAAAATCGAGGATATGATGGAACGTCGACGGTTACGTGAGGAGTTTGGTGATTTAGATTTTTAAATCACTGATAAGGCTACGCGACGATCTGAGATCGGCCAAAGGGGCATCATCAATCTTAGTTATTGTCAGCGGTGTGAAAGGCGTGCGTCTCTTTTAAATCGTAATGCCAGTAATCAGGAACAGCAATTTTTTAATAAGCTCTAATTGGCTATGGCCTTCGCGATACAGCGCGTAGACAGGCCGGTTGAAGGTAGCAATACCTTTCACAGGATATAAAAAGTCATGGGTATCTAACAGCCGCTGGGATAAAAAAGCCGACCCGGCATGATTAGCGAGAAAGCTGACAGCGATGGAGGCAAGATTCACGCTCAAGTGAGTCGGTAGCACCTCGCCGAAACGATTGGTATGAAATACGGCAAAAGCTTCACCCCAATCAATGTAAATATAGCCCTCTTGAAATGCACTTTTCGCAAGTTTTTTGGGGTCTGTTGAAACCATCAAGAGCTTCAGTTGGCCGACTTTTACCGCTTTTAGTTCTGGCAAATCTGGCGGTTCATATAATATCGCCATATCCAATTTACGCTCTGTTAAGCGCGATATTAGTTCGTAATCGGGATGGGCTTCCGCCTGAATACTCAGTTGCGGATAGTCTCGAGTGATGTCCTGCATCTTATCAGTCAAGTTGGATTGCCAAAGGCTAGGAGTAGCGCCGATGTGTAAGCGCGATGTCTGATATTTTTGCAGGGATATCTCCTGCAGTGTCCGAGACCAATTTAAGATCAAATTTTGAGCGTGGGGAAGGAGACGTTCGCCCTCACTGGTAAGCTGGACGTTGCCTCGAGTTCGAATAAATACAGAGACCCCGAGATATTGCTCGAGCTGTTTGATGCGCGCGGAGACAGCTGCCGACGTCAAATATAAGTTGTCAGCGGCTCTGCCAAAGTGCCGGGTTTTATGCACTTCGAGGAATGTTTTAAGGTTTTCTATATCCACGGTGATAGGCCCCCGGCTACCGCAATAATATAGCAGATTTTTGCGAGGCGCCTACAGAGTTTTGACTGCGGCATAAATGCGAGTCGCGGTCGTCAGCCAACACAAGCTGCCAAAAATAATGGCTAAGATCCAGAAGCTGTTGGGCATGAGGCACATTAGAGTCAAGCACAGGATCGTCTCGAAGCCCTCGGTCAGTCCACCCAGATAATACAGAGACTTTGAGCCTCGCAGGCTGCTGGTTAAACCCCGTTTGGCGGCAAAGGTTGAATACGCCAGAAACGAACTGCCAGTGCCGATAAAGCTGAAGATCAAAAACGCGCCGTAACTGGCATGTTCTGGCTGAGCCAGGACAAAGCCAAAGATCACTGCTGAATAAAAAATGAAGTCCAATACGATATCCAGGAAACCGCCCAAGTCGGTCATGACAGAGAATCGCGCCACCGCGCCATCAAGACCATCGCACAGGCGGTTGAGCAGGATCATCACCAGGGCTGCCTCATAAGCTTGCAGCGCGACCAATGGCACTGCTGCTAGGCCCAGAACAAAACCCACAACGGTAACCTGGTTCGCGCTGATACCTAATGCGGCCAGGTGACTACCGACGCGGTTGAGTGGCGGGTCAATGACTCGCCGTAGGCGTGCATCAAACACCCGCTGATCCTTCTCTCAAAATACTACTTCTTCTGGCGGCGGCGCTGGGCACTGCCTTCCTGAGCCTGACTCATATCCATAATCGTGTCGGCGTTGGCGACAAAACTCTCATAGGTGGCATCCGTGCCTAGATTGACACCATCATTGCTGTACATGGCTGCCATGGAAAATCTACCACCGGCGGCCTGAAAGACTTTGCCGTTTGGCGCAGCGTTGGAGCACATGAAAAGGACCGCTGGGGTTACCAGTGATGGTGCGCGTTCTGCCGGTGGGTTTTCTGCATCGAAGGTCGGCCGACCTGGTAAGTTCGCCGTCATGCGTGTGGCGGCGGCAGGTGCCAAAGAGTTGACCTTAATGTTGTGCGAGGCACCTTCGCCGGCCAATACGTTCATCAGGCCGAGCATACCCATTTTAGCCGCGCCATAGTTGGACTGGCCAAAGTTGCCCCAGATACCCGATCCTGAGGACGTGAAGACAATACGACCATAATTTTTCGCGTACATAATCGGCCACGCAGCATGGGTCACATAGGCAGTGCCGTCCAAGTGCACTGCCAACACCAGATCCCACTCTGCCAGTGTCATGTTCTTGAAAGATTTATCCCGCAAAATACCGGCATTGTTGACCAGTATATCGATGGTGCCGAAGGCGGCGACAGCATCGTCAACAATACTTTGAGCCCCCGCCTTGTCGCTAACTGAAGCCTTGTTGGCGATCGCGCGGCCACCCGCAGCAGTGATTTCAGCTACCACCAGATCGGCAGCATCGCTACCACCGGCGCCATCGACGCTGCCACCGAGATCGTTCACCACGACACTGGCACCACGCTTGGCAAACTCCAACGCATGGGCTTTACCCAGCCCGCCGCCAGCACCGGTGATAATGACGACCTTACCTTCAAATTCACTCATAGAGATCTCCTTCGTTGGTTGACTATTCGGTTGTGGTTTTGGCCTGCGCGCGGCGCTCGGTGAGCTGCTCTAGAATTTTTTGGTGGTCCTGACGGCTTAAATCATAATGGCTGTAGCACCAGACCGAGACCACGGCGAAACCCGACACGATAGGACCGCACAGTAACGCAAGCTGAGTCAGGGTTTCGGCGGGTATATCCGCAGCCGATTGAATCGCCTGGCCTGTTGGCCAGTGAATGAGGTCGAGGGCAATGCCAGCCGCGAGGGTGCCAAGCCCTGAGGCGCTTTTGTTCGAGAATGACGAGGCGCCAAAAAAGATCCCTTCCTGGCGTTTGCCTGTCGCCAGCTCGTGCTGGTCGGCGATGTCGGCCACCATTGAGCCAAAGCTAACCAGCGCCTGGACTACGGTTAGACCCTGGATGAACTTGATGATGACCAATATTACCAGCAACTCGGCGGTATGGTTGGCTGGAAAGAAATCTAGCAGACGCAGGACAATGGGTAGTATCTGGCAGATGGCCCAGGCCGACGTGCCAAAAATGACCCCTGGCTTTTTCCCCCACCGGGCATGAATGCTGCGTGTGAAGAGGCTGCCTATGACCACGCCAATGGGCGCGGCAATAGCGTAAATAAAAATGGCAGCGGGTTTAAGTTCCCAGAAGTAGGTGTTGATATACAGGCCTAAAGCGCCATCAATCCCGACCATGAGAAAGACGACGATGACGCCGATAAAGAGCCAACGAAATGAGGTGTTTTGTAACGCCAGCCGCACTTCGGTAAATACCCGCGTCAAGCTGAAGGGGTCAGCTTCGCCAATAGGTTGGGGTAGGAACGGAATCTGCTTACGCGTGCCCCAAGCGGATAGCCAGATGGTGATCACCATCAACACCGACAGTGTCAGTGCAAAGGGCGTGTAAGCGGCCCCATTCAGTTGACCGTTGGGGAATTCTTCGCTGGCGGCAAAAAACACCAAGAAGGCCAAGGCGACGGCAATGAGTCCGCCGAGAGTACCAAACACTAGGCGAAAGCTGACGATTACGGTACGTTCCTCGAAATTTTCAGTCAGCTCCGCGCCAAGGGCAATATGCGGCACGTGATAAAGGGTCATAGCCGTGCGAGTCAATACGGCAAACACGATCAGCCAGATAAACAGGCCAGTCTCGCCAAGTGTCGGCGGGCTGAATAACAAGTAAAAGCAGATGCCCAAGGGTATGGCCGAGGCATACATAAACGGGTGTCGTCGACCCAGGCGTGATCGCCAGTTATCCGACAATGAGCCCGCCAGTGGGTCCGTTATGGCATCGAATATCAGTGCAATACCCAGTGCCAGGCCACAGAGGGTACCGGAGACTTCCAGCACCTGATTGTAGTAGAACAACACCAGCAACCCGAAAGCAGTATTCTTCAGTCCCTCGGCAGTCTGACCGACACCGTAGTTGAGTTTCTCGGTCAATTTTAGTTTACGGTTTGCTGCCATACTTGCTCCCAATCGATGTCCTGATAGTACGGTGAACCAAGGGAACAATAAAGTAGTCTAGATAGAATAAGTCAGGCCTTGATGGAGACGTCCTGAAACTGCAACTGATTCAACGTGTAGTAAACACCTTGCTGCGCCATCAATTCATCATGGGTTCCTAATTCCTTCACGGCCCCGTCCTTTAATACCAGAATTCGGTCGGCTTCTTGAATTGTCTGCAGACGATGGGCGATCAGAATTGAGGTCCGATCCTTCATGATTTCGTGGAGTGCCGCCTGGATCAGCTGTTCGGTCTCTGTATCGATACTGGCTGTCGCTTCATCCAAAATTAGAATCTCAGGATCTGCCGCCAGGACCCGGGCAAAGGCCAGCAGTTGCCGCTGGCCCTGAGATAGGTTCTGACCGCGCTCGACTAAGGGCTCATCATATTGTTGGGGGAGGGCCTCGATAAACTCGTGGGCATTGACGAGTCGCGCCGATTCAATGGCTTTCTCGCGGCTGATGTTGGGGTTGCCCAGAATGATGTTTTCCAGCACGGTGCCAGAGAAAATATGAAAGTCCTGCAGGACTACCCCAATTTTCTGCCGCACGGCGCTGGAATGAAGTCGATTCAAATCGATATCGTCGAGGAAAATGCGGTTGTCCGGAAAATCGTAAAACCGACCCAACAGCCTGATCAGGGTGCTCTTACCGGAACCCGTGGGGCCAACAATGGCGAGCTTTTCACCAGGATGAATGGTAAACGACACATCTTTCAATACTGGTTGGTCGACATCATAGCCAAAGGTCAGGTGGCGGAACTCGAGCTTGCCCTGAATGCGTGCGGGTAGTTTTACCGGCGTCAAAGGTTCTCGTACCTGTTCATGCCAATCCAAGGCCTGAAAAATACGCTCGGCACTGGCCATGGCACGAAACATGACATTATATTGCATGCCCAGCACTCGGATCGGGCGAATGAACATATCGATAAACTGACTGAAGAGGACGATGCTACCCAAAGAGATGGTCTCCTGCAGGGCGGCGCCACCGCCAAACCAGATGATGACCGCCAGGGCGAGATTGATCATGTTGTCGGTGAAAGCGCCATAACCGGTTTCCAGGTAGATCGCGTGAATCTCCTGGTCCTGGTTAGTCTTGTTGATAGCCTGGTAAGTGGCGAGATTTTGACGCTCGCGGTTACTCAGCTGGACCACTTGCATGCCGCTGAGGTTTTCCTGCAGGTTCTGGTTGAGTTGTGAGACCGTGTTGCGAATTCGACGGTAAACCCGCCGAGTCGCCATGCGAAAGAAATAGGTGATGAACGCAAACAGGGGAATGGACAGCATGAGATACAGCGTCAGCCTGACGTCAATCGCCAGCATGATGCCTAGCGCTAGAAAGAACGGTACAAATTCACCCACCAACATGCCCAAGCCCATCAACAGCTCGAACAGGGCCTGCACGTCGTTGGTGATGCGAGTCATCACCCGGCCCACGGCGACCTTATCGTAAAAGGATGAGGGTCTGTGTTCCATATGTGCGAACAGGTCTTGCCGCAGGTCGCGCAGGGCATACAAGGAGGTCTGCGCGAAGGTCACGCGGTGCAAGTGATAGAGGAGCTGACAAGTGATGGTGAAGAGCCCGAAAATAGTGCAGGCACTGGCGATGGCAGACCAGCCAGTGAGGGACATCAACCACTGATTCAATGTATTCATGCCATAGTCGGGCAAATGCGTGTCGGGCTGGCCCATGATCACGCCATCAATAACAACTCGACTGATGATCACCGGCAACAATACCGCCAGTATCGACGCGGCCATGACCAGGGCAACACTGGTTATCGCCAGACGTTTATGGGGCCCTACCCATTGGCCGATACGTTTTAGGTAGGCGAAGTTCATCGACTGACCATGAATGTCAGCCTCAAAAACCCCATGGTCGAGTTTTGGCTGCGTCATGAGGAACTGTCTCCTGCGGCAGCCGTCTCTAAATGATTCAGCAGGTGTCCCTTGATGCTCTGCGCCTTTTCGAGTTCGGCGTACAGGCCGCCAAGGGCGAGCAGTTCCTCGTGAGTGCCGGTTTCTCGAATACGGCCTTCTTCGAGTACAATGATGCGGTCGGCGTGGCGCGCAGTTGATACGCGATGCGATACCAGCATGGTCGTCAGACCCTGTCTCATGGCCTTGAGGCCGGATAAAATGTGTTCTTCGGTTTCCGTGTCAACTGCTGAGAAGCAGTCGTCAAGAATCAACAGTGGCGTCATGCGGATGAGTCCGCGGGCGAGGGCCGTCCGCTGCTTTTGGCCGCCCGAGAGGGTCACGCCACGTTCACCCAGTACGGTTTGTAGACCATCAGGAAAACGTTCAATCGTATCTCGCAGTGCCGCGGCGTCTGCGGATTGCCAAATCGAATCCAGGTCCCGTTCAGGATCGTCGTAGGCGATATTCTCGCCAAGGGAGTCAGCAAACAGGAAAGGATCCTGCAACACCATGCACACCTGTTCTCGTAACCGCGTCAGGGCAAAGTCCTGAATAGGGTGATCGTCTAACAGAACCTCACCACGGCTAGGGTCAAGCAGGCGCACAAACAAACGCAACAGTGTCGACTTGCCGGAGCCTACCCGACCAAGGATGGCTATAGTCTCACCGGCCTGTACTTCGAAGTTGATATTTTCTAGCGCATAGACCGACTTGTTGGCATATTGGTAGTAGAGATTTTTAACAGTAATCTTACCCGTCAGGGCGGGTCCACTGGGCTTGCTGTTGTCCCGTATCTCGGGCTCGTAGTCGAGCACTTCAAACAATCGGGCGGTGCCGGAGGCACCACGTTGCCATTGGGTCACCAGTGATCCAGCCTCGCGGACTGGCCATAACAGTAATCCCAAATAAGAGAAAAATGCAGCGAGGGTACCGAGGCTGATTTCGCCGCTATTCACCAGCTGGCTGCCGTAGCCGATAATAATCAAGGTCGCGGCTGCCGCCAACGTTGGCATCAGGGCGCTGAGTTGTGAATTGGCAACAAACAGTAAACGGTTTTTTTCGGCAAAGTCCGCATTCACCGCCGAGAACCGATTGATCTCGTCTTGCTCTTGGGCCATGGCCTGAACCGTACGTATGCCATTGAGGTTTTCCTGGACGAAGGTGGAAAGACTCGAAAATCCTTCCTGGACCCGGTGTGACCGGGCGTAGATCCGCTTCGAGTAAAGATAGGCGACCAGGGTAATGACCGGTAGTGGCAGTATAACTGCCAGGCTAAGTTTGACCGACAAGGCGAACATAAAAGACAGACTGACGACGGCGGTAAATATTAGGACTGAAGTCATGCGTAAAGTGCCCGCGATAAACTCGCGAACCAGGGAAATATCATTGATGGCGCGGGCCATTAAATCGCCGATACTAAACTGGGAATAGAACACGGGTCCCTGTCGCTGCAGATGTGCATAGACGCGATTGCGGGCATCAAAGGCGGCGTACATGCCGATGCGGCGGATCAGAATCCGGCTCACGATAGTCACCAGCATCTGTGCCAGCACGCAGGCGCAGATGGCCAGGGCAGGGTAGGTCAGAGCGGCGGCTGCCTGATCAAGGGTGACTTGCTGCAATTTGAGCGAAACTTGCCCCGCAGCGACGCTATCGATGCCAATTTTGACGAACTGCGGAATCAACGCCTCGAAAATTCGCGCAACCAGCAAGCCGGTGATGCCGAAGACAAATGTCCAGAGATGCTGTCGAATATAAGGCAGCAAACGTAACAGTACTTTCATGGATCCTTACTTTCGTCGTTAGTGGTCGCCATCGTTGGCAGCAGTATTCGCAAAATTGCTGTTCAATTGGAGCTTATTTGCGCCGGTTGCAGACGAGTATCAGGCGCAGGGGATGAGATGCATGGTAACGAATTGGTCGGTTGAATGCCAGACGCCAAAGCCGATGTGGTGCGTGACAATACTCACAAATTAGTCACTGATGGTGGTAGGATTCATCCAAGTTGGCGCCGCAGTATTATCCTTGGGCGGCGAAGTTGGGTCAGCAGGGGACAGCAGATGAGAGCAGGATTAAATGAATCGGATCAAGCCTTTCAGTTAGAGGTCAGGTCATTTCTTAATGAACATCTGGATGGCGCCGTCAGCCGTAAGGTCAGGCTTGGCTATTCGGTCACCAAAGCTGAGCAGGATAGCTGGACTCGAAGTCTAAATGCCCGTGGTTGGGCAGCTCCCCACTGGCCCGTTGAAGTCGGTGGAACGGACTGGAGCATGATCCGTCGACATATTTTTGAGAATGAAATGCGCAGCGCGCATGCGCCTGAGTTGCAGGGTTTTGGCTTCAATATGGTCGGTCCGGCTATTATCAAATATGGCACCGAGGCTCAGAAGGCGCATTATCTGCCGTTGATACTCAATGCTGAAATCTCCTGGTGTCAGGGCTACTCGGAACCCCAGGCGGGGTCTGACTTGGCATCGGTGCGCACTCGGGCTGAGTCTGATGGCGACGACTACGTGGTCACCGGTTCCAAAATCTGGACCTCGGCGGCGGAACAGGCTGATCATATTTTTGTGTTGGTGCGGACTGACCCAAACGCCAAACCTCAGCTAGGTATTAGTTTTCTGTTAATCGATATGAAGACGCCGGGCGTCACTGTTGAGGCGTTGATGGCCTTTAATGGCAAGCGGCTGTGGAATCAGGTGTTTTTTGAAAATGTCAGAGTGCCCAAAGGCAATCGTCTAGGTGAAGAACACCAAGGCTGGAGCGTGGCCAAGAACCTGCTGGGCAATGAACGCATGCACGTCTCAAGGGTGGCTGAGAATCGGCGTATCCTCGGCTGTATCATGCGAGTCGCTGAGGCGGAGCAGGCCCGTAATGTGGACCTAGGACCGGAATACACGGCACAGTTGGCCAGTCTGGCGATTCGCCTGGAAGCGTTGGACACAACCGCGCAGCGCCTATTGTCGACCTTTGACCAGGGCGGTACGGTAGGTGGCGAGCCGTCCATGCTCAAGCTTAAAGGCAGCGAGCTGGTGCAAGCGATGGATCGCCTGCTGATGGACGCGATCGGTTATTATGGCCTGCCGCTGGATTCGACCCTGCGTGGTGATGACGCCGAACCCGTGGGCCCGGATTACACAGATATGGTCGCCAGTGGCCTGTTTCACCATCGCGGTTACACCATTGCCGGTGGGTCCAGCGAAGTGCAGCACAATATTATTGCGCAGGCCGTGCTGGGCTTGTAACACCGGGCAGGTGCGTGGCCCGCTTTTGATAGAACAGACAGGATAAACGTGACACATCAACGTGGAAACTAATACCCCGGGTACCGGTCATCATTCCGCCCCGGCTTCCGAGCTCAATAAGTTGGTGCGTCTGGCGTTGCCGATTCTGACCGCCCAACTCGCGCAGATGGCAATGGTGCTGGTTGACACGCTCATGGCTGGCCGAGTCAGTGCCGTAGACCTTGCCGGCGTCGCACTCGGTGGTGCGCTGATGTGGCCGCTGATGATGTTTTTCATGGGCGTGCTGCAAGCGGTTACGCCCGCGGTGTCTCAGCTCAACGGCGCCGGGCGCCAGCGTGAGGTGGGCGAGGTCATTCGCCAGGCCTTGTGGCTAGCAGGCTTCGGCGCAGGTTTGCTCATTGCATTTATCCTTAACGCCGAGATCATCTATGCCTTTATGGTGATAGATCCCGCGGCGATCCCCGTTTCGGTAGGTTATCTGGCAGCGACGGCTTGGGGCGTGCCGGCTCTGATGGGTTATTTTGTCCTGCGGTTTTTGTGTGAAGGGCTGGGCTTTACTCGGCCGGCGATGTTCATCGCGGTGTCGGCTTTGCTGTTAAAAATTCCACTGAATTATATATTTATCTACGGTGCCTTTGGAATTGCCCCTATGGGTGGCGTCGGCTGTGGCGTGGCCACTGCGATCGTCATGTGGCTTGAGCTGTGTTTAATTTTACTCGTGGTGAGTAAGTCGCGATTTGAGTCAACGGGTTGGCGGCAGCAGTTCAGCTGGCCAGACTGGCAACCCATGCGACGACTGATTGCAGTGGGAATCCCCATCGGGGCAACCATGTTTTTTGAGATGGCGCTGTTTGCCATGGTGGCGTTGTTGCTCGGTCGCTTCGGCGCCGATGTTGTTGCTGCCCACACGATTGCCATCAATCTAGGTGGTCTGACCTTTATGTTTCCCTTAGCTCTCGGCATGGCGGCGACAATCAGGGTGGGGTTCAATGTGGGTGCCGGCAAATTTGATGCAGCGGCACAGGTGGCCCAGCTCGCAGTCTGGTTAACCCTTGGGGTCGCGGTATTGCTGGGTGCCTTTGTGGTGTCGGCGCGGCATTTTATTGCCGGGCTGTACAGTACGGACATAGAGGTCGTGGCGCTGGCGTCCAGCTTGATGCTGTTCGTCGCCGTCTTTCAGTTATTTGACAGCGCTCAAGCCACCACCATCGGTGCCTTACGAGGCTACAAGGATACTCGGGTGCCCATGGCCATAACGTTGATAGGATACTGGTTTGTGGGCCTGCCGGTTGCGCTGATGTTAGGCTATGGCTGGATAGGACCGCCAATGGGTGCCTACGGTTTTTGGGCAGGCCTGACCGTAGCCCTGATGTTTGTTGCGGTATGTGTCTTAAGCCGACTTTGGTGGCTGCGGCGTCATCCTGACTTGATTCTCAGTCTGGCGCACCGTTAGGATTAACGGTTTTACCGGCCCCAGTCGTACAGAATCTTAGCCACACAGGCCGTGATCTTCTTGGCCGTTGGAATGTGCAAAAATTCATTCGGTCCATGGGCATTCGAATGGGGTCCCAACACACCGGTCACTACAAACTGAGCCTCAGGTAACTTGCGAGCGAGAAACTCCATAAATGGAATGCTACCGCCGCAGCCGAGATACATGGCCGGAGCGCCGAAGTAAGCATTCGATGCGGCTTGTAACGATGCGGACAGGGCCGGGCTGGTTTCCGGGGCGTGCCAGCCAGCGTTCGGTTGTTCCCAGCGAATGTCGATAGCACAACCATAAGGCGCGTCGTTGGTCAGCAAGTTGGTCAGCGCAGTTTTGGCGGCCTCGGCGTCGGTGGTGGGTGGCAAGCGCAAAGCAAATTTTGCCGTGGTATAGGGGCGCAGGACATTGCCGGCATCGGCCAGCGACGGAATACCGTCCATGCCGGTGATCTCCATCGATGCCAGCCAAGTGTTATTGAGTACTAGTTCGGTGGGATCGTCAGACATGGGGCTGCTGTTGCCCACGTAGGTGTATAGGGTGCGGAAATCCGGTGCCAGGACCTTGCCTGCAGCGATGGCTTCTGCCCGCCGACTCTCAGGGATTTGCTCATTCAAGAACGACGGCGATATTGCGCCAGTGACCTCGTCTTCTACTCGTGAGATGAGTTGCCTGAGCACGCGAAAGCTGGAGGCAACGATGCCGCCGGCAGCGCCTGAATGGGCGCCTTGCTCGAGTACCTTGACCGTGATGTCGCCGATTAGCATGCCGCGTAATGAGGTCGTGACCCACAGCTGGTCATAGTTGCCACAGGTTGAGTCTAGGGCGATGACCAATCCCGGTGTGCCGATCTGTTGCGCCAGAGTTTCCATATAAACGGGCAAGTCAGGGCTGCCGCTTTCTTCCGACGCTTCGATCAGAATCACCACTCGAGGTGATGGCGCGTCTTGGGCGATCAGCGCTTTCAGCGCTGCGATGGCGGAGTACACGGCATAGCCATCATCGGCGCCGCCTCGACCATAGAGTTTATCGTCTTTTCTTACCGGCACCCAGGGCGCCAGGTCTGGGTACCAGCCGGAAAATTCTGGTTGCTTATCGAGGTGGCCGTAGATCAATACGGTAT
>JABBAY010000132.1 GCA_018607725.1 K189A clade bacterium
TCAACAGTGTGCTGTAAGGAAATTTGACCCCCATAAGGATGTTAGCCCACTGGGTGAGGCCATAGCGGGACAAAGCACCTAGCGCGCCCCCGAGGCCAATGGCGATGAGTTCAAAGGTCATCGCAGGATTTCACAGTGACTTGAGTCTCGGGGCTTGGGCTTTGCGCCTTGGATCGTTGATCAATGACTGACATATTGAGTCGCTCAATTCTTGGGGCTGCGGGGTTTTGCATAGCGCTGGAAATCACTGGCTTGATTTTGATCCGTCAGGCGTTGCAATTTCTCTCGAATCTGAATTTCCAAGCCGCGATCCACAGGCTCATAGTATTTTCGAGCAGCAATTTCTTCAGGAAAATAAGACTCCCCAGCGACAAACGCATCATCAAACTGGTGCGCATAACGATAGTCGTCGCCATACCCCATGTCCTTCATCATTGTCGTAGGCGCGTTGCGTAAATGCAGGGGCACGTCCAGTGATGGCAAACTTCTGACATCTGCCAGAGCTCGATTATAAGCGGTATAAACCGCGTTACTCTTGGCCGCGGCAGCACAATAAACAATGGCCTGGGCGATCGCCAGCTCACCTTCAGGGCTTCCCAGACGCTCTTGCACCGACCAGGCATCGAGGGCCATTTGTAACGCGCGGGGATCAGCATTGCCAATGTCTTCCGTGGCCATACGCACCACCCGCCGAGCAATATAAAAGGGGTCACAACCACCATCGATCATGCGCGCAAACCAGTAGAGCGCAGCATCAGGTGCGCTGCCGCGAACTGCTTTATGCAAAGCCGAAATCTGCTCATAGAAGATGTCCCCGCCCTTATCGAAGCGGCGCAAATCAGCGCCTAGCACTTCAGCCAGGATGGTCTCGCTGACCTGATCATCGGTGGCCAGATCAGAGGCAATTTCCAGCAGGTTCAAGCTGCGTCGCGCATCACCATCGGCCGCCTTTGCCAAGGTCACTAGCAGATCTGCCGAGATCTCAATCTGGCGTTCGCCTAATCCCCGTGGATCTGCCAGGGCGCGACGCATCAGCGCGGTAAGATCATCGATCTCCAGTGATTTCAAACGATAGATGCGCGCCCGAGAGAGCAACGCGTTGTTCAACTCGAAAGATGGATTCTCCGTAGTAGCGCCGATAAAAATGACGGTGCCATCCTCAACGTAAGGCAGAAACGCATCTTGTTGGGCTTTATTGAAACGATGCACCTCGTCGACGAACAACAAAGTCTTGCGCCCGGACCGAGATTGATTCTGGCGCGCAATCAGGATCGCGTCGCGAATATCTTTAACCCCCGCCAATACTGCTGAAATGGCCTGGAAATCCACCTCGCAAATATCGGCAATCATTCGCGCAATCGTTGTTTTACCCACACCCGGGGGGCCCCACAGGACCATGGAATGCAGACTGGAGGTTTCGATGGCGGCGCGCAGCGGCTTGCCTTGGCCCAGCAGATGGGCTTGACCGGCAAACTCATCGAGGCTGCGGGGTCGCATCTTCGCTGCGAGCGGCTGATACACCGGTTGTTGCTCGAATAATGACTTCAACTCAGCTCAACCTGCGGTCAGCGATCATCAATGACGTCCACTTCAGTGGGCGGTATAAACGTAAATGTCGTCTCCGGTATCTGTTGATTGCGGTCAACATCCATCAACTCGATCTGAGTGCGCTGACCTAGGCTGTCACGGAGCACAATCGAAACCGGTAAGTCTGCGGCGAAGGCAATGGTCAAGGACTCAAACAAACTACCTTCTTGCCGCGGCTCGAGGACGAAAAAATCGTGCTGATCTTCAGCGTAATACACCACCAGATATTCATCGGTGATGGCCTTCGCATCACCACCCAATAGCAATATCGGCACTTGCGTAATATCGCGCTGCAACCGAGTGATAATTACCTGCTCCAAATCGCTATCGAAGGACCAAAAGGTATCGCCATCTGACACCAGGGTTTGGCTTGCCGGCTCAAGGGTTTCAAGCCGAAATTTACCGGGTGTGCTGACCCAGAGTTGGCCCCGGGCCTGCTGGACAACGTGCTGCTGACTATTCATGGTGGTCTGGATAAAGCTCGCCGACAACGTCTGCAATTGATCGAGCTGCCGAATCAATTGCGCGCTCCGATCCATAGCCTGAGGCTTGTCAGCTGCGCCGTCAGCGATTGCAGCTTGGCCACCGATGATCCAAGCGAGCATCAACCCCAACCATCGTCTATTGAGGCGCATTAACCAGCACCTCCCGCGAGCCGTTACTGTTCATTTCACTCACAAGGCCGGCCTGCTCCATGGTTTCGATCATCCTTGCCGCCCGGTTATAGCCAATCCGCAGTTTACGCTGGACGGCTGAAATAGACGCTCGACGGGATTCCATGACGAATTGCACCGCTTCGTCATAAAGCAAATCCTGCTCACCATCGTCGTCGTCCTGAGCACCAGCGACGCCGGGCAACAGCTCATTATCTGATCGAGGATCGAGAATCTCGTCGAGATAATTCGGCGCGCCTAATTCCTTCCAGCTTTCAACCACTCGATGCACTTCATCATCATCCACAAAGGCACCGTGGACCCGCACCGGTAGCGCAGAGCCCGCTGGCAAGTAAAGCATGTCGCCATGACCGAGTAGCTGCTCAGCGCCGCCCTGATCCAGAATCGTCCGTGAGTCGATCTTCGAAGATACCTGAAAGGCAATTCGAGTCGGGACGTTGGCTTTAATCAGCCCCGTAATCACATCCACGGAAGGTCGCTGCGTGGCAAGGATCAGGTGGATACCAGCGGCCCGGGCTTTTTGCGCAATCCGCGCGATCAATTCTTCCACCTTTTTGCCAACGATCATCATCATGTCGGCAAACTCGTCAATAATCACGACAATGAATGGCAGGGTCTCAAGATCAGGCGCGGTCTCTTCCAAGGCCTGCAAGGGAGACGGCTGCCACAATGGATCTTTGAGCGGCGTTCCGGCTTTTGCAGCGTCTTTGACCTTACGATTAAATCCACCAACGTTCCTGACGCCCATTGCGGCCATCAATCGATAGCGACGTTCCATTTCAGCCACACACCAACGCAGCGCGTTGGCCGCATCCTTCATATCGGTCACGACCGGTGTTAACAGATGCGGGATGCCCTCGTAAACAGCAAGCTCCAGCATCTTCGGGTCGACCATGATCAGCCGAACATCCTGCGGCGATGCCTTGAACAGCAGCGAGATGATCATCGCATTCAAGCCTACTGACTTGCCCGAACCCGTTGTGCCGGCAACCAGTAAGTGTGGCATCTTGCCCAGGTCCACCACCACTGGCTCGCCAGCGATATCGTGACCCAGCGCAAGACTCAGCGGTGAAGTCGCTTCATCATAGGCGTTGGAACTCAGGACCTGGCTTAATTTGACGATTTCACGGTCAACATTGGGAATTTCAATGCCAACCACCGATTTACCGGGAATCACTTCTACTACTCGAACACTGATCACCGCCAAAGAGCGGGCCAGGTCTTTCACCAGACTGGTGATCTTGCTGACTTTGACCCCGGGCGACGGCTTAATTTCAAACCGCGTAATAACGGGGCCAGGGAAAACTGCCTCAACCTGGGCCTCAATGCCATAGTCCATCAGCTTTAGCTCCAACAGACGAGACATGGCTTCAAGGTCATCGGCTGAATAACCCCGAGAATCGTCTAACACCGAGGCATCGAGCAGATGTAAGGCGGGTAACCCATCCACAGCAGCGACCTTGAATAGATTGCCCTGCTTCTCACGAGCCACT
Source organism: K189A clade bacterium (assembly GCA_018607725.1). GTDB lineage: Bacteria > Pseudomonadota > Gammaproteobacteria > Pseudomonadales > Azotimanducaceae > UBA4582. The sequence goes on from JABBAY010000132.1 coordinate 3,755, forward strand.
CGAGCGCTGATTTCCGGCGGTTTTGGCGCTGCCTGAAGGATCTTCACCGGTTCTCGAGTGAGTTTCTTCTCGACCTCACGCGCCAGTGCTTCATGGCGCCTGCCCGTGACTTCCTTAACCTCGGCGCGCTCACGCCAATAGGTTCGCAAGCGTTGCCAATTAAGCTGCGCTTGATCAACTGCCAGCAGAAACCAGTGCCCTGCGGTGTCTATGACCTTTAGCCAGGAGATATCAATAAAAGCAGTTAAACCGAACAGGAAGCTGGCCAGCGATATCAGAGTAGCGCCCACATAACTGAAAGAGGGTTCCAGCAACTGCGCCAACTGACTGCCCAAAACGCCGCCTGTACCCTCGCGCAGATGCAAGCCTGCACCGTAAAAGTGCAGGCTGGCAATCCCAGCGCCGGCGGTTAACGTCAGCAGCAAACCCAACACTCGAAAGGCAAACAGCGGCCAATTGAACGCAATCTCACGGCCGCGCACTCTGAACACAAGCCATGCCTGATAGCCAAGCATCATGGGAAAGATGAATGCCATGTAGCCAAACAGAAAAAACAGAACATCAGAGATCCAGGCGCCGGTCTTACCCACCAGATTACTGACCTCGCTGTCCGCGCCTGTATAACTCCAGCCCGCATCCGCGGGATCGAAGCTAAACAGCGCAAGACACAGATAAATACACAACGCCACCAAGGCAATCAGTGCACCTTCTTTCAATCGTGGCTGCAAATGGTCCATGATTTCTTCAGGTGTTTGTGCTTTTATCTTTTCTTCTGCCAAAACACATTCCTCGATACACCCTACACCGGGTTAATTATTGTTACTAATCAATCTGTTAGGTTACAAGTCGATCATATATCGTCAGGTAAGAATGTTAAATCCTTTTATTCTAAGACCCTGCCCAGATCAGCTATCCCGAACTCGCTGTCTACTGTATCATTTACTGACATTCTAGCGGCAGAAAACACCATCATGGCAGGACCCACACAGCCCCAGGTTACTGACGAAGTCTGGGACGACGACCGAGTTAAGAGCTTTCTCAATATGCAATCCTACGGTGACGAGTCAGAAGACTTTCATATTCTGCTTAAGGCTTATCGTGGTATGCGACCCGCAGACTTCAAACGCTTTCTGACCTTCTTCATTGAGGCTGGACGCCAACCAGACGCCACGGACAAAGATGGCCGAACCCTGTGGGACATCGCCGAAAAGCATCGACAAGGTGCGGATTTTATTAAAATCAGAGCCCAGGCTGGATAAAGACACACAGCGCCAGTCTGGTCTAGCACAGGATTGGCCGGTTTTTATTCAGGCTTGATAATTTAGTTCGATGTTCTTTCATCAGACCTCTCAACATCAGGTAACCCAAGCAATGCAGGAAATTCACCACCAGCTTATTATCCTTGGATCCGGCCCTGCTGGCTTTTCTGCCGCGGTCTATGCTGCCAGAGCTAATTTGAACCCCGTTGTTATTACCGGCGTCGAAGTCGGGGGCCAGCTGACGACGACAACCGATGTGGACAACTGGCCAGGTGACGTCGAAGGGCTACAAGGACCTGACTTGATGGTTCGCATGCAAAAACATGCAGAGCGTTTCGACACTCAGATAGTGTATGACAACATCAACAGTACCGAACTGAATGTCAGACCCTTTCGCCTGCATGGTGATGCCGCAACTTATACTTGCGATGCACTCATCATTACTACCGGCGCCTCGGCTCAATATCTTGGCCTCGAATCTGAAGAAGCCTACAAGGGCCGTGGGGTTAGCGCCTGCGCAACTTGCGACGGTTTTTTCTATAAGAAGCAAAAGGTCGCCGTGATCGGTGGCGGCAATACCGCACTGGAGGAAGCACTGTACCTGTCCAATATCGCCTCAGAAGTCATCATGGTGCATCGCCGCGACAAGTTCCGTGGCGAAAAAATACTCCAGCAGAAGGTCCACGATAAAGCCAATATCCAGATCCACTGGAATTCAGTGCTCGAAGAGGTACTTGGCGATGATATGGGCGTGACCGGTATACGGGTTGGCCATACGAGCGGCAGTGACAGCGTCGAGGTCGATGTACATGGCGTCTTCATTGCCATCGGGCACACGCCCAATACGGGTATATTTGAGGGTCAGCTGGCCATGAACAATGGTTACATCAGCATCAAGACTGGACTTACGGGCGATGCAACAGCTACCAGTGTCGCTGGCGTCTTCGCCGCCGGGGACGTCGCAGATCAGGTCTACCGCCAGGCTGTCACTTCTGCTGGCTTTGGTTGTATGGCCGCACTGGATGCAGAAAAGTACCTGGACAACCTCGCGGACCAGGCATAACCCTGCTCGACCGGAGTCGATGATGACGGTGACCTGGCTGAACTCTGATCAACTGGACTTTCCGCCCGTAGCCTCGGCAATGCAGGAACCCAACGGGTTGGTTGCGGCCGGCGGCGACCTCAGCCCAGAGCGGTTGTTACTGGCCTACCGGCGCGGCCTCTTCCCCTGGTATAACCCAGGAGAACCGATTCTATGGTGGTCCCCCGATCCGCGCGGCGTATTGTTCGCCGACGAGCTCAAAATCAGTCGCAGTCTTGGCAAATTATTGAACCGACACCCGTTCTCTGTGCATGTAGATCGGGACTTCGCCGCTGTGATTCACCACTGTAGTCAGCCTCGAGTCTATGCAGCGGATACCTGGATCAATCCAGAGATGCAAGCCGCCTACATCCGCTTGCACGAACTCGGGTATGCGCACTCCATTGAATGTTACCAAGACGATATACTTGTGGGTGGCTTGTACGGCATTGGACTTGGCAAGCTGTTCTTTGGTGAGTCTATGTTCCACACCGTCACAGATGCTTCTAAAGTGGCTTTCGCGCACCTTAATCGATTGATGTTGGCCCTCGGCAGTCCGATGATAGATTGTCAGATGGATAATCCCCACCTGCGAACTCTGGGTTTACGAGAAATCAGTCGTGAAGACTTTATCGCGATCGTCGATGTTTATGCCCAACCTGACCTGCAGATCGACTGGCAGCAGGTGCCAGCGATGCTACCGCCATGGTAACTTAATCATCATGAGCCATGACCCTTTAGCCACACTCGCGAAGCTGCGATTCTATACGACCCCTGGTCACCCTTGCAGCTATCTCGAGAATCGCGAGGCCGTCACGCTGTTTGCCGACCCACACGCGGAAATTGATACGGCCACCTACTCGGCGCTGTCTGCGGTTGGTTTTCGACGCAGTGGTTCGCATATTTACAGACCTCACTGTCAGTCATGTCAGGCCTGCGTTCCGGTCCGTGTCGTGGTTGCAGACGCGACTATGAATCGTCGACAGCGACGAATTTGGAAGAAGAATCAAGATTTGACTGTCAGCATCGAGCAGCCACGATTAACCGCCGAATACTTTGCCCTGTATGACCGCTATATCACCGAACGTCATGCTGACGGCGATATGTTCCCGGCAGAGGCCGAACAATTTCAAACTTTTCTGGTGGACGGCCGCAAGGAAGCTCGCTTCGTTGAGTTTCGTCTGGATGGGCGGTTGCTGGCGGTTGCCGTCAGCGATGAACTCGACAACGCGCTATCAGCCGTCTACACCTTTTTTGCGCCAGAACAAGATCAGCGCAGCCTCGGGACCTTTGCCGTGTTATGGCTGATCGAAGCCGCCCGTCAACAGCAAAAAACCTGGCTGTATCTAGGCTATTGGATCAAAGAATGCCAGAAGATGAGCTACAAAACCGAATACCAACCGATTGAACTGTATCTCGACAATCGTTGGCTCGCCTTGCAGCCCTGATCCACTGCAGCTAATGGCTGGCTCGAAGATCGGATTCCGGCTTTGTGAACAATAGTGACAGTGCTTTGCTAAGCCCTGGGTTTTCGTGCAAAATGCACGCCTTTTCAACATGCACTTCGGTACAGAGGACTTAAATTGGCAAAAGAAGAACAGATTCAAATGGTCGGCACGGTAGTTGATACCTTACCGAATACCATGTTCAAGGTGGAACTGGAGAATGGGCATAAGATTATCGCGCACATTTCCGGAAAAATGCGGAAGAATTACATCAAAATTCTTACTGGCGATAAGGTGAAAGTCGAACTGACACCTTACGATTTGACCAAAGGTCGTATTACTTTCCGCGAATAGCCCCCGCCCGGGTAGCGCCTGCTATCCGTATGCGTTTATCTGGCCCTTGGTTCTTGTTAGGAAATTTTTCACGCAACACAACAAGCAACGGGTCAGCACACCGATCTACCACTACACTATGCATATCCGCCGTTAAAAGCCGGCCTCGCTGAGCCCTGCCTGACAATTAAACGACGCCTACTGCTTACCGGCGCCCAACAGACGCGCCAGCCTAACAACTCTTTAACACCTGTTAGCCATCCGCCGATGGCTAACCATGTCAAAAGCCGCAGAACAACAGTAACTCAGGCAGACACAGGCTCATCAATCTCCAGCACTAGGTCATCAGCCCGCACCACGACGTGGACCACGCCACCGTTGTTCGACAATCGACCGAAGAGAATATCTTCTGCCAGCTCCTTCTTGATTTTCGACTGAATCAAGCGCTGCATAGGTCTTGCGCCCATGGTCTTGTCGTACCCGTGTACAGCGAGCCAGGCACGCGCTTCGTCGCTGATTTCCAACACAACTTTCTTACTATCCAACTGAACCTGAATTTCAACCAGGAACTTATCGACCACGGTTTTAATCACCTCGGGCGACAAGGCATCAAACTGAATAATCGAATCCAGACGGTTACGGAATTCTGGCGTGAACATTTTCTTCAACACCTCCATGCCATCGGTGGCATGATCTTGATGCGTAAAGCCAATGGAGGATCGACCCATTTCCTGGGCGCCGGCATTGGTGGTCATGACAATGATGACATTCCGGAAATCAGCCGCGCGACCGTTATTATCCGTCAGCGTACCGTGATCCATCACCTGCAACAGCAAATTAAAGACTTCAGGATGTGCTTTTTCAATTTCATCGAGCAGCAATACACAGTGCGGATGCTTGGTGACTTCTTCGGTCAACAAGCCACCTTGATCAAAACCGACATATCCAGGCGGTGCACCAATCAAACGAGAAACTGTATGTCGCTCCATGTATTCAGACATATCGAAGCGAATTAACTCGATCCCCATGATGCTGGCAAGCTGTCGACAGACTTCGGTCTTACCAACGCCAGTTGGGCCAGCAAACAGGAACGAACCAATCGGCTTATCGCTGTCCTTGAGACCCGCCCTTGACAGTTTGATGGCACTGGCCAACGTATTGATCGCTTCATCTTGACCAAAAATAACCATCTTAAGATTCGTTTCAAGATCTTTTAGTGCTTTTTTATCGGAAGACGACACTGTGCTTGGTGGTATACGCGCTATTTTGGCCACCATTTTTTCAACGTCAGTCACATTAATCACTTTCTTGCGTTTGTTCGCTGGCTGAATTTGCTGAAAAGCACCGGCCTCATCGATAACATCGATTGCCTTGTCTGGCATAAACCGGTCATTGATATAGCGGTCAGCCAACTCTGCAGCCACCCGTAGTGCCTTATCCGTATACTTGAGGTTGTGGTGCTCTTCGAACCGCGATTTCAAACCTTTCAATATCTGATAGGTGTCTTCCACGCTGGGTTCTATCACATCGATTTTCTGAAACCGGCGTGACAGCGCCCGATCTTTGTCAAAGATACCGCGGTACTCTTGATACGTTGTTGATCCCATGCACCGCAGGTCACCTGATGCCAACAGCGGCTTGAGCAGATTCGATGCATCCATCACACCACCAGACGCCGCACCGGCACCGATGATGGTATGAATTTCATCGATAAACAAAATTTGGTTTTGCTTTTTAGTTAACTCCGCCAGAAGATTTTTCAGGCGTTTTTCGAAGTCACCACGGTATTTAGTCCCTGCCAGAAGCGCACCGAGATCCAGCGAGTAGACGACACTGTCTTTGATGACATCGGGCACTTTGCCATCAACTATCATCTTTGCCAGGCCTTCGGCGATGGCCGTCTTACCGACACCGGACTCACCAACCAGCAAGGGGTTGTTTTTGCGGCGTCGAGACAGCGTTTGAATAACTCGCTCAACCTCGTCCTGACGACCTACCAGAGGATCAATCAAGCCCTTACGTGCTTGCTCATTGAGATTACTGGCAAATTGCTCTAACGAACTGGGTGCCTTCTCCTCAGCGTTACCGTCTTCGTCGACCTGCTCACCGGATTCAACATCTTCTTGGCCAGCGACTTTAGGTGTGCCGTGGGCGATAAAATTCACCACATCAATTCGATTTACTTCCTGTTGCTTGAGGATATAAACCGCATGACTTTCCTGCTCACTGAAGATCGCCACCAGCACACTGGCACCTGTGACCTCTTTTCGACCGGACGACTGAACATGAAACACAGCACGCTGAAGAACACGCTGAAATCCTAGTGTCGGTTGAGTCTCACGATCGGTCTCGTTCGCCGGGATAAGGGGCGTGGTTGCATCCAAGAAATCCTGCAACTCTTTGCGTAACGCGTCGAGATCCGCACCACAAGCACGCAACACGTCAATAGCGACGGCATTATCCAGCAGCGCCAATAACAAATGCTCGACCGACATCAATTCATGCCGCTTGGCTCGGGCGTCCTTGAACGCTAAATTCAGTGTTACTTCAAGGTCTCTACTAAGCATTTACTTTTTCCTGATTAAGACTTTCTCAGCCCTACTGGGCCATTGACCGGTTGATGCCAGGAGACCCAACAGCGGGTTAATCCAGGACTTTTTGCATCGACGTAAGGTACTACGCACTTTTGTACTGTTCTGCTCTATTTCGCAGCGCCCTATTTCGCAGCGCTCTACTTCGCAGCGCTCTACTTTTTATCTCTCTACTGTGTGCTTCTCAATCGCGCTGCTTGTTTTAAAAAGTCTGCTTGCACTTGAGAGTATTTCTTATTCGCTGTTCACAATTTAATCTTCTACCGCTTCAACATCCGACACCAGCGGATGCTGGTTGTCCTGCGCGAATTGATTGACTTGTGCCGACTTGGTCTCAGCAATATCCCGGGTATAAATCCCACAGGTTGCTCGACCCGCCGTATGTACTACCAACATAATCTGAGTGGCTTTCTCTCGATTCATGGCAAAGAATGTTTGCAGCACCTCGATGACAAATTCCATCGGCGTATAGTCGTCATTAAGCAAAATGACCTTGTACATTGACGGTGACTTTAATTGTGGTTTTGCCCGCTCAACCACCGTATCGATGCCCCGGTGATTACCATCCTGGTCGCTATCATCACCACTATTCGTGGGCCCCGCGACTTCAGGCAATAGCCGCTTCAACGACATTACGTTTTGGGGTCGGATTATTTGGATATCATCTACCTTACTCATGCCACTCTTAGTCCATAACGACGCAGATCATCTTCTCAACAGCTTCCTGTCAATTACCAGGTCTGACCATTCCAGCAGAAAATCGACTGGGATAAAACCATTTCTTTGTAGGGTGATTTCAAAACGGACTGCAATCGCCTAGTGACAGAGATATGGCGGTTTTTCTAAATTAATCAAGGGTTTTGCATTTAATGAATCACGAATTGCCAAACATGGGGCTGCACTTGGCGCCAAGCTCAACGCCTGGAGATCCGCGTACAGCCCATATTAGCTGCCGCCGTCCCGGCTTCGTCGACACACAGCCGGAATCTACCCTGCTAAAAATATTTGGGGTCCAGCGGTCTATTCAGCTAGCGGGCACATGGCCAACTCGCGTCCTTAAAAAACCGCTGATAACTGCCGGCCAAAGACGTTATCATTGCGCTCCAACCTAACTTTGGCCTTTTACGTGCCACGCCAGCTACTGACATTCAGCGAACCCTCATGTCGACTCTGATTGCGTTTAACAAACCCTTTGATGTCCTGAGTCAGTTTCGGCCCATTGTGGGTCGGTCAACCCTGAAGGACTTTATCACTGTGCCCGCTGTTTATCCGGCTGGGCGACTTGATCGAGACTCGGAGGGACTGCTGCTGCTCACCGATGATGGGCAGCTACAAGCTCGAATCAGTAATCCCCGATTCAAACTCGCGAAGACCTATTGGGCCCAGGTGGAGGGCAGTATTACGCCACAAGCGCTGGCCCAACTGCGCAAGGGCGTCCTGTTGAAGGATGGTATGACTCGCCCAGCTGAAGCCAGACTCCTGGAGACTGCGCCCCTACCGCCTCGCGTACCGCCCATTAGGCAACGAAAACACATTCCGACCTCCTGGATCGCCTTGACCATTCGAGAAGGCCGAAACCGGCAAGTTAGACGCATGACAGCGGCCGTCGGCTTCCCGACGCTGCGCCTGTATCGCTATCAAATTGGTGACTGGACGACGGACGGCATTGCGGTGGGCAGCTATCAACCGCTCAGCGTAACCTCATTAACTTAACCTTCCGTTGAGCGCCAGGTCTTGGCCGTCTCGACATCACTAGCTCGCGTAGTGAGCCAACGGGGCCCGTCTACAGATTGCTCTTTCTTCCAGAATGCTGCTCGAGTCTTGAGAAAGTCGATAATATATTCACAGGCGTTAAATGCGTCGCCCCGATGAAGGCTCGCAACGCCGACAAAGACGATGGGCTCTGAGGGCAACAACTCACCCACTCGATGGATCACAGTGACCGCCAGAACCTGCCAACGCTCGCCGGCTTCAGCGATAATTTGCGCAATCTGCTTTTCCGTCATGCCCGGGTAATGTTCCAAAAACAGGCCGCTGACGCCAGCGTTTTCGTTTATATCACGTACCAGTCCCGTAAAACTCGTAATCGCGCCCACCTGCTTCGAGACTCGCCCCAGCTCTAGAGTCTCGTCCCCTACATCGAATGCGGCTTCCTGAACGCTGATCTTGATGTGCATCACTAGCCGCCTGTCACAGGTGGAAAGAAGGCCACTTCGTCGCCGGCATGGATGGTATGTTGATCATCCACCATCGTCTGATTCACCGCCACCAACGTGTTCTCACGACTCAAGGCCTCGGACCACTTGGCGCCGTGGCATTCGACCAGCAACTTGACCAGATCGGCCACCGTCGATGGGCCATCCAGCGCCACCTCAGTCTCATTTAACCCAAGATCCTCACGGATACTGGCAAAAAAAATTACTTTAACCATTGGCCTGCCAATCTCCTGATTTTCCGCCTGACTTTGCCAAGACCCTGATGCCATTGATCGCCATTGTTTTATCAACCGCTTTACACATGTCAAACACCGTCAGGGCGGCCACGGATGCTGCCGTCAAGGCTTCCATCTCAACCCCGGTCTGACCACTGAGTTTGCAGGTCGCTTGAATCAGGACCCGGTTTTGGACGACATCCACGTCAAACTCAACCGCTACCGAGCTTAAGGCTAATGGATGGCAAAGAGGGATCAGATCAGCGCATTTCTTGGCCGCCTGAATACCAGCGATTCGCGCAACGGCCAAAACATCGCCTTTCTTGTGTCCGCCCGCCTGGATCAATGCCAGTGTCGCCGCCTGCATGCTGATGTTCGCCTCGGCGACCGCGACCCGCGTTGTCACTTGTTTCTCGCTGATGTCGACCATGCGAGCGTTTCCTGCAGCGTCGAGATGAGTCAATTGATTGGCTTCGGCCATGGCTAATATCCAGTTGATTTATTCGCGTTCGATCGCGTTACAATGTTTGTTGAAACCCAGGTTAGCGCGAGCCCAGCTCAACATTACCTAAACGGAGTCTATTCTATGGCCTGGCCGCCGCATATAACAGTCGCAACCATCGTTAAAGACGCTGATCGTTATCTCATGGTCGAAGAGTGGATTGCTGGCGAGCTGGTTTTGAACCAACCTGCGGGGCATCTTGAGCCCAATGAAACCCTGCACGCTGCGGCCTTACGCGAAACCCTCGAGGAGACCGCCTGGCAGGTGCAACTTACCAGCCTCACCGGCATTTATCACTACTACGCGCCCAATGTCGATATCGTTTATCAGCGTCTGACATTTGCCGCCGTCCCGTTGCATCTGACTTCAGCGTCCCTTGATCCAGCCATCCACAGTGTTCAGTGGCTCAGCCTCGACGCCATTCGGCAGAGACGTTTGCGCAGCCCCCTGGTTCTGCAGTGTATCGAGGACCATGCGGCGGGCCAGTCTGCACCACTGGATTTTATCAAGCACCTGAGCGCATAGACGCCGGCTCAACTTCTTGCCTCTCAAGCCCTACCTGCTCGCTTATTTGCAGCGCTAACCTGAAAGGAAGGCATGTCGATTTGCCAAACCGCTGACTCAACCATGGATGTCAGACGGCTGCTGGCGTAAAATAATTTTTTTATCCGATTCATCTTTAAAAGGCCGATTCGACCTTATGCAGTACCCACGACTCAATAAACCCGTCGCAGATACAACGGTAATAGTCGGCATGTCTGGTGGTGTCGACTCGTCTGTCGCTGCCCTGTTGCTGCGCGACGCCGGCTTTCGAGTCGAAGGTCTGTTTATGAAAAACTGGGAAGAAGATGACGGCAGCGAGTACTGCACGGCCCGCGAGGATCTTGAAGACGCCCGCCAGGTTTGCGACCGATTGGGCATCAAGCTCCATGAAGCCAATTTTGCCGCCGAATACTGGGATAACGTGTTCGCGCATTTCCTCAGCGAATATCAACAAGGACGGACGCCAAATCCAGATATCCTCTGCAATCGGGAAATCAAATTTAAAGTGTTTCTTGAATATGCTCAGGTATTGGGCGCAGAACTGATTGCCACCGGGCACTACGCGCGCCTTGAACATGGTGAAAACGAAACGCGCCTTCTGAAGGCGATCGATGGCAACAAAGATCAAAGCTATTTTCTGCAGTCCGTGGCCGGTAGCCAATTCAGACACTGCCTGTTTCCGCTGGGCGAGCTAGAAAAAACTGAGGTCAGGCGAATCGCCGAAGCCCATGACCTGGTGACCTTTGATAAGAAAGACTCAACGGGCATCTGCTTTATTGGTGAGCGCCGCTTTAAAGACTTTCTCGAGCAATATCTGCCGGCTCAGCCTGGCGACATCAAAAACCTCGACCATCAAATCCTCGGCCAACACCAAGGGCTGATGTACTACACACTGGGCCAACGCCAAGGGCTGGGCATCGGTGGGGTACAACAAGCGGCTGAGGCCCCCTGGTATGTGGTCGAGAAAGACCTGACTGGCAATATCCTGCGAGTCGCCCAGGGGAACAGTCACGACGCGCTGTATTGTGTAGCCCTAGCTTGCCGCGAGATTCAATGGGTCAACGAGCCACCCGCATTGCCCTGCCAATTAGCCGTCAAGGTGCGTTATCGCCAGGCCGATCAGATTGCGAGGTTGGCCGCGACCGACGAGGGCTACAGCGTAGTGTTCGATACGCCCCAGCGGGCCGTCACGCCTGGCCAATGGGTGTGCTTTTATCAGGCTGATGTGTGCCTCGGTGGCGGCATCATTGACTCCACGACGCCCTTGGCACCTTTCCATTGAGTACTTACTGGCAGGAGCGCACGCTGGCGCTGGCAGGCTTGATTCAGACAGTTCACCAGGTCTCGAGTATCGCCAGAACCGGCCTGCTTGCGAGAGACTCCATGGAACAGAGCCTGGCGAGTATTTTTGTCCAAAACCCGAGCACCGTTAACGATGTGTACGCGGGTGAGCGCGGCGTACGCACTGGCCTAGGTGCGCTCGGCGACATGCTCAAAGGCTTTAACCTGCAGGATCACGGCGACCTGTTGCGCTATATGTTCGCTGTGATCAGCCTGGAGCGCGCATTATCCGCTGACCCTGTCATGCTCAAGACGCTGGGCGAGCGGATTACCAGCATTGAAGAACAACGCCTATTCAGGCAGCAGTATCAGCCAGGCATTGACGACGCCACCATCGTCGAACTCGCCGAGCTTTACCAAGCAACCTTGGGCAAAATAGAACCCAGAATTAAAGTGTCCGGGAGCCGCCAACAACTGCAAATTCCGGCGAATATCAATCGAATTCGAGCGTTATTGCTGGCCGCGGTGCGCGCCGCCGTGCTCTGGCGCCAAGTGGGCGGAAGACGCTGGCAGTTCCTGACCAGCCGCGGACGAATGCAAGAAGCCTTATACAATATTCATTAATATCATAAACTTAAAACTATATCTTAATTATATATCGAGAAAAATATGACGTTCAGCCCCCTGATGGCAGTGACCCCGATCGATGGGCGCTATGCCGACAAGACCACGGAACTCAGCAGCATTTTTAGCGAATTCGGCTTGATTCATCATCGCGTGGTGGTGGAAATTCGTTGGTACCAGTTCCTTGCCGCAAACGCTGAGGTCAAAGATTTGGCCCCCTTATCAGCTGCGGCTACGGCTTATCTCGACGGCATTGTGGATAACTTCAGCCTCAGCGACGCCGAACTCGTCAAGGACTTTGAGCGGACCACGAACCATGACGTCAAGGCGGTAGAATACTTCATCAAACAACGCTTTCGCGAGAGCCAACAAGCGGAGCTACTCACAGGCCTGGAGTTCGTTCACTTTGCCTGCACCTCCGAAGATATTAATAACTTAGCCTACGCGATGATGCTGGAAAAGTGCCGTTCTGCAGTCTTGAGCGCCCAACTACCCGCTGTCATGGATCATCTGAAGGATTTGGCCCGGCAGTACGCGGCAGTGCCGATGCTGTCAAAAACTCACGGCCAGATCGCTTCGCCCACGACCATGGGCAAGGAATTCGCGAATGTCGTCGCGCGCTTGCGACGTCAGTACGTACAGCTGATGGCCGTACCGATTATGGGTAAGATCAATGGTGCTGTCGGCAACTATAACGCCCATGTCTCCGCCTATCCTGCCGCGGATTGGCTGGCGCTCAGCGAACAGTTTGTCACCTCACTCGGCTTGGTCTGGAACCCTTACACGACTCAGATTGAACCCCACGACTACATCAGTGAACTTTTCGATGCCCTCGCCCGCTTCAATACCATCTTGCTCGACCTTGATCGAGACATCTGGGCCTATATTTCCATTGGTTACTTTAAGCAGCGCCAAGTCGCGGGAGAAACCGGGTCTTCCACCATGCCGCACAAGGTCAACCCCATCGACTTTGAAAACTCTGAGGGCAACCTGGGTATGGCCAATGCGATTCTCAATCATATGGCCGAGAAGCTCCCGATCAGTCGCTGGCAGCGAGATTTGACGGACTCCACAGTGCTCCGCAACCTTGGCAGCGGCATCGCCTACTCGCTGATCGCCTATAAATCGACACTCAAGGGATTAGGCAAACTGGAACTTAACCACGGCGCGTTGCAAGCAGATCTGGATAACAGCTGGGAAGTCCTGGCGGAACCCATCCAGACGATTATGCGCAAATACAACATTGAAGAGCCTTATGAAAAACTCAAGGTACTCACTCGCGGTCAATCTCTGAATCAACAACGTATCGAGGCGATGATATTGACGCTGGACTTACCTGAAGAAGCCCGCCAGCAGATCCTGGCTTTAACCCCGGCGAACTATATCGGCGAAGCCGTGGCACTCACTGAAAGGCTGTTAAATGATGCCTGATTTAGCTTTGCGGCCCACCGAATCGATCAATCCATCGTGACTTGGTTCGAACAAGCCGACATTACCTATACACAATTCCAGCAGCGCTACTGGCGCAAGCGCCCGTGGCACGGCAAAAAATTATTCGATAACACTTTAACTAAAATTGATAAAGCACTGAATAATAATAACTTATTTTTACTTGCCGGAGATTCTCTCATCGAATCTCGGGTCATCAGTGGCGCTCCTGCAGATTATCAGCTGGAACTCGGTCCTTTCGATATCGAGGGCCTGACTAGCGGGGAAATGTTGATGATTCAGGGGCTGGAACAACACCTTGAGGTCATCAGTGATCTGTTGACCCGCCATTTTGGGTTCCTGCCCCGCTGGCGTATTAACGATGTTATGGCCAGTTACGGTCATAGTGGTGCCAGCTGCGGTCCTCATTTTGACCATTATGACGTCTTTCTGCTCCAGATCCGCGGCGAAAAACACTGGCAACTGGCGCCCGGGCCCTTTACCGACGATGACCTGTTGGCGGATGCAGACATCCGCTTACTAGAGACTTTTCCCACTACCGAAACGCTGACTCAGTGCGCTGGAGATATACTGTACATACCACCGGGTGTTGGCCACTACGGGATCGCCTCAGAAGACAGCCTGACACTCTCTATTGGTCTTCGAAATCCGACCCTCGCCGAAATGATATCCAGCCTGGCGGACCAAATTACCGATGAACTCGTGGATACCAAGACCCTCGATGATCGTCTTGGTGAACCGACCAGCGGGCTGATGCCCGATGATATCCAACAATTACAGGACAAGTTAATACCCGAATTAACCCGCGCGGGCACCATCAGCCGCTGGTTCGGCTGCTACATGACTCAGCTGCAGGAACCGGATCTGATCACACCGGATGACAATGCGGTGGTCCACTGGCCAACGGCTAAGGGCACCTTAGTCTGTCATCTGCCAACGCGTCTTTGCCATCAGCAAGGCGCAGACTCCGGGATGATCTTCGTCAACGGTACCGCCAGCGAGGTGGACTCTGCAGTGCTCAGCTGGTTTACCGTTTTAGAAACACTGCGTAGAATTGATCTGGCGGATATTCCTGCCGCACCAGCACACCGGTCGGTGATCGACTGGTTGTTCCAGGAGGGTGCCGTTGCGCTCATCCCTTAACCTCCCCCTTAACCTCCCCCTTAACCACCCAGCCACGCGTCTTGTATCGATGCATGTCGAGCAAGCGTCGAATCGCTGGGTCTGTCGAAGGCTTCGATATGCCAAATGATCTCCAGCTTAACCGGTTCCAGATAACCCACGTTGACTGGCTGGTGGCACAGAACACCTTGTCAAACTTGCGCCGACAAGTATTCATCATTGAGCAAGGCGTGTCCCAAGAGGAAGAATGGGACGGCCAAGACGCAACCGCTCAGCACTGGCTAGCCACAGACGCCACTGGCAAAGCCATCGGTACCGCGCGTCTGCTACCAAGTGGGCAGATTGGCCGAATGGCAGTACTTAGCGACTATCGTGGCACTGGCACCGGGGCCGCGTTACTTCAAGCGGCGGTGAACCATGCTCGAGACACAGGGTTTTCGACGGTTTTTCTCAATGCCCAGAGCCACGCCCTGGGCTTTTATCAACGAGCGGGCTTTACCGCCGATGGCGCTGAGTTCATGGAAGCGGGCATCCCCCATTATCATATGACCCAGTCACTGATCACCACTGAAAACTCACCTGTGCGCACAATCGAGGCACCGGATATCGCCCTGCTCGAGTTTGACACCCTCGAGGCTGATTGGTCCGCTGACGGCGCAATCATCACCGCGGTACGAGACCTGGTGCTTGGACAAGAGCTCGGTCAAGCACTCGATCAAGAGCTTAGTCAGGAACTAGGGCTGCCGGCAGATAGGCTCAGTGACGATACTGACAAGACAAGCTTGCACTGGCATGCCAAGAACTCATCGGGCGAGACCATCGGTGTCGTGCGTATGGATCTGAAGGGCAATATATCGCGCCTGGCAGTCTTGCCTGAACATCGCAACCAGGGTGCCGGTCGCGCACTTTTGGACGCCGCAGTCGCTAGAGCCACCCGTTACGGGTTGCCCGCGGCTCAATTAGCGGGCCTACAGAACCTGAATCGCTTATTTATCCACAGCGGTTTTACCCCTATTGGCGAGTCATTCATGCTTCACGGTCATCCGCACCAGATTTACCGAAAAGACCTGACTGGCAACAACATAGAGCGTCAGCGCCAGGCACTAAGCATCAGCGACGACGATGACGGCGTTGCGGGTCACGCCGACAAATTGCGACAAGACCATCAACTGCTGCGACTAAGACGAGAGGCCGATTTCCGCCAGGTCATTCTCCACATGTGCCAGCAGGCCCAGCAATCCATTCGAATCTGGTCACCAATGCTTGATCACAAGCTATTCCACTCCGATGACCTCAGTGAATGTATCTCTGCCCTGGCCCGCCGCAATCGCTACACCAAGATCGAGATACTGCTGTATGACAGCCATCGTGCGGTTAAGACCGGCCATGCACTCGTAGATATCAGCCGCAAACTGTCGTCTTCTATCAGCATCAAGATCGTCGACCCGGAACTCCGCCATCTGAATGACGAATTTGTCCTGGTGGATAACGCGGGCGTTATCTACCGGTCGGATTTCGAGCAGTATGAGGGCTTCGCCAACTTCAGGGATATCACGGAAAACAGTCGCTTGGGTCGCCAGTTCAAGTCAGCCTGGGAAACCGGCTTGCACGACCCTAATCTGCGTCAACTGAAAATCTAGCGACAGCTCAACCGGGCATCGACAGGGCGTCGACCGAGACTAAAACACCATTGTTGTCGGCATAGAGATACTCGCCAGGAACACACTCGATGCCTCCGAAGGTGACTCGCTCATTCAGCAACCCGATATCGCGCTTGACACTTTTCATGGGGTGACACGCCAGAGCCTGAACACCCAGACCAATTAAACCTATAATATCCACATCACGAATGCAGCCATTGATCACGATCCCCTGCCAATGGTTCTCAAAGGCTTTCTGGGCGAGGTTATCCCCCAGCAAGCCGCAACGCAGGCTACCGCCTCCATCCACGACCAATACCTTGCCATGCCCCGGCAGAGCCACCTGCTGGGCCACCAGGGAATTGTCTTCATGGCATTTGATCGTGACGATCTGACCTCCAAATGCTCGGCGGCCGCCAAAGTTTTGAAAGATCGGCGCAGCTACCCGCACGAGATCCGGGTAAGCATCGCATAGATCGGGTAATACAATTTCCATGTCACTCTCCGTCGCTATCAAAAGGTCATTAAGCCGGTCAAGCCCACCGCCTGTAGGGAATATAATTTTCACACCGGGGGGAAACCGCTAGACTCAGCCTAAACTGACTAAATACCGCCATGAAGCCTCTGCCATTGCGTCAATCTCCACGCGCCAGCGCCCCGCTTACGTCAGCGGGATTACCCCGGCTTGCCTGGCGTTTTTTGGTTCTATGCCTGATCCTTGCCACACTGCCAGTCGCAGCTGACGTTTACATCTACCGTGGTCCTGATGGCGAGCGCTTATTGTCCGACAAGCCGGTTTTGACCTCAGCCCACCAATATACCTTGCTTCGCCATCGTCGAACCCTGAAGAACGCCGGCCATATTCTCGCTAATCGCCAGGTAAAAGCCGAGACTCGGCGCAACAGTGCAGCAGACTATCGCAACTTTATTGAGGACGCCAGTCAGCAATACCAGATTGATCCGTTGCTCGTCGAGGCGGTGATCCAAATCGAATCAGGCTTCAACCCGAATGCGGTATCCCGTAAAGGCGCCACCGGTCTGATGCAATTAATGAAAGATACCGCGTCCCAATATCAAGTCAGCGATCGGTTTGATCCCCGTAAAAACATTGGTGCCGGCGTTCAGCACCTGCGCTATCTGATGGACCGTTACAACGGCCAGATCCCGCTGGTATTGGCCGCCTACAATGCGGGGGCCGGTAACGTTGATAAGTATCACGGTATCCCGCCGTTCCCCGAAACTCGCCGCTACGTCAAGAAAGTGCTTGAGCATCAGATTCAACTCCGAGCCACAAACCTGAATAGTCTTGGCATCGTCGGCGCCGGCGGTCGATGATTAACGGCGGAATTTGGTTTCCAAAATCAGCGATGAGTTGGTTCGCTCGACCCCTTGCAGATTACCGATCAAGTCCAGCACCTGACTAATTTCAGCCGTTGAACCAGCGGCGATCTCCGCCATCAAGTCATAATCACCACTCACCGCATACAGGGCGTTGACCTGCGGGATATTGCGTAATTCCAGGTGGGTACGACCTGTCAGCTTCTGATTGACCGTGATCAGCACATGGGCTGAGACCTGCTGATCAGCATATTCTGCGCCAAACAACACCGTATATCCCTGGATCGTACCCAAGGCCTCAAGGCGTTTGATTCGACTATTGATGGTAGAGCGTGAGACCCCCAGCTTGCGAGCGATCTCCGAGGTACTACTGCGGGCATTGTCACGCAGGCTGGCGATTAATTGCTGATCGAGATATTTCACTAATTTGCTCATAGGTGTCGTTATTCTGCACCATATTATAACCAATACTGGCATATCATCTATTCATTCTGTACGAGATCTTCGTGAAACTGGCTCAGTACCCAATATGCGCACGACCCGCCCAGGAGCACTGTATGACCCAGCCAACCCCGATTGCCATCATCGGCGCCGGCAAGATCGGCGAAACGATCGTTGATTTACTACTCGAGACCGGTGATTACAGCGTCACCTTGATCGATGCCTCGGCCGAGACACTGAATCAGTTTGAGGACCATCCCTTGCTCAAACTCGTCCAGCAGGATGTGAAAGACGCCCCTATGCTCGAAAAATCCATGGCGGGGCATTTTGCTGTTCTGAGCTCGACGCCGTTTTTTCTGACAAAAGTGATTGCCGAGGCAGCACTGAACGTTGGCTGTCACTATCTTGATCTGACGGAAGATGTGGATAGCACCAACTTTGTTCGAGAAATCGCCAAAACTGCCACATCAGCGTTTATTCCACAGTGCGGCCTCGCGCCGGGTTTTATCTCCATCGTCACCCAACACATTGCCAATGGCTTCGATGAACTGGACTCAATCCGCATGTGTGTCGGTGCCCTACCCCTGTATCCATCGAATTCTCTTAACTACAATTTGACTTGGAGTACGGACGGTGTCATCAACGAGTATTGTGAACCCTGCATCTGTATTGAGGATGGCAAGGCGATACACGCAGCCGCATTGGAGAACCTGCAACATTTTTCTATGGATGGCATTAATTATGAAACCTTCAATACCTCTGGCGGGATCGGCTCACTGGCAGAGTCTATGGCGGGCAAGGTCAAAAGCCTGAGTTATCAGACCATTCGTTACCCGGGTCACCGCGATATCATGAAAACCCTGCTCCACGACCTGCGGCTCAAAGATCGTCGAGACCTGCTCAAGGACGTTCTGGAGAATGCCGTTCCGGCCACCCTGCAAGATGTTGTCTTGATTTTCGTCACCGTTAGCGGCAAGAAAAACCGCCATCTCATTCAAGAAACCTATGCCAACAAAATCTATAGCAAGCAGATCAAGGGCGTGCAACGCAGTGCCATTCAAGTCACCACAGCTTCCAGTATCTGTGCCGTGCTCGATCTGCTCCACAACGGCCAGATTCCAACCGAGGGCTTTGTCATTCAGGAAGAGATTGATTTGGATCTGTTTCTAGGCAATCGATTTGGTCGTGTTTACGCTGTTCAGGCACAGGCCAAAAGCTGCTCACACTAAAATGACCAGGAGTTAATGATGAAAATCCAAACTGCGATAGCCCATACACTAACAGCCATTGGCGTAGCACCGACGCGCTACACCCATGGTGACCTGGCGGTCACGAGCCCTGTGGATGGTCGGGTTGTGGCCCAGGTTCATACCACCCCCCTAGCCGAGGTGGACACCATTATCGATCAAGCCAGCACGGCCTTTCAGGCCTGGCGCCAGGTTCCCGCGCCTCGCCGAGGCGAATTGATTCGTCTGCTGGGCAATCATTTACGCTTACAGAAGGACAACCTGGGTCGGCTAGTCAGTCTTGAATCCGGCAAGTTGCTCCAAGAGGGGTTGGGCGAAGTCCAGGAGATGATCGACATCTGTGATTTCGCGGTAGGCCTGTCTCGCCAGCTCTATGGTTTGACCATCGCATCGGAACGACCAGAGCATAAGATGCAGGAAAATTGGCATCCGCTGGGGCCGGTTATGGTCATCTCGGCATTCAACTTTCCTGTCGCGGTATGGTCCTGGAATACGACGCTGGCGATCGTCTGCGGCAATAGTGTTATCTGGAAGCCATCAGAAAAGACCCCACTGACAGCCCTTGCCTGCCAAGCCATCTTCAGTGCGGCAATCGCTGAATTTGGTGATGCACCTGAGAACCTGAGCCAGCTGCTCATTGGCGATGCCAGCATTGCCAGCAAAGCATTGGATAATCCTCGAATACCTTTGGTCAGTGCCACCGGCAGCTCGGCTATGGGTCGCGCCGTGGCGCCCAGAGTAGCTGCTCGCCTGGGGCGTACGATTCTCGAACTGGGTGGTAACAATGCCATCATTGTCTGCCCAAGCGCAGACCTTGACATGGCGGTACGCGCCATCGTCTTCGGGGCTGTGGGTACGGCAGGGCAACGTTGCACATCCACTCGACGGCTGTTTGTTGAGGAATCCATCCATGCCGAATTGTGCCAGCGACTGCAAGCGGCCTATGCCTCCGTCGCGGTTGGCAATCCCCTGGATGAGGGCACACTGGTAGGGCCGCTGATCGATCAACAGGCCTTTGAGCAGATGCAAGCTGCGCTGCAGACCGCCGCCGCTACTGGCGCCAACATCACCGGTGGTGACCGCGTGGCCGTCGCTGGCCTCGAAGCCGCTTTCTATGTCCGACCGGCACTGGTCGCCATGCCAACCACGGAAGCCAACGTCAGCGTCGAAACCTTCGCACCGATATTGTATGTCTTCAGCTACACGACATTGACTGCGGCGATCGCTGCCAACAATGCGGTTCCCCAAGGTTTGTCTTCTGCTATCTTCACTAACGATGTCCGCGAGGCGGAGCGTTTTACTTCGGCGACTGGCAGCGATTGCGGTATCGCCAACGTCAATATAGGCACCAGCGGCGCAGAAATTGGCGGCGCATTCGGTGGCGAGAAAGACACAGGCGGTGGTCGCGAATCAGGTTCGGACGCCTGGAAGGGCTATATGCGCCGCAGCACCAATACTATCAATTACTCATCGGAGCTGCCCCTCGCCCAGGGGATCAAATTCGACCTGGCATAAGCGCGGCTCAGGTCCAAACCCTTGGATAAAAAAACGGCGGACAGATTCATAAAGGTTCTGCCCGCCGCTTATTTTACTGCCTGAACGAAGCCGCTTTAGCCTCGTTGGTCGATGCTCGTATAAGCTCTGTTTTCTGGCCCAATATAATCCGCACTGGGGCGGATCAAGCGATTATTGGAACGCTGTTCGATCACATGAGCAGCCCAGCCGGTAACGCGAGACATGACAAAGATGGGAGTAAATATCTTGGTTGGAATGCCCATATAGTTATAGGCCGAGGCGTGGAAAAAATCCGCATTCGGAAACAGCTTTTTCTCGTCCCACATGGTCTTGGCAACCGCCACTGAAATATCAAACAAGGTCGTGTCGCCAGCTTCATCAGCGAGCTTACGCGCCCATTCCTTAATAATATCGTTACGAGGATCGTGGGTGCGATAGATCGCATGACCAAAGCCCATGATAGTTGCTTTACTCTCAAGCATAGCCAGGATACCCGTTACAGCTTCTTCCGGTGTCTTGAACTTCTCGATCAGCTCCATCGCCGCTTCATTCGCACCGCCATGGAGTGGGCCACGCAGAGTTCCGATGGCGGCAGTCACGCAGGAATACATATCCGACAGGGTTGCGGCACAGACTCTTGAAGCAAATGTGCTGGCATTAAATTCATGTTCTGCATACAGAATCAGCGAACAGTTCATCACTTGACGATGCATCTCAGAGGGCGTATCGCCGCGCAGCATCTTCAAAAAGTGACCGCCAATACTGGCTTCGCCGGTATCCGTATCAATCCGTACACCATCGTGGGTAAAGCGATACCAGTAACAGATAATGGCCGGCAACGCAGCCAACAGACGGTCCGCCGCCTCTTGTTGCTCAGCAAAACTTTTCTCTGGTTCCAGGTTGCCTAGCATGGAACAACCAGTTCGCATTACATCCATGGGATGAGTGTCTTTCGGAATCAACTCCAGCACGGCCTTCAAGCTGTCAGGCAAACCACGCATCGCCGTTAGCTTATCTATATAGCCGGCTAGCTGCGACTTCGATGGTAACTCGCCGTACAACAGCATGTAGGCAACTTCCTCGAATTGTGCGTTCGCCGCTAAGTCATCGATGCCATAACCTCGATAAGTCAAGCCAGAGCCTTCCTTGCCGACCGTACACAGGGCCGTTTCGCCTGCAGACTGACCCCGTAAGCCAGCGCCTCCCAGTTTTTTCTCAGCCATCTGATTTTCCCCTATTCATCCATTGATATAAAAAGATTGCAGCGAACCGCTACGAATTGGTCGATTCTTTAGTAAACAATTGGTCCAGTTTGTCTTCATAGTCGTGGTAACCCAGAAACTCGTACAAATCGTTACGGGTCTGCATAGTCTCAATCACCGCTTGCTGAGACCCATCTTTACGCAAGGTCTGGTAAACGTTGAGCGCTGCGGCATTCATCGCCCGAAACGCTGACAGTGGATACAATGCCATCTTAATACCAACCGACGCCAGTTCCTCGGTGGTATAACAGGGCGTTGCACCGAATTCGGTAATGTTGGCTAACACCGGGATCTTCACCGCGTCGACGACTTGCTGATACATGTCGAGACTGGTCATCGCCTCGGCGAAGATGGCATCGGCGCCAGCCGCTTCAAAAATTCTGGCGCGTTCGATTACCTCTTCAAGGCCGACAACCGCCAAGGCGTCGGTGCGCGCCATGACGACGAAGGCATCATCAGTCTTCGCATCAACTGCGGCTTTGATGCGGTCGGCCATCTCTGCACGGCTCACAATTTCCTTATTCGGACGATGACCACAGCGTTTCTGCGCCACCTGATCTTCAATATGCACGCCGGCGGCACCAGCCCTGATCATTTCTTTGACGGTTCTGCTGATATTAAAAGCACCACCCCAACCCGTATCGATATCGACCAGCAATGGCAGAGTCGATGCGGCCGTAATCCGGCGGACGTCTTCCAGGACGTTATCCAGCGAGGTCATGCCCAGGTCGGGCAAGCCATAGGAGGCATTCGCCACTCCCGCACCAGACAGGTAAATACATCGGTAGCCAGACGCCTCAGCCATAATCGCTGTATAGGCATTGATGGTCCCCACCACTTGCAGTGGACTCTCCTGCTCGATCGCTAGCCTGAATTTTTGCCCCGCAGTTGTCATTCTATTACCCTCTTTTGTCTGTCTTCAAAAACCGCCAAGTATACAGAAAATTGGTCTTCCGTGGCGTAAATATTAGCCCTTGAGCTTCGCCGACGTTAGACTGCCCTCCCTCAATCGACGCAGAATATGCCATGCCCTGGAGTATAGAAAAACTGCCTTACGAAACCGACGCTTTCGCTTGGTTTCGGCGACTGGAGGAACAACATCTGCCCTTTCTGCTCGAGAGTCATGGCGCCGAACAGCAGCGTTACGACATTATCGGCGCCAACCCTAGCAAAACTATCGAGGTTAACCAGGGTCACGTGCGGGTAGACCAGGTGCTCACGACGCTGGATGCCTTTGATGCGATCGAACAGACAGTCCGAGCAATGGCGCCAGATTCACCTTGCCCGCTGGATCTGCCGTTTCAGGGCGGCGCGGTTGGCTTTTTCGGTTACGAGCTCACTCATCGTGCGCAAAAACTCCCGGAGCTCGCGGACGCAGAGATTGATTTGGCGGACATGCTGGTGGGTATTTATGACATCTTTATCGTTATCGACCATGAACTACACGAATCTCACCTGGTCTGCACGCCAGAGGCACCCGCTAACACCAAGGCACTGTGGGCCAAACTGTTAGCGCCAGCTCGCAAACTGGCTGAGCTGGATTTTCAGAGCACCAGCGCCGTTCAAATGAGCATGTCAGCCTCGCAGTATTATGCGGCGTTTGAAAAAATAAAAACCTATATCGAAGCTGGCGACTGCTACCAGGTTAACTTTGCTCAACGCTTCAGCGCAACTTATCAAGGCAACCCGCTAGGGCTCTATCAAGCTTTAAGGCAAACCCAGCGGGCGCCATTTTCTGCCTGTATAAGGACACCGGCGGCCGACATTCTGAGTTTTTCGCCGGAACGTCTGGTGCGGGTTGCAGATCGACAGATTCTCACCCAACCCATCAAAGGCACACGACCCAGACATCCACATCCGAGCGAAGACCTGCGTCTCGCAGAGGAACTACAGAGCAGCGAGAAGGATCGAGCCGAGAACCTCATGATTGTCGATCTGCTCCGTAATGACCTGGGCAAGACCGCGGTGCCAGGTTCAATTGCCGTGGACTCGCTGTTTGAGCTAGTCTCCTTCGCCAATGTTCATCACCTTGTGAGCTCGGTGAGTGGCAAGCTGCGCCCGGGTGTGAGTGCCATGGATTTGTTACGCGCCTGTTTCCCTGGCGGCTCAGTGACCGGCGCACCCAAACATCGGGCTATGCAAATCATCGCTGAGCTTGAGCCTGTCAAACGGCAGGTTTATTGTGGCGCTATCGGTTACTACAGTTACCACGGCAACCTCGATACCAACCTGCCTATACGCACCATCATCTGCTCGAACAGCAGGCTTCACTATTGGGGTGGCGGCGGTATTGTCGCTGATTCTGAGGCGGCGCAGGAATACGAGGAAACGCTCACCAAGGTCAATTTCATCAGTCACGCACTGGCGTCTTTGACCCATAAGACCAAGGCTCTCGCCCGCAACTAAAAACGCTCCGAGCGTAATTATACGCCGGCGGTCGTTGCCGCCTCATCGATGTATTGACGCAACTCAGAGTAATCGTTAGTGACACGAAACTGCGGGAATTCCTCAATGACATTCTTCGGCGCACGGAACAAGAAGCCCGCATCGGCTTCTGCCAACATCGTTGTGTCGTTATAGGAATCCCCTGCCGCATAGATTCGATAGTTCAACGCATGCAGCGATTGCACCGAGATTTTCTTGGGGTCCTTCTGGCGGAGTTTATAGCCGGTGACATTACCTGCGTCATCTACGATCAGCCGATGGCAGAACAGGGTCGGCCAGGCCAGTTGTTGCATCAGTGGTTGAGCGAATTCATAAAAGGTGTCCGATAAGATAATTACCTGATAACTGGCGCGCAGAGAATCAAGAAAATCTTTCGCGCCATCCATGGGCGCCAGCGTTTGGATCACGTCTTGGATGTCATCCAGCTTGAGCTTATGTTCCGCCAAAATTCGCAAGCGTTGCTGCATAAGCACGTCGTAGTCGGGAATATCACGTGTGGTGGCGCGCAATGACTCGATACCGGTTTTATCAGCGAATGCAATCCAAATTTCCGGAACTAAAACGCCTTCGAGATCTAAACAAACGAGATCCATGACCTATCCTATTGATGAGTATAACGGTCGCAGTCACCACTGGCAGACTCACCAGTGCGCTGCAAAGAACCCAAATTGTTTCATGGCCGACTTGGGTTTAGCAAGAAAAATTCTTGCCGACGATGGTTTTGATGCGCAGGCGATGCTGATAAAAACCAGCAAAAATACTACAGGGTCGGCAATTTAATCTCGCTGAAGAGCAATTCCAATTCAGCTCTGTTTTGGCGTTCAAAGGCATCGTCAACAAGCTCACGAGCCAGATGTGGCGCGAACAACTCAAGAAAGTCGTACATATAGCCGCGCAAAAACGTTCCACGGCGACACCCTATCATCGTCGTACTCGAGTCGAACAGATGCGTGGCATCAAGCGCCACCAGATCACTATCTACTATCGGGTCATGGGCCATTGTGGCAATAATACCGATGCCTAAGCCCAGCCGAACATAAGTCTTGATCACATCAGCGTCAGTGGCTGTGAAGACTACTTTGGGTGATAGACCACGATGCATAAAAGCATCATCTAATTTCGATCGCCCGGTGAAGCCAAATACGTAGGTCACAATTGGAAAGCGAGCGACATCCTCTAACGTCAACTTGTCCAACTCAGTTAAAGGATGTCCTTTCGGGACAACAATACAGCGATTCCAGGTATAACAAGGCATCATCACAAGATCACCAAATAGCTCCAGGGCTTCTGTCGCGATGGCAAAATCAACGACGCCATCGGCGGCCATCTCGGCGATTTGCATTGGGCTTCCCTGATGCATATGCAATGAAACATCAGGGTAGCGTTCGATAAAGGCACTGATCACTTTGGGCAATGCATAGCGGGCCTGAGTATGGGTCGTCGCGACTGACAGGCTACCCTTCTTTTCGTTACTGAATTCTTGAGCGACCTGCTTGATGCTCTCGACCGTATGTAAAATCTCTCCGGCTTTCTCGATGATAGTCTGGCCCGCCGGGGTAATTCGGGTTAAATGTTTACCGCTTCGAGCAAAGACCTCGACGCCCAACTCATCTTCCAACAAACGGATTTGCTTGCTGATGCCTGGCTGTGAAGTGAACAGGCTTTGCGCCGTCGCAGAGACGTTCAGGCCATGATGGGCTACTTCCCATATGTATCTGAGTTGTTGAAGTTTCATAGGCGGTCCAACTGAAATTAACTGTACTTGAGGGATGTCTTCGTACTTGTGGCTTGAAAATTTAGGCGCTGCCAATGCAACACCTCTTGGTCAGATCCTTAAGCGAGAACTCATTATAGGCGCGAATCGTCTAAAAATGTCATCAATTATTCTATTTGTCTCTAACGATCCATCGTCCTGAGGAAGGTTCGTCACTTAAGCGACCCGCTCATGGAATGCAGCGTCATTACCGCCTGTTCGTAATGCCATGGGGTACGTGTCCGGTCGGCACAAACTCACTGGCGAGACGGCAATGCTCAGCCTGATCATCGAAGAACACATCCGCCCCAAATGCCTTAAGGAACTCCGCCTTGCTCATGCCACCCAGGAACAAGGATTCATCGATACGAATATTCCAGGCCCGCAGTGTCTTGATCACCCGCTCGTGAGAAGGCGCCGCTCTGGCAGTTACTAACGCCGTTCGAATCGGGCACTCTCCTGTTGGGAACTCACTCTGCAGATCATGCAAGGCTGCCAGGAATGGTTTGAACGGGCCGCCCATCAGCGGCTCATTGGCTGCCTGTTGCTCATTGGCGGTAAATGCCTGCAACCCCGCTGCCTGATAGATTTGCTCTGACTCGTCAGAAAACAACACCGCATCGCCATCGAAGGCAAACTGCAGTTGATCCGACTGTCGGGGTTGTTGTGGTGCCGGCAGGATACTGGCGGCCGCCATGCCATTGTCGAGAGCCTCGCGGACATCTTCCGGATTGGTAGAGAGGAACAGGTGGCAACGAAACGGCCGCATATAACGAAACGGCGGTGAGCCGCCGGTAAATGCCGCCCTGGAAATCGGCAAAGCATGATGTTGAATTGAATTAAACACCCGCAGACCAGTATCTGCGGTATTTCTCGACAGTAATATCACCTCAACCTGCTCTTCTCCTGCGAGCAGTTGATTCAAGTGCAGCAGCTTTTTCACTAGTGGAAATGCATCACCGGGCGCCAGCGGCTCTGACTCGCGAGCTATCTGATAAGCCGCATAGGCAGCGACCCCTTCTTCGCGATAAACTCTGTCACTCTCGCTGAGATCGAACAGGGCACTGCTTGATGTTGCGACCACCAGCTTTTTTAATTTGCCCGCCATCCTCAAAACCCCTAACCTTGGGACTGCAACGTTAACCTTTCATCCACAGAAGTCAATCAGGCTAACCAGCAACAGGAATTATGAGCAAGGACCCTAATCTTCCCGGCAAGCCCTCCCAAGCCGTCAGTCAGTTTCTTGACCGAGTGGCTCGAACGCCGGTCAAGTCTAGCGGCACCGGCGCCGGGCGGCTGATTTTTGCCTTGGACGCCACCGCCAGTCGCGAACCTATGTGGGACAGTGCCTGCCGAATCCAGGCAGAGATGTTTGCCGAGACGGCCAGCCTGGGTGGCCTCCAGGTTCAGCTATGTTATTACCGGGGCTTCCAGCAATTTCACTGTGATAGCTGGTGTACTGACACCACCCGCTTGCAGGAGCAAATGGCCCAAGTTCGATGCCTCGGTGGTGCCACCCAAATTGGCCGCGTGCTAGAGCATTGCGTCGTTGAGGCACGCCAACACAAGGTTCAGGCGCTGGTGTTTGTCGGTGACGCCATTGAGGAGGCCACCGATCCCCTATGCGCGACCGCTGGCCAACTGGGCCTGCTGAACGTACCTGTTTTCATTTTTCAGGAAGGCCGCTCAGCGCAAGTCACTCGCGTATTTCAACAAATAGCCCAACTGTCAGGCGGGGCCTGCGTACCCTTTGATCACCACAGCGCCAATGAACTTCGCGACCTGTTAACCGCTGTGGCGGTGTATGCCGCCGGCGGCCGCAAGGCACTGGAGAATTTCAGTCAACGTGCAGGGCCAGGCGTTGCCCTGCTCACCCGCCAATTTAAGGATCAGTAGATGTTACAGCTGACCCTGGCTATCGTTGTTTTGATTATTTTGTTTGTTGGCTTACGAATCACCCTCGGCAGCCGACGTTTGAGTATTCGGCAATTCATGCTCATTTACGCTAGCGTCTTGATCGGCGGCATGCTGATTTTTCTGGGTCTGACCGGTCGTCTGAATTGGTTATTTGCCCTGCTCGGCGCTGCGCTGCCTTTTCTGACCCGGGTACTACCTTGGATCACTCGCAGTCTCGGTGTCGCCAGTCTCTATCGTCGACTGCGCGCCTTAACCGGCTTTGGTGCACCGGCCCAGCCTGCTAGCGGCCAAACTTCAGCGTTGGATACGCGGTTTTTTGCCATGACGCTGGAGCATGACAGCGGCGCCATGAACGGCATGGTCCTGGAAGGCCAATTTTCAGGCCAACAGCTATCCCAGCTGAACCAAAAACAATTGCAGCAATTACTCGACGAATGTCGGGTAGATAATGATTCCCTCAACGTGCTGACGGCTTATCTTGATCGGCATTATCCAGATTGGCACACGCATTTCGAAACGCCAGCCACGACGGCAGCCATGGATGCAGCACAGGCCTATGAGATTCTGGGGCTGCAACCCGGGGCGACACGAGAAATGGTGATTGCGGCCCATCGAAAACTGATGCAGAAATTTCACCCTGATCGAGGCGGCCCCACCTACCTAGCAGCGCAGATTAACCTGGCCAAAGACCTACTCATGGAGCATTTGTAATTGCCAGCGGCAACCCCGACCTATGTGGGCTTTTGGTTCAGGTTCCTGGCTTTTTTGATCGACAGCCTGGTGGCGTCCATGTTCCTCTATCCGCTTTCGCTGTTGTATGATCCCGCTCTGGCGATGAACCTAGATCCCACTCAGACCAAGGCGGTCATTGACGAGTTGCTCACCAAAATGGTGCTGGAAATGCTCCTGATTGGTATGATCTTTATCGCCTTCTGGATCTATTTTGGTTCCAGCCCGGGGAAAATGCTATTCAAGGGTTTTATTGTCGATGCCAGAACCCTGGGGCCGGCTAGCCGTAAACAGCTGTTGCTTCGTTACTTGGGTTACTATGTCAGCTTGCTACCCGTTGGCCTGGGCTTCTTTTGGATAGGACTCGATCGTCGCAAACAAGGCTGGCACGACAAGTTGGCCGGTACATTAGTCGTCAATCAACAGACCCGCGATGCCTTCCGCGTCGAATCCACCAGCGACAGCCCATGACACCTTTCGAACAATTGACCGCAGACCATCAGCAACTGGGCAGACTCATTGTCAGCCAAGCGCTGGACGCAGACCCAGACATTACCCCTAGACTCACAGCCCTCGACATTCAGCTGAGCGGCCTCGCAGTCACTGCGGCGCGGGCAGAACACAGCGCTGCCCTTGCCGCGATGCTGGCCCTGCAGATTCAAAAGACCAGCCAGGAGATCTATTGCCTTGCCCATTGCGCGCTAGGTTATCTGGCGCTGGTAGACGAGCTGCCAGGTACCAATGAGCCCTTGCTGGTGCCCGCAGAATTCAGGCGACTCAGTCAGTTGTACCTGAACCCCCAGATTCCAGCACTCGAAAACAGCGATGACCCAAGGCAATATCTGATCGATCTCTTGTTAATGAATCCTTCGCCGATGTTAGACACTGCAAACTCGGACAGAATTATCGCAACACAAGCTACGCACCTTGAGCAGGAGCAGAAACGATGACGCGCCATGCGCCTACCGGCTCTCGAAGCCGTGACCCTGAACCCATTGAGGCCTATATTTTTGACCTGGATGGCACCCTGCTGAACACATTGCAGAACCTGGCCAATTGTTATAACCGTGTCTTGGTCGAGTTGGGCTATCCAACCCACCCGACAGATGCCTATCGATACTTCATTGGCGACGGCGCCCGACGTTGCGTCGAGCGTTGTCTGCCCGCCAGCGCCCAAAGCCCTGCTATCGTTGATCAGATGCTGGCGTTGCAACAATTGGACTATGTTGCTACTTGGCAGCTCGACGCCCAGCCGTATGCCGGCGTCATTGCCATGCTGGCGACCCTGGTCGACCAAGGAATACCTTTGGCGGTCCTATCAAACAAAGACCAGCGATTTACGCAGGCCTGTGTCGAATTTTTCTTCCCGAACACGCCTTTTCAACATATCGTCGGCTATTCAGACTCAGTACCCCATAAGCCCGACCCCACGGGGGCCAAAATGATCGCGACCGGCTTCAAAATACCCCCCGCGCGCATTGCCCTAGTAGGCGATACAGCCATGGACATGCAAACTGCGGTAAGCTGCGGTATGCAGGGGCTGGGCGCCTTGTGGGGCTTTCGTGACGCAGCGGAACTTAATGCCGCTGGGGCCCAACGTTTACTTGCCGCACCACAGGATCTAACCCACATTTCGGGAGCATAACTCGATGAGCACCACAGACAAAAAAAAGCTGGGACATAACAGGGTACCGAATGATCTCGAAAGTTACTGGATGCCCTTTTCCGCTAATCGAAAGTTCAAGCAAGACCCGCGCTTCATGGTTTCCGCTCGCGGTATGTACTACACAGACAGCAACGATAAGGAAGTAATGGATGGGTCGGCCGGACTATGGTGCGTCAACGCCGGTCACTATCGTGAAGAGATCAACCAGGCCATTGCCGAGCAGCTCGAACAACTGGATTTTGCCCACAGCTTTAATGCCGGCCATCCACTGGCATTTGACTATGCCAGCCGACTGGTAAAACATTTTCCAGACCCACTGAACCATGTATTTTTCACCAACTCTGGCTCAGAATCCGTCGACACCGCTCTGAAGATTGCCTTGTCATACCATAAACTCCGAGGCGAGGGTTCACGGCAACGGTTGATCGGCCGCGAAAAGGGCTACCACGGCATGGGCTTCGGCGGCATTTCCGTGGGTGGCCTGATGAAGAATCGCAGTTCATTCGGCATGCTGCTGCCGGGCACTGACCACCTTCGACACACCCTCGACATTGAGCGCAACGCTTTCTCGGCCGGGCTGCCCGCCCACGGGATCGAATTCGCGGACGACTTGACGAGGTTGGTCGAACTCCATGGCGCCGATAATATTGCCGCCGTGATCGTCGAGCCCATCGCTGGTGCAGCAGGCGTGATTTTGCCACCCCAAGGTTACTTACAAAGACTGCGCGAGCTCTGCACCCAGCATGGCATTTTATTGATTTTTGACGAGGTGATCACTGCCTTCGGCCGGCTCGGCGCAAGCTGTGCTGCGAGTCGCTTCGGCGTTGTACCCGATATCATGGCGACGGCTAAAGGCATCACGAATGCCACCGTACCCATGGGGGCGGTATTCGTCTCCGATGCGATCTTTAATACCTTTATGGGTGTTGAAGATCAGGGCATCGAATTAAGTCACGGCTATACGTACTCGGGTCATCCACTGGCTTGTGCCGCAGGTATGGCGACCCTCGACATCTACGAACGGGAAGGTTTGCTCGATCGTGCCGCCGGCCTTGAGCAGCATTGGAACGAAAATGCCATGCGTCTTCAAGGCCAACCGAATGTCATCGATGTCCGCTGCCATGCGCTAATCGGCGCGATTGAGCTAGCGCCACGTCCCGACGCGCCAATGGCCCGAGGCGCAGAAGTCGCCAAACGCTGCTATGAACTAGGACTGTGGAGCCGAAATATTGGCGATATGATTGTCATGTCTCCGCCACTGATCATCAGCGAAGCGGAGATCACTCGAATGTTTGATATTATCTGCAAAGCGGTGGCGGCCACGCCCTAGCCTGGCGGCTAGGCCGCAGATTAGAGATTCAACGGTTAACATATAGACGGCTTCGCTGGCCGGCTCAAATCTCACAAACGCCCTTTGATCGCGGCCAAGTCTGCAACTCTAGGGCCTTAGCGCATTTTACTCAGGATAAGAACTATGAAATTACACGACAAAATCGCCATCGTCACTGGCGCTGGCAGCGGTATCGGCCGCGCCATGGCGAAACGCTTTATCAAAGAAGGCGCTCGTCACGTCATTATCGCCGACCTGCATGCTGACAGCCTGACATCACTGGCTACTGAGATTGGCGCCAGAGCGATCAAGACCAATGTCGCCAACGA
The DNA here is from genome assembly GCA_018607725.1 of K189A clade bacterium. Lineage (GTDB taxonomy): Bacteria > Pseudomonadota > Gammaproteobacteria > Pseudomonadales > Azotimanducaceae > UBA4582. The sequence goes on from JABBAY010000132.1 coordinate 36,028, forward strand.
ACAGGAAGTCATTCACTTGATCCGTACCGTGGAACAGGATTATGGCCAGATTGACCTGCTCTGTAACAACGCCGGTATCGGCGTCGGTGGTGGCCCAGAAACCGCCAACGAAGATTGGCAGAGAATCTGGGAGATCAACGTCATGGCGCATATCTACGCCACCCGTGCGGCACTGCCGAACATGCTCGAACGGGGAGAAGGCTATATTTTAAATACCGCCTCGGCTGCAGGTCTGCTCACCCAGATCGGTTCTGCGCCTTATGCCGTGACGAAGCATGCGGCCGTGGCCTATGCCGAGTGGTTAGCAGTGACTTATGGAGATCGCGGCATCAAAGTCTCGGCGCTTTGCCCGCAGGCGGTCAGAACGGCCATGACGGCGAATACTGAAGGCGGCGGCGTGGCCGGTGTGGACGGCATGATGGAGCCCGAAGAATTGTGCGATACGGTGATTGAAACCCTAGACGCCGAAACGTTCCTGGTCTTGCCGCACAAGGAAGTATTAACTTACATGCAGCGCAAAACAGCAGACTACGATCGTTGGATCAAGGGAATGATGCGTCTGCAGGCAGCCTATGGTGTAGACTCCTTTCCTGATTGATATCCCGCTTCAATGGCCTATAATGGGCGTTGAGAAACCAACAATACAGCGCCGATTTGAGTTCAGCTTGCGGGCGCTATATAAATACTGCTAAAGAGTATTAAACCTGCTTTAGCGCTAATGCTGAGCAGGTTTTTTTTTGAGGACGAACCACCATGCCATTGCGGATTCCAGACAATTTACCCGCGTCTCAGGTACTCGAGCTAGAGAACATATTTTGTATTTCCGACGCCCAAGCCCAACATCAGGACATTCGGCCTCAGAAAATACTGTTGTTGAATCTGATGCCGAAGAAAATCGACACTGAGATACATCTGCTGCGCATGCTCTCGAACACGCCCTTGCAGGTGGAAGTCGACTTGATGCGAATCTCTGACAAACCGTCAAAAAACACACCTGTGGCCCATATGGATGCGTTTTATAAAGATTTCAGCGCAATACGCAGCAACAAGTATGACGGCATGATCATTACCGGCGCGCCCCTGGGTCAAGTACCGTTTGAGGACGTTTATTTCTGGCAGGAGATGACTGAGATTATGGATTGGACGCTGACCAACGTCACGTCAGTCATGTATCTTTGCTGGGGAGTACAGGCCGCCATGTACCACCTCTATGGCATCGACAAAGTCGTATTACCTAAGAAGATGTCCGGTGTTTACCCGCACCATCTTGTTAAACCTTTTTCGCCTATCGTCAGAGGCTTTGACGACACCTTTGACGCACCGCACTCGCGCTATGCAGAGGTGCCGATGAGTGCTATCCAGCAGATCCCCGAGCTCGAAATTATTGCCGCCTCTGAGATCGCCGGCGCTTACATCATTGCAAGTTCCGATGGCCGCCAGCTATTTGTCACCGGCCATTCCGAGTACGAACCATTGTGTCTGAAAGATGAGTATGAGCGCGATCTGGCAGCCGGTCATCAGCCCGCGATACCAGAGCACTACTTTCCCCACGACGACCCGGCGCTGCCACCCATCGTCAACTGGAAAAGCCACGGCAGCCTGCTGTTCTCCAACTGGCTCAACTATTATGTTTACCAACTAACTCCCTTCGATATGAATAACATCGGCGAGCAGCTCGGCGAGACCAAAATGACCCTGGTCTAATAAAAACCTGATGCGCCTCTTATCGTCCAGACCGCACTAGCTAAGGAGTTTCGCAGGTTCCAACTTATAGTCTGTCATCATATCTGCCGCGTACGCAATCTTGCCCGTCATCTCCTGGGGATCACCGTGAACCAGATGCAGACAAGCCTCCGCCATATGTTCTACAGGGGTGATGCGATCCTCTGGGGTCTCGTCCGTAACTAATTTGTGATGTAAAACCCCCGGAGTTGCTACCAGACCGGGCGAGATTACATTGACCCCTATATTATCGACATAAACCTCAGATGCCAGCCCAGTCGTGAAGCGCTCCAAAGCCGCCTTGCACATGCCGTAGACCGTGCTTCCACGACCCACTAAGGTCTTGTCAGGATGCAAAGCAGCATGGGAAGAAATGTTCAGAATCCAACCCGACTTTCGGCTACGCATGTTCGGCAGTATCAGTTGGGCTAGATGGAATGGCGCATAAACCTGCACTTCCAACATCAGGTCGAAGTGCTTCTTTTGAAACTTTTCTACTGGCGTGAAATAGGTGACAGCGGCATTGTTCACCAAGATATCCACTGGGCCAAAGACAGCTTGCGTTTCCTCGATCAGCTTTTGTCGATGCTCTGCCAGGGACAAGTCGCAACGAATCGCATGAGCCTCACCACCCGCCGCCCGAATACGCCGGACCACTGAGTTGATACTGCCGGGTAAGACGTGCTCGCCCTCCTCTACCGTACGTGCCGAGACGACAACTTTTGCACCTTCCATTGCGTAGCGAATAGCAATCGCCTCACCGATACCACGGCTGGCACCGGTTATGATCGCCACTTGCCCTGCCAGTAATCCTTTAGTATTCACTTTCGCTTGTGTCATCTCTGCCTCTCCTGAATCTAGCTGGGTAGCAAAATTTGCTTTGCGCTGAGTTAACCTCAGCAACACCCGACTATAAACCAGCCTGGCGGCTCGGCGCAAAGGCTGCCACAGTAAACGCACAGCATTGGCTTACGCGCTCTACGGTCAATCGCCCTTGGTCGTCCAGGGATCGAGGCGCCATATTGTCGACTCCAACAAGAGGCAGCCTCGCTATGCAAGACCTGCACACAGCAACTGGGATACAGCGGCAAAATAAATTGTCCGACACCGATGCACGCTGCTGCGGGATTTTCACCGGGTTAGCCATCGGCCAACCATTACCCTGGTGCGCCCACTAATGCCTGACACTGCTTACCAGTCTACGAACACAGAACCACTGTTCACAGCCAAATCCTTACTTTTTCGCCAACAACAGAATATCGGTCAGGCACGTTTGATTGGCCCACCTCACCTCACGACGATCGTTATTTTGCTGGCCATTATTTTAGTCACTGCGATGATATTTCTTACCCGCTTCGACTACGTACGTAAACAAAGCGTACCCGGCTTCCTTGAATACAGCGTCACGACCAAACGTCTGTACCCCGAACGTTCTGGCAAAATAGAGCGGCTCAACGTGCAGCCCGGAGATGTCGTTAGTGCCGGTGAGATATTGGCAGTTGTCAGCTCTGACTTACCCCAACAAGTTGAATATGGCAGGAACGCGATGGCTGACTTCGAACGGCTGATTGTTCACCAGCACCAAGCTCGAAAAGACTTTACCGCAGACAATAAGACTCTGATGAAGAAAATGCAGGCACAAATCGACGCACTGACGACTGCCGGCACGCTGCAGCAAGAGATGATTAACATTCAGCTATTGAAGGAAGATCAAGCCGGGCAGATCCGCAAGGCATCGCTGGCACTGTTGCAAGCAGGCCAGATTTCACCATTAAACTTTAGCGAGCGTGAGGAACGTTGGCATTCTATCCGCCAAACCACTACCGAGTTAAGGTCGACGCTAGCAAATTTACATGCGCAGAAGATCCAGTTGCAGATTACAGTGGCCAACAATGCTGTAACCCAGCGGGTCAGGCTGCTACCGATGAATGCCGAAATTGTCCGCCTGGAGCAGAGCCGCAACAATTACCAAAGGGAGATACGCCAGGAACTGATCGCCCCGCTCGATGGCCGTATCGCAACACTACTGCACGAACCCGGCGAACATGTCTCACCAGATATGCCGATTCTCACCCTCGAGCCCAATACTGGCATCCTTCAGGCCAAGCTCATGATTGCGAGCCACGCTATCGGGTTTATACGGCCCGGGCAGGCAGTCAACTTGCTGTATGACGCCTTTCCACATCAACAATTCGGTAGTTATCCAGGACAGGTTGTCGATGTCTCGCGCCATCCGTTGACCGCACTCGACCAAACCAGTTTGCCACGGGGCGCTCCACCCGTGTACCTGGCAACCATTGCTCTGAATGAGCATCACATCACAGCCTACGGCAAGGCCATACGCCTGCGCGAAGGCATGACACTTAAGGCCGATATTCTGCTTGAATCTCGCAGCTTGATGGCTTGGCTATTCGAGCCCCTGTTTATTATGCGCGGTCGAGGTAGTTCCTGATGGAATTGCTTCGGACGTTACATCTCGGCGGTCGTCGACAGTTACCGATTGTGCTTCAAGCAGAATACTCAGAATGCGGCCTTGCCTGTCTCGCGATGGTCGCCGCCTACCATGGCCAGCAAGAAAGTTTATTAAGTTTGCGCGAACGCTTTCAAACGAGCCAGCAAGGGGTCAACTTGCATCACTTAATGATGATGGCCAGGCGTTTCAGCCTGACTAGCCGCGCCCTGCGTTGCGAGATCGACGAAATCTGTAAGCTTGAGCTACCGGTCATTATTCACTGGGACTTCAACCACTTTGTGGTCGTCGCCCAAGCCAGTCGTTCCAGTGTCACGATTCACGACCCAGCACTGGGACAGCGAAAGTATAGCCTGAGTGCTGCTGCCCGCCACTTTACCGGTATTGCCCTGGAGCTGACTCCCGACTCGCAATTTAAAGCCACCGACAGCCCCACGAAGCTATCCTTACGGCAGTTCCTGGGTAACCTGCCGGGGATGGTGCCGATACTCGCACAGATTCTATTTCTATCCGTGATCTTGCAATTTGTCGCCCTGGCCAGCCCGTTTTACATGCAACTCGTTGTCGACGAAGTATTGGTCAAACAGGATGTAGACCTGTTGATATTACTAGCCATGGGATTTTTGGCTATCACGTTAATCTCGTTGATTACCCAAGCAATTCGCGGCTGGACTAGTATATACCTAACGAATCAACTCTCCCTTAAGTTTGGTAGCCGCTTGTTTCACCGACTGCTGAGTCTCAAAGGCGACTATTTTATGAAACGCCATTTAGGTGATATCGTTTCACGCTTCGCTTCTCTGCGCCCGGTACAGGAATTTCTCACCAGTAGCGCCATCACGGTTCTATTAGATAGTGTCATGGCCTTAAGCACACTCACGATGATTCTAATCTACTCGCCGTTGTTAGCGGGTGTCGTGGTGCTGGCTCTACTCTTATATCTGGTGAGTCAGATGGCATTCTACTTACCCACAAGGAATAGATCTCACGAACAGATCACCGCCAACGCCAAGCTCGATTCGAATTTCATGGAATCCATTCGATCCATCAGCGCCATTAAACGCTTTGGCGCTGAACAACAGCGCGAGAGTGAATGGCAAAACCGCTTCAATGAAGTGATCAATGCCAACATTCGGCTTAGCTGGCTGTCCTTAGCACGAGACATTCTGAATAATGGTATCTCTGGTATCTCGCAGATACTGGTCATATTTTTAGGTGCCAAGCAGGTTCTCAGTGGTCAAATGAGTATCGGTATGCTGTACGCGTTTATGGCTTATCGCAGCCATCTAGTCAGCGCTGCGACCTCCCTGGTCAATGAGTTGATTCGTTTTTTAATGCTATCACTTCACCTTGAGCGCTTGAGCGATATTCAATTAGCCGCAGCCGACGCACCACCATCGATGCAAGCAGCACCTGCTATCAGCGGACGAATACGACTCGACGGTGTGGGCTTTCGTCATACCGATGATCAACCTTGGATACTGCAACATATCAAGCTGGACATTCAACCCGCAGACCGACTCTGTATTCTCGGACCCTCAGGTTGCGGCAAAACGACCTTGCTGAATGTCATGCAAAATTTATTGCCTGCCAGTCACGGAGAAATTTACATAGATGAACTTCCCCTGAGCGGCGCCGGTAGTAGCGCACTAAGAACCCACAGCGCGAGCGTGATGCAAGGCGAGGCGCTGCTATCTGGCAGCATTTTATCAAATATCGCGTTTAACGATCCTGAGTTCGACTATGAACGCGTCGAGTCTGCGGCCAGGCTCGCGATGATTCACGACGATATTGTGGCGATGGCCATGGGCTACGAGAGCCTGATTGGCGATATGGGCACGATTTTGTCTGCGGGGCAGCAGAGTCGAGTTCTCATCGCTCGAGCCTTATATCGTCGTCCCAAGATCTTGTTTCTTGACGAGTGCACAGCGCATTTGGACGAAGCGACAGAAGCCCAGGTCATGCAGGGCATTATCGACCTGAAAATCACCTGTATCTTTGTGACCCACAATACTCGACTCACTCATTACGCCACTGCAGTACTGCATTTAACTCCAAGCGGTTATCCACTGGTTTCCGGCAATCCGTAAACCATCATCAAAAAATACAACACCGTCGTTCTTGCCATTAGTCAGTCCGGCATCTCACGCTATGGCGGCGCACAGACCCACTGGGCAGAACCGGTGGTGTTTGGTCAACAAGTCACACCAGGGCCTCGACGACGGGTTATTCAGCATTCGATGGACAGCGATGACTCTCAGACACTAGCATAGGTACAATATGAACAAGCTGATCGGAGATACAAAGTGAGAATCGTTGGACTGACCTATTTATCGTTCCGGTTATCGTTC
>JABBAY010000227.1 GCA_018607725.1 K189A clade bacterium
ATCTCAGCCCGTCGCTGCAACCGCCAGCAGCGGTGGCTAGGCGCCCCCGGCTAGGTGCCCCCGGCTAAGCAGTGGCGTTACTCACGGTGCTTTTTATGTAGGTGCGGCGCGGAGGCCTTATCACCCGAGGTCATATAGCGCTGCTCTGTGCCGGAGCGCGTGACATTTTCATAGACACCATTGTCTCGTTTCACCAGCTTGGTAAATCCCAGGTTTTTCAAACCACTATTACCTATGGGTGTATTCGCCATCGGGGCGCTAGTAATGATTCGGCTCACTGGCTCTGACCCGTCGACAGCACCCAAAGCATGACCACTAACCGCACAGACTTCTCCCCAAGTTTGTAGCTTCTGATTAATCGGGTGACTCACCTCAACGACTTCGCCGTTGGCTTCACAGAAATAGTCGTAGCGTGGCATCACTGTCTCCTAAGCCGCTGCGCCACCGACTCATCCATGAATCGGCGTATATGGAGCTTCTACATTCAAGCTTTCACCTTCAATCGGCGAGTCTAACGGCCCACCAGACTGCGAGAAATCAACTCTTTCATAATTTCTGATGTGCCGCCATAAATACGTTGAATTCGGGCATCTACATAGGCTCTCGAAATCTTATATTCGCGCATATAGCCATAACCACCGAAGATTTGCACACATTTGTCGGCGACTCGACCCTGCATCTCACTGGCAGCCAATTTACACATTGAGGCCTCCGCGGGGGTCAATTCACCATTGATAAAGCGGGCAACATACTTCTCCACCAAGGCTTTGTTCAATTCAATTTCGGTCTTCATATCGGCTAGTACATAGCGCGTGTTTTGAAACCGTGAGATCGGTTCGCCGAAGGCTTTGCGCTCCAATGTATACTCAATTGTCGAATCCAACATACCTTCTGCTGCAGCCACACAGCCAACGCCCAAAATCAGACGCTCTCGCGGTAACTCGTTCATCAGGTTTGCAAAACCCTTACCTTCACCGCCGAGTACCTGGTCGGCTGGGACGCGCATATCCTGGAAAAATAATTCAGAAGTATCGCCGGAATGCAGGCCCATCTTCTCTAAATTACGGCCGCGCTGAAAACCAGCCAATTGGGCATCAACCGTAAACAGTGTCATACCTTTAGCACCCTGGGTCGGGTCAGTCTTAACCGCCAAAACGATGACGTCGCAATGTTGACCGTTGGTAATAAAGGTTTTCTGGCCATTGACCACGTACTCATCACCGTCTTTGACGGCACTGGTCTTCATGCCTTGCAAATCGCTACCAGCACCAGGTTCTGTCATGCCGATGGCGCCAACACATTCGCCACTGGCCATCTTTGGCAACCAATGGAGTCTTTGCTGCTCCGTGCCCAAATGCAAAATATAGGGTGCAACAATATCGGAATGCACGGACACGGCAGAAGCCAAGGCACCGTAGCCAAGCCGCGAAATTTCCTCAACAACGACGCAACTGAGCTCAAATGAGGCGTCAAAACCGCCGTATTCTGAGGGTAGGTCGACACACAAAAAACCATTCTCGCCCAGTTTGTTCCAGAGCTCACGAGGCCATATTTCAGCCTTCTCCCATTTTTCGTAATCTGGCTCGACTTCGGCGTCCAAAAACTTGACCAAACTTTCCCGAAATAGGGCTTTCTCGGTGGAACTCAATTGCACGACTTCACTCACGGCATCAGCCTCTCTAGTTCAAACATCAAATAAGATTAACAACAATAATTTACGCGCATTCTAGGCGTTTGGCCTTCATAATTCGACCGCCAGAGGCTATTTAACCGTGTATCACCGAACAACCTTAGGATTTCAGGCGCGCGATAAGCTCAGTTTGTTCATCGTCGGCCATCGACGGTACCTGGAACCCTGTGCGTTTGATGATACCGCCAAGGCGTAATTTCATGGCATCGATCACCTCTGTCGGCGTTCCAACGACGGCGATAGTATGCAAAATTTCATCGCTGATCAGCGCCGCCATCTCAACCGGCTGACGACGTTTATTCAGTTGATTGAGTTCCGTCTGTAGATCACCCCAGCCGTGAACCTCCAGAACTGGACGATAAGCCTCGGTTGAACCATAGAACGCAATTCTATCTCGAGCGCCATCAATCGCCCGCTGAATAGACGCTTCATCGACACCGGTCGCGATGATCGGTGCATAGTCCAACTCGAATTCATCCAAGGTTCGACCACTGCGTCGCAATCCTTCCTCAATGGCGGGCAACGTGACTTCGCGAATATATTTTTCCGATGAAAATGGATGCATAATCATGCCATCTGCGACTTCAGCGGCGACACGAGTCATGAGCGGCCCCGTCGCCGACAAGTTTATTCTGGGGCGACCTGCCTGCAAATTCTCTGGCATAAATGTCGCTGGCATCAAATTATGCGTGTAAAATTCACCTACAAAATCTAATCGTTGACCCTCATACCAGCAATCATAAATCGCGTGCATGGCCTCGATAAACTCACGCATTTGCTGTGCCGCTTTGTACCACGGCATGCTAAAGCGACGCTCGATATGGGGCTTGACTTGCGAGCCCAGGCCAAGCACGAAGCGACCGCCCGAAAAGGCATTCAGGTCGTGTGCCAACATCGCCATCGTCATGGGATTGCGTGAAAAAGCCACAGCAACCGAAGTCACTAAATCCACAGACTGCGAGTGCTCCGCCGCCAGCGTCAATGCCAGGAACGGGTCGTGGTTAAGTTCAGCAACCCGAACCCCATCGTACCCCATCGCCTCGAGGCGCTTGGTTTCGGCCACCACGCCGCACAGTTTTCCATTAATACTGGCATCCACTTTCATCGCTTGCTCCTGAGGTTTATGACCAGGCAGCCAGCCTAGCGTTGATCGCTAGCATGCCAGCATTGCACTCAGGAATCTAAGCCCTGCACGCTAGAAACACGTGTTTTTAGCGTAGGACGAAAAATTCGGCAGATAATTCGCCTATTTATCGCCATAAGTCACTATTTCTACGGCGAATAAGGGTAAAATACCTTGAAATCTGATCAAAAAACCCCATTAATAGCGCCTGCACAATAGCACCCTACTTTTTGAACAACCCATCTGGAGAATTAAGTGGCACAACCCGCAATAACCTTGGACGTCTGGAAAGAACTCGCCATACACAATCAAATGTTGATTCATACTGTTACTGAAGCGCTGTCTCTCGACCCAGACTGCGCCGATGAAGAACTTAAAGCGGCACTGGATGCTGGCGTCAAACGGATACAAGATGCGCAAACACTCGTTAGTGCGGGTGAAGAAAAAAACAAACTCGCCATCGCTGACATCGAAAAGAAGCGTCTCGTAACAGAGAATGCGAGACTCAGACTAGAAGCTGAATTTAAAGAACTGACTGCCGACAAAGAAAAAGTTGATGCGTTGCTTGAAGCCACGAAAAAGTCGGCTGCGGATGAAAGCACCAAGCTCAAAACTCAGCTGGAAGAGAAAACCAAAGCGCTCAAGACGATCAACACCCAGCTCGGTGATACACCACAGAATGTCACTAAAAAGCTCAAAGCGTTGAACAAGAAAAAGTTCGACGAAACCACTGCACGCCAGCGTGCGGAAGAGGAGCTTAAGGTTGTGAAGAAGGCTAAAAGCGAACTCACAAAAGAAGCCAAAGCAGACAGCGCCAAAATCGAGAAACTGATCGAGGGTTACAAGGCATTACAAGCCTATTGCGACACCCAGTATGATCAGCTCAAAGCCTTGGTTGACGATAAGGAATCGCTGGTCACGCCGCCCAAGCTAGACAACGAACTCCTGGGTATTGTCGAAACAGAAGAAGACGCCTGATAGACGATCTCTGTGCTATGGCGCCATGGCGCCTGGCGCAGACTGACTATGGCCGCGTCGACCTAGCCCTAATGATCCTCTTCCCTTAACCCCCGCTCGACTAACCCCTGCTCGACTAACCGCGTGAGATTATCACTGAGTGTCTGCAGATGCTCAGCCGCCTGCTGAAACTCGCCCTTGCCCTGTGCCGACAAATAGCCCTTGAAGGCCTCTGCAGCCTGCAGCGCGGTAGTCGCTTGGCTTTGATCTCCCACAACCGCCCTGCCATTGACGTCGACAAGTCCTTCAAGGGCTTCATCAAATGTGGTCGCGTAGCTAAGTTGATCGCCGTACATCACCGCCACTAGCCGTAACTCAGGATATGCGGCGGTTTCTGCCTGTAAATAGATAGGTTCAACATAGAGCAGCGAGTTATCTACGGGTATCGCCAATACATTACCGCGAATCACCTCGGAACCTTGCTGATCCCAAAGGGTTAACTGGCCAGAGAGAAATGGATCCTGATCAATCTTGGTTTCCACCTGCTGAGGACCAAGCATCCGCTTATCCTTGGGGAAATTATAGGCGAGCAAACGTCCGTAATTATCGCCATCCGATAAGCCCGCAATCCAACCAATCAGCACCTGCTTGTTCTTTGGCGTAAAGGGCAATATGACCACAAACTCGGCCCGGTCAGAGCCAGGTAATTCCCACATCACATAATAGGGCTCCACTGGCACGATCTTCTTATAATGTTTTTCTGTCGCCCTGACCCACAGGTCCTCCTGGTTGTAGAACACCTCAGGGTCCGACATGTGGTACTGACTATAAATCAAGCCCTGGACCAACAGAAAGTCATTGGGATACCGAACATGCTCGCGCAGCCCTTGCGGCATATCTGCTTTTGACTTCAATAAGCCGGGGAACACCCGGGCCCACGTTTGGATAATCGGATCATCGTCATCAAAAACATAATAGTCGACTTTACCGTTATAAGCGTCGACCACGGCTTTGACGGAATTTCGCACATAATTCACACGGTCTAGACTTTGAATGGTCCGTCGACCTTCACCGCGAGAATCGAACGCCTGGCTATAGGGGTAATAATCGGACGTTGTATAACCGTCGATAATCCAAACAAGTCGGCCCTCATGGGCGACGATGTAGGGATCCGCATCGAAGGTCAAAAAGGGCGCCAGACGCTCAACGCGCTGGGATATCTGTCGGTGAAACAATACCCGACTCTCGGCTGTCGGATAACTTGAAAACAAAAATACACTACCGTCAAACTTCCAACCAAACAGCAACTTACGCCAGAAATTACTCAAGCGCACGCCACCCTCACCCTGATAGCGTGTATAAACATTGGTATCGCCGCTCGGATAGTCGAATTCTGCTTCCTCGGTATTGACGATCACCGGCTCGGTTGTCAATTCGCCATAGTAAATTTCAGGCCGGGTTACTGCCAGCTCTACGACACTAGCCACCGGCGGTATATCCTTAACTAACAGATTCGGTAAGCCTTGCTCTGTAAAGTCACTCACAGCCGCAGCGGTGTAACCGTATCCATGGGTATACTTAATGCGTTTGTTAACGAATGTCTGACTCTGGGACGGTAGGTTATCCTGGGCCAATTCTCTGGCCGAGACCATTACTTGGCGATAGCGATCGCCCAGAGTGTAACGATCAATATCGACATCGACGAACTCATAATACAGACGAATTTCCTGAAACTGACGATACACCGCATCGAGTGCACGCCAGTCCCAGAGACGAACTTCCGACAATAGATTTTGGTTATTCTCGATCGTTTTACGATCAAATGACTCGGAGGCAATAAACGCCTTGGCTTCAATTTCATCCAGTCGAAAGCCTTGCCGAGTAAAAGTAATATTGTTGGCGATATAGGGCTTTTCAAAAGTGATCTCATTGGGCTTAACCACCAACCATTGCACCAGTACCGGCACCACGACCAACACCAAGGTGCTAACCAGCGCGATACTCGACCAGACCACCGCCATCGCCGCCATGGCTGACCTGCGCACTGCTAGCCAGCGATCCATCTTCCGACTCATGGACCGCCTAAAACCACCGAACAAGGGCAGTAAACCTACTAGCACGTAGCCCGATGTGACAATCAGCAAGGCCGGATACAAGACATGAACATCCACCCAGCCCGGACCTTGAACCACACCCCAGGCTGAATACAGTAAATGAAATACTGCCAGTACCATACCGGCACCGAGCACCCAGGCAAAACCTGCGTTGGCCATAGGCAATACCAGCCGGTGCCCTTGCATCTCCACGACGTGCCGAAAACGAATGGAACCGCCGGACTCCCAGACCAACAAGGCGGCTAACAATGCCACTAGCGCCACAAAAAACAGCAGCCAGAAGACACTATCAAGTAGCGGCAGAGTGAACAGGTAGAAGCTGGTAGGCTGTTGCAGTATGGGCTCGACAACCCCCGTGGGGACACCATAGATAAACAACAGGACCAGCAGGTAATGCTTCAAACCCCAGATAATTCCTGCCAGCACGCCGATACCAGCTACCAGGCGACGTAAGTGAGTGCCCGCATACAAGGCCAGAAGAAAACCTATGCTGCCAGCCAATAACCCGCCACCCAACACAGCGACGACTTGGGCCAGCAATAGACGCCAAAAACGCGATTCATATCCCTGACTGACAAACCAGAGCCACTCACCCCAGATACCCATCAGCAAAAACAACCCGGCCGTTATCAGCAACACGAGTACACCAACGCTCTGGCGCAGGCTGCTATCCCGGTCAATCCCTGACTGGAGAAGTTTAATACCGGAAAAAATCAGGATAACCAAGACGAGTATATACATGCTGAATTTTTAGCATACCCTGCCAAGGTACTCTTGACCTGCCTCAAACGACCTGCAAACTCTCAACTAAATCGCCTCGTCAGCAGCGCAAGTCTTTGTTTAGCATGCTACCCATGCATTCTCCCGTTAAGGTTTTTAATTAACAGCGACCGCGGACTCTCTCCTTAGTCATTGGTATCGTCCTGTTGGGTCATTGCCAAGAGCTCAGCAACGGTAAATTTAGGCTTGGTTCGGGGCTTGCCCCAGCCCCCTGTCGATGATGCAAAAATTGATCTATAGATGATAAACGGCGAGAATACGCTCTTGCTGTCAGCCATTGAGTTTGGCGAGGAAGTAATTCAGTTTGCTTCGTCACTTGCCTGCAGAGACGAAGCTACCCTGCCAACCACCAGGATTTGCGAAGTCCAGGGACTGTATCAATTTTCGAGCGCAACCGACGCGATCTAATGACTTCAATCAGGTTTACCATGATTCAACAAAACGACCAAGAACAGCCACTTCAAGCGCCACAAAAATCCATTTTTCAGCCACAGCGGCTGGCTGATCTAGAACTGGTGGGCTACCTGCATCGCTGGTGCGTCAAGCCACGGAGCAAGGGTCAGAACCAGTACCTGCATCATATTTTGGCACCGGATTATCCCGTCCTGCATGACCA
>JABBAY010000095.1 GCA_018607725.1 K189A clade bacterium
GGGTGGAATCCGATAAATCGGCGCTCGGCAGCAGACAGCCTAAGCAGGCAGTCTGAGCTGACAGTTGCGACACAACAGCGTATGGTCAGCACCATGTCTGCAGCCGATCATCCCATTCCCAGCTTTCCCCTGACCTTAGCGGCAGTCAGCAAATCCTGGTTGGCAACTGTATTGGCGGTGCCAGAGAGTGATCTGTTGGCGTTCACGGTCACAGCGCCGGCGGTGAAGCGGGGCTACGGTAGTGATATAGGCTTCATTCATCTGCAATGGCGGCCAGGAACAGCAACTCGTCATTTGCCCGAAAAGCTCCTGATTAAAGTCATGCCAGATTACCCCGCGACTGCCGAGATGGCCCGTCGCCGGCGAACCTTTTGCAGAGAGGCGCGTTTCTACCATGAGTTCGCGGACTCGACGCCAGTCCGCCTGCCCAAGGCCTATGCGGCACTTTGGGATGACGGGACGGGTGATGCGGTATTATTGTTGGAGGACTGCTCAGCCATGCAGGCCTTCTCTTTCTCCAATCCTCCAGATCTTGCCCAGCTTGAACATATCGTTGATGCCGCGGCGCGGCTCCATGCTCACTGGTGGGGAAGATCGGTTGCGCTTGATGCCAGCGAGGCAGTGATGGGCCCCTCACATCCTGTTTGGCGGCAATGGGCTGATGAAATGCCCGCCAATTGGGCCGCCTGGCTTGACTCGTCGATAGCGGCTTCGATGTCCCCGGAATGGATTCATTTGTGTCAAAAACTCGCAGCTACCGCTGCAGCGCGCATGACGGAACAGTGGCCAACGATGAATTTAACCTTGTGTCATATGGATATGCATTGCCAGAATATATTCTTTGATGCGGCGACCCCCTTGGACCCGGTGGTTTTTTTTGATTGGGATGGTTGTCATCTCGGCTGCGGAGTTCATGACATCGCTTATTTGTTCGGCCTACTACCCGTTGAGCTGCGTCGCCAGGTCGAGAAACCTTTGTTGAATCGTTATCACAGACAACTGTTGCAGGCTGGTGTCGGTGACTATGATTATGCAGCTTTGATGCAGGACTATGTCTTCGGTTGCCGGTTCAATACATTTTTAATTCCTATGCAGCTGGCGCTGGATTTGACCGACGAGCAAGGCCTGGTGGATGCCCAGCAAATGGTGATTGGTCTGCTGCAAATGGTTATAGATAACGAGGCAGCGCAGTTGCTGGCGACGCCTGATCGCGGATAACACGCATGTGTAAACCTTGAAATTCGTGGGCTGACCATGAAACTTGCCGCATACCCTCAATCACTCTAATATGCGAGGCTCGCTAGTGACATAAATAGCTCAGGAAAAAGCCCCCATTATCGGGCGTGCCATTGCGGCGAGTTCCCGAAAATATTTCTAAATAGGAGTACTACCATGCCAGAAGCTTGGATTATTGATGCCTGCCGCACCCCGCGTGGAATCGGCAAAAAAGGCAAAGGCGCCTTAGCCGATCAACACCCTCAGCATTTAGGGGCTGCGGTCTTAAAAGCCTTGCAGGAGCGAGTCGGGTTCGACACCGCTGAAGTGGACGATATTATCTTTGGTACCAGTTCGCAGCGTGGCCAGCAAAGTGGTGACCTGGCGCGTATGGCCGCGTTGGATGCAGGCTATGATGTTCGCGCTAGTGGCGTCACCCTAGACCGCTTTTGTGGTTCGGGTATTACCTCGGTGAATATTGCTGCGGCGAACATCATGTCCGGCATGGAAGACCTGTGTATCGGTGGTGGCGCAGAGATGATGTCCTCTTATGGCGGTGGCGGTGGCGGTGGTTCACCCTTCCTCGACAATGATAACTTTCGCCTGCGTTCGGTGCATCCCCAGCCCCATCAAGGCTTGTGTGCTGATACGATTGCGACCCTTGAAGGTATTGATCGCGAAGCCTTGGATGCGTTGGCGGTCGTCTCCCAACAGCGTGCCGATCACGCCATCAAAAATGGTTATTTCGACAAGTCGCTGATCACTGTTTATAACGCTGATGGAACCGTTGCTCTGGATCATGAAGAGTTTCCCCGTCCGCAAACAACCCTTGAAGGTCTCGGTAACCTGGATCCCTCGTTCGCGAAACTTGCGGATATTCCATTGGACGAGTCGGGCACGACATTCCGCAGCCTGGTACTGCAAAAGTATCCAGGTCTGGATATTAAGCACTTCCACCATGCGGGCAATTCATCTGGCGTGGTTGATGGCGCCGGTGCGGTCCTGTTGGCTTCGCCTGATTATGCCAAAGCCCATGGCATGAAGCCTCGAGCGCGAATCGTGGCCATGTGTAATATGGGAGACTCGCCAACGCTGATGCTGAATGCGCCAGTACCGGCTGCACGTAAGGTTCTGGCTAAGGCGGGTATGACGGTTGACGATATCGATTTGTTTGAGATCAACGAAGCCTTTGCCGTGGTTGCCGAGAAATTTATTCGTGACTTGAACCTCGATCGTGACAAGGTCAACGTTAATGGCGGCGCGATGGCCCTGGGTCATCCGATTGGTGCCACCGGCTCAATGCTGATTGGTACCGTGCTTGATGAACTCGAGCGTCGTGGTCAGCAGTTTGGTTTGATCACCATGTGTGCTGCCGGTGGTATGGCGCCAGCCATTATTATCGAGCGTATCTAGAGCGCTGCACATTCAGGTGCGCTGGAGAATCTATTGGTGGGAATGCGAGTGATTGGCAAACCATCGATAGTTAGAGCATCGATAGTTAGAGCATAGATAGTCAGACCATTGGTCAACGAATAACGGGTAAGACGCTTGCTGGTCTTGCCCGTTTTTTTGTCTGGCGTTTGAGTTTATCGCGTGCGCCGGCCTATGCTCCGGGACGACGATTAATCGCGGCTTTGTCGGGCTAAGGACTCAACGTTGTCCAGCTGAGCTCAAATTCACCGGCATCACCGGCGATAAAAGCCGATTCCTCAGAGATGGTCACCGACAACGTCATGGTACGTTCGATCAAGGCCGTCAGGGCTTGAATCTGTGGCCAGGAAAATCGGTAGTAAGTGGCCTTCAGCTGACTGAAATCGCTCGCCGATTTTTGCCACCAGACATCGGACTTAGAGTTGAAGCTATAGACCCGCACCGACTTGGCGAGCCGAGTAGACTTCTTCACTCGGTCTACTGAAGGCTCGCCCACATCGATCCAGAGCTCGGTCTGGCCGTCGAGACTGTGAGACCAGATGTCCGGCTCGTCATTGTCGGATAAGCCACGACTGAATGTCAGGTGCTCTTCAGCGTTCAGGCAAAAAGCCATGATCCGCGCTATCATTCGAGCATGAGTCTCGGATGGATGCAGAGCGATCGTGAGTTGATGGGTCTGATAATAGTCACGATTCAGGTCGGAAATGGTGACGCCGAGCTTATAAATAGTTGGCTTAGTTGCCATAAAGTGCTGCTGCTCGCGGTAGCGGATCGTATGATTAAGGTGGTTGTCGGCAGGCTTGGGTTCAGTCGCCGTCGCGGAGATTACGTTGAAACAGGTCGAAGAGTCTTGACCAATGCCGTTCGGCGCTGGGCTTGTGATAAATCTCGCCGCGATCAGGAAAAGCAAAACCATGTTCCGCTCCAGGATACCACTCGATGCGATAATTAATATTGCAAGTTTTCAGGTGCGCATCCAGTGCATCGATGGTTTCTTTAGGCGCGTAGTGATCGATCTCGGCGCAGGCGAAATACATCTCGCCCTTGATCTTGTTCGCGCTCAGATGGGGCGAGTCATCCCGTTTGGTCATGAGGTTGGCGCCGTAAATAGAGGCTGCGCATTGAATGCGATCGGCGAACTGGGAGGCCGCGGCGAAGACGAAGGGCCCGCTCATACAGTAACCCACTGCGCCGATTTTGTTGACGTTGGCGTGGGGGTCGGTTGCTAGGAAATCAAGCAGGGCCTGGGTGTCTTCCATGATGAGCTTGATCCGCAAGTGGCTCGCCACCTCCATCATGCTCTTCATGCCCGCATCGTTGCGCTCAAAGACAAATTCCCGGGTCTTGCGGTAGTAGAGGTTGGGCAATATTACGTAGTAGCCGACGGTGGCAATTCGGCGAGCCATATCGTGCAGCTCTTCGCGCTTGCCCGGTGCATCCATATAGAACATGACTACAGGAAAGGGACCGCCTTCTTCGGGATGGGTAATGAAGGTATTCATGGCGCCGTCTTGGGTCTGAATATCTATATGATGCTCTATCACGTTGGCCTCTCCATCATTTTGGTGGCTGCTACTATTGGTTGATCCCAGGGGCTGATGCTGGTGGTTAAAAGTCACCATGCTAGCGCATTGGCCTGCGGTTGCCAGCTATTGCTTATGATTAGGCTATATAAACCTCGTAAAAACGCTATGCTTAAGTCTTTGATCCAGATGGGTAGCGTGACATTGACCATGGTTGAGTACCCGATTCTTTATAGCTTTCGTCGCTGCCCCTATGCCATGCGGGCGCGGTTGGGGTTGTCTGTGGCGGGGGTGACTGTGCGTCTGCGAGAGGTCGCTTTGAAAAATAAGCCGGCGGCTTTACTACAAATCTCGCCCAAGGCCACGGTGCCGGTGCTAGTGTTGGCTGGCGTTGAGGTGATCCATGAGAGTCTGGATATACTGCTCTGGGCTCTGGCGCAAAATGACCCGGCCGGCTGGCTCAGTACTGACGGGCAGGAAATGGCTTTGATGGCGGCCTTGGTGGCAGAAAATGACCAGGTCTTTAAAGGCCATCTGGATCGTTACAAGTATGCCGGCCGCGATGCTATTGAAGAGGCGCACGCCGCGCGAGATCAGTGTGAGGTTTTCCTGTTTCAGCTGGATAAGCGACTGGGCCGCGGGCCCTATCTATTTGGTGAACGACCGTCTTATGTGGATATGGCGATCCTGCCCTTTGTTCGCCAATTTGCCCATGTCGACCTGGCCTGGTTTCACACTCGACCCTACAGCGCTTTGATCCGTTGGCTTGACGGGCTCCTAGCAGGAGACTTGTTTGCCGGGGTTATGACAAAATACCCACCCTGGCAACCCCAGGACCCAGATACCCTATGGTCTAGCTCGCCCCTTGAAAATTGATTGGAGAGAAGGAAATTGAAAAAGAACAGCAAGGGTGGCTCATCGCTACAGGATCAACTCCGCAAGGTGGGCCTCGTCAGCGAAAAGCAATTGCGCAAGGCTCAGAACGGCCTACATCGCAAAGACGTACGGGAAAAACACGGGGCAGTCGACACCAGCAAACTTGAGGCCAAACAAGTGCTGGAAGACAAGTTGGCCAGTGATCGGCTAAAGAACGAGGAAAAGAATCAAGTTGCCAACGTACGGGCACTGGATGCTCAGATCAAGCAATTGATTGAAACGAACAGTCAGCGCCAGACAGGCGACATCGCCTATAAGTTTGCCGACCAGGGTGTGATCAAGAATATTTATGTATCACAGGAAAATAAAACCCAGCTGAATCAGGGTTATCTGGCGATCGTCAAAAAGGCTGATGGGTATGATATGGTGCCAGAGCAAGTTGCGCGTCGCATCATGGCGCGCAAAGACGACGTCGTTCTCTATCTTTATGAGCGAGACAAGGACGCGGTTGATGAGGATGATCCCTATAAAGACTTCCAGATCCCTGATGATCTCGAATGGTAGGTGGCATACGACACAAGCGTAGTCCCAACAAAAAAACCATTACGGAGAACCAAGCCTATGCCAGATATCGCAAATGACTTATATACACTGGCCATGTCCGAGCGGGCCCAGCCCCTCATGGATGCGGTGAAAAAACATATCGCTGAGAACGTTGAGCCGATCACCGAGGAGTTTCACAGCCTTGAAAAAGGCAAGGCCGATCGCTGGTCTTGGCACCCTCGTCAATTGGAGCTGTTGGAAGGCGCGAAAGATAAGGCTAAGGCTTCAGGGTTGTGGAATTTTTTCTTGCCTGACTCTGAAATGGGTGATGGGCTGACAAACCTAGACTACGCCTATATCGCCGCCGAGCTGGGCAAATACAGCCTGGCGTCTGAGACACTGAACTGCAGCGCACCAGATACGGGTAACATGGAAGTGCTTGAGCGAGTCGGTACCGAAGCCCAAAAAGAGCAATGGTTAAAGCCATTGCTCAATGGCGAAATTCGTTCCGCCTACGCCATGACAGAACCCAATATCCCGTCGTCGGATGCCAAAAACATTAGCACCAGCGCAGTCCTCGAAGGTGACGAGTGGGTGATCAATGGCGAGAAGTTTTATATCTCTGGCGCTGGCGATCCTCGCTGTAAGATCATGATCACCATGGTGAAAACCAGCCCCGATGCGCCGCCCAGTCGTCAGCAGTCGCAGATATTGGTGCCCACCGACACGCCAGGAGTGGAGATACTCGAAGGCATGCAGGTGTTCGGGCAAGATCATGCGCCCCGCGGGCACATGCATATTCGTTTCAATAATGTTCGAGTGCCGAAAGAGAATATTCTGTTAGGCGAAGGCAAGGGTTTTGAGATTTCCCAGGTCCGCCTGGGGCCGGGTCGAATCCATCACTGTATGCGCTCCATCGGTAAAGCGGAAAAAGCCCTCGAGTTGATGGTCACCCGTGCCGGTTCGCGGGTTGCGTTCGGCAAGCCCATTGCCAAACTGGGTAAAAATCTTGAGATCATTGCCCGGGCTCGAATCGAGATCGATGCCATGAAATTGATGGTGTTGCAGGCAGCGAAAGCCATGGACGTGTTGGGCAACAAGGAAGCCCGGGTTTACGTCAGTGCGGTTAAGGCTATGGTTCCTGAGAAAGTCTGCTTGATTATTGACCAAGCGATTCAGATGCATGGAGCGACGGGTATCTCTCAGTGGTCGCCGCTGGCATCCATGTACGCCGATATGCGTCATCTGCGTTTTGCGGATGGCCCGGATGAGGTGCATCATATGGTTGTTGGTCGCGCTGAAGTACAGAAATACGACCTGTGGTAGTCTGACTGTCCACACGCACAGTCGGGTAGTTACTTCGCCCGACTGTGCGTTTTTTAATCCACATATTCATCATATTGATATCAACAACATCTTAACACCTAATAAACCAATCCCTCTGTTTACTTGTTTAACCTAACCCTCTAGGATGCTCGCTGCTCGCGCTCAGGGGGAACAGGTGTGCGACTGAAAAAAATAGTCAGTTTGATCTGATGCCTAAAATATTTGGAGGGGTAATGAA
>JABBAY010000072.1 GCA_018607725.1 K189A clade bacterium
ATATTGACCCTGTCAATCGCCGGGTGCGTTGCCAAGGTCGGCCCGATATTGGCTATGATATTTTGTCGATCGATATTGGTATCACGCCCGCGGTGATTGATGTACCCGGAGCCCGTGAAAACGTTATCGCGGTTAAACCCATCAATCGGTTTCTGCATCAATGGCAGGAGTGCCTCGGCCGGATTGCCGCTGGCACAGTCAGGCACATGGCCTTCGTCGGTGGCGGTGCAGGCGGCGTCGAGCTGTGTTTGGCGGTCCAGCATTACCTCACGAGGGTAGCGCCGACACTGAGCCCGCAGCCCATCAGTTTTCACTTGTTCGTCGACCAAGACGTCTTGTTGCCAGATTACACGCCTGCTGTGCAGGCTTTGTTCATTCAGCAACTCGGCCATCGGGGTATCGAGTTGCACCGAAATTTTCGGGTTGTAGAAGTCCAGCAGAAAACTCTCGTGTCTGCCCGCTCACAGCGCTGCGCTGTGGATGAAATATTTTGGGTGACTTCTGCGGCGGCTCAACCGTGGTTGGCACAGACGCTGCTGGCCACTGATGACAACGGCTTTGTCGAGGTGCGTGATACATTACAAGTCAGCGATTTCGATGACGTTTTTGCTGTGGGCGATACTGCGCACGTGTTAGCCCATCCACGGCCTAAAGCTGGCGTTTTTGCTGTTCGCCAGGGACCGGTGTTGTACGAAAACATTCGGCGTCAATTGCTCGGTAAACCCCTGAAGCACTTCGTTCCACAAACCTCTTTTCTGTCGTTGGTATCAACCGGTGACAAGGCAGCCGTGGCGATGAAGTTTGGTAGAAGCGTTTATGGGCGCTGGGTATGGCATTTAAAAGACTGGATCGATCGACGTTTTATGCGCCAGTTTAATGCCTTGCCGCTGATGAAACTCGAGTCGGGTCAGGGCCTGTTGGCTGAAGTTGACCCGCAAATGCAGTGTGGTGGTTGTGGCTCGAAAGTCAGTGCGGATTTGCTGGCAGAAGTGTTGGGTAACCTTGATATGCAGGTTGCCGAGCTTGATGATGCCGCGATCTATCGTGCGCCTGTGGGCAAACTGATGTTGCATACGGTAGACGTGTTTAAGGCTTTTATTGAAGATCCCTATTTGTTGGCCAAGATCGCTGTGAACCATGCGGTCAGTGATATCTATGCCATGGGGGGTGAGGCAGTTACGGCTATGGCCATTGTTACCACCCCTTATGCCGCGCCATCGGCCACGCGCCATCTGTTAGAACAGTTGATGCAAGGGGCTTGGGAGCAACTCGAGGAGGAGGGCATTCGTCTTGTGGGTGGTCACACCACGGAAGGTGCCGAGTTGTCCGTTGGTTTTGCCGTTAATGGTATCGCGGATGAATCCCGACTGTTAAAAAAATCTGGAATGCGACCCGGTCAAATACTGATACTGACCAAGCCGCTGGGTACCGGCACCCTATTTGCGGCGGACATGCAGCATCAGGCACGGGGACGTTGGATCGAGGCGGCCTTGCAGGCAATGCTGCAGTCGAATGCGGCGGCGGGTGCCATTTTCGGTGCGTTGAGTGAGCAGGGCACAACGACAGCGTCAGCCTGCACGGATATCACGGGCTTTGGGCTAGCGGGACATTTGTCAGAAATGATGCAAGCATCGCAGGTTAACGTCAGCCTCGACCTTTTGAGCCTGCCGCTGTTGATGGGTAGTCTGACCTGTCTTCAGGATCTGCAGATCACCAGTACGCTGCATGCTGGCAATGAGCGATCAGTGAAACATATACAGCCACAAGCCCACCCACACTATGCCATGTTGTTTGATCCGCAGACTTCTGGTGGCTTGCTAGCTTCTGTCGACGCTCACTTGGCGTCGGCGACAATTGAAAAACTGGTCGCGGCAGGTTATTCGAAAGCTTGTATCATTGGCCGAGTCGAGGCCCTTGAGATGAATTCTGAACAGTCGGGACAACCGTTTATTTCAACCCTGATGCATGGAGAACGTAACGATGCCTAGCACCATGAGTTATGCCAGTGGTACCAGCCAGCAACCCCTGCTGGGGTTGACGATCGGTGCGCAGTTTGACGAGATTGTCGCTGCCTACCCCGAGCGTCCAGCGATTGTATCGATTCACCAGGATATCCGTTTGACCTACGCTGAGCTGGCGCAGGCAGTGAATACACTGGCGCGAGCGTTAATGTCAGTGGGCTTGGGTAAGGGCGAGCGCATCGGTATCTGGTCACCAAATAATCTGGAATGGTTGATTACCCAATATGCGAGCGCCAAAGTCGGCGCCATTCTGGTGACCATCAATCCGGCTTATCGCGTTCATGAGCTGGATTATGTTTTAAAGCAATCGGGTTGCAAGGCTCTCGTGTTGCAGAATCAATTCAAGACTTCTGACTATGCAGCGATGACGCTGTCGTTATGCCCGGAGCTCAATCATTGCGCGGCGGGAAACCTGCAGTCTGAGAAGTTTCCAGATTTGACCACAGTGATTTCTTTGTCCAGTAGCCCTATTGCTGGGATATTCGATTGGGCTGATTTGCTCAGTACCGCCTCGTCGGTGAGTGCGGCACAATTAACGGCACGCCAAGCCGAGCTGGATATGGACGACCCCATTAATATTCAATATACCAGCGGTACCACAGGGTTCCCCAAGGGGGCCTGCCTCAGTCACCATAATATTTTGAACAATGGCTTCTTCGTCGCTCGAACTATGAATTTTACTGAGCATGATCGTCTGGTGGTGCCGGTGCCTCTGTACCATTGTTTTGGCATGGTGATGGCGAATCTGGGTTGCCTGACCCACGCCGCGTGTCTCATTTATCCCAGCGAGAGTTTTGAGCCAGAAGCGGTGTTACAGGCCGTCCAGGCGGAAGCCGCCACTGCACTGTATGGCGTGCCGACCATGTTCATCGCAGAACTGGCATTGACTAACTTTTCAACCTTTGATCTCAGTTCGTTGCGAACCGGCGTGATGGCCGGTGCGCCTTGTCCGGTATCGACCATGAATCAGGTCAATACATTGATGCATATGACGGAAGTGGAAATCGCCTATGGCATGACTGAAACCAGTCCTGTGAGTTTTCAGACGCGAACCGACTCGCCCCTCGACAAGCGGGTCAGTACTGTGGGGTTGGTACATCCCCATGTGGAAGTAAAAATTATTGATCAAGACACTGGCAAAACGTGCCCGCTAAACCAGATGGGTGAGCTCTGTACTCGTGGCTACAGTGTGATGCTGGGTTACTGGCAGAATCCAGAGGCTACTGCCGGGGCGATCGATAGCCGTGGCTGGATGCATACTGGCGACATCGCCGTGATGGACGATGATGGCTATGTGAATATTGTTGGACGCATCAAAGACATGATTGTGCGGGGTGGTGAGAATGTGTATCCGCGCGAGATCGAAGAGTTCTTGATGACTCACCCGGCGGTCGCCGCGGTCCAGGTAACCGGCGTTCCTGACTCTAAGTTCGGTGAGGAGATCGTCGCTTGGGTGGCGCTCAAGGAGGGTCAGCAACTGGATGATGAAGCGCTTAAGGCTTTTTGTCGAGGCACCATCGCTCACTATAAGGTGCCCCGCTATGTGCGCTTTACCGACGACTTTCCGATGACAGTGACGGGTAAGGTGCAGAAATTCAAGATGCGCGAAGTCAGTATGCAGGAGCTGGGTCTGCAGGAGCAGCAGACTGCCTGAGGGGTTAGTCGCTGGCATAGTGATCCCGGTTAAAGCACAGCGCGTAATTGTGTATACTTCGCGCTCGCGAGCCCGCCCCGGTAGCACGGCGCTACCAATGCGCGACCAATGCGCGACCAATGCGCTACCAATGCGCGAACAAGCCAGCAATAAGACAGGAATCAGGCAGACCTATGAACGGAATTTTATTGATCAACCTCGGATCGCCGAAAAGCCTCGAGCTCAAGTCAGTGCGGGCCTATCTGAAAGAGTTCTTGTCGGACGACTTGGTGATCGACCTGCCCAAGATTGCCCAGCAATTGTTGGTCAATCTGATTATCGTGCCCTTTCGATCCAGCAAGACCCTGCATGCTTACAGCACCGTATGGACCGATGCAGGCTCGCCCCTGATTGTTGGGACGATGGCCATGGCCAAGGCGCTGGCGGTGCGAACCGATCAGCCTGTAGAAGTGGCCATGCGCTATCAGGAACCCTCGGTTCGAGATGCACTGGCGCGATTGGTGGCGCTCGGTTGCGATGAGATCAGTGTGTTGCCCCTATATCCGCATTATGCCATGTCCACCTCGCTGACGACCCGTCTTGCGGTCGAGGCTGAGGTCGAGTTGTTACCCGCCAAGCCCAAGCTATCATTCACCGACTCATTTTATGCTGATGCTGGCTACATCAAGGCGCTTGCAGAGCGAATCAAGGCAGACCTGCCCACCGATTATGATTACTTGCTGTTCAGTTACCACGGCCTGCCGGAGCGGCACCTGGTCAAGACGGATCCGACGGGTAGCCATTGTATGAAGACCGATGATTGCTGTCAGGTGGACTGTGCAGCCCGGCCCTACTGCTATAAGGCACAAGTGCTGCAGACCGCAGCATTATGTGCGCAGTATCTGGATTTATCGGCAGACAAATGGGGCGTTGCCTTTCAGTCTCGTATTGGGCCCGGTTGGCTTCAACCCTTTACCGACGAGGTGGTCAAGGCCTTGCCGAGCCAGGGGCATAAGAACATCGCGGTGGTCTGTCCTTCGTTTGTCGCTGATTGTCTGGAGACGCTGGAAGAAGTTAACCTGCGGGCTCGAGAAGATTTTATCGAAGCCGGCGGCGAGCACTTCACCTATATCCCTTGTCTGAACGAAGACAGTCTGTGGATTGATTACTTGGAAAGTTTGTTGGTGCCCACAGGGTTTAGCGCCAACTGATTCTCTGCGCTTTCGCTTTTGCCAACATCACTCGCGCATAATACCTCGCTGCATGGAAATCCTGCATGACTGATTTATCTCCCGCACCGCAGAAACGGGTAAAAACCCTGCGTCCTTTGAGCATGCTGGTGCCGTTTATAGCGCCGTATAAAGGCACCTTGTTGCTGGCAATGATTGCCTTGCTGGTGTCCTCCGCGGCATTGCTGGCGATGCCCATGGCGGTGCGCAATGTGATTGATCATGGTTTTTCGGCGGCAGATGCAGCGAACGTTAATCGTTACTTCTTTGTGTTGTTGTTGTTTGCACTGATCATCGGCTTTTTTGGAGCAGCCAGGGCCTATTTCGTCAACTGGCTGGGTGAGCGCGTGGTCGCTGATCTTCGTGATCAGGTATTCCGGCATGTGATTCGGATGGATCCGACGTTTTTTGAAGTCACGCGCGTGGGCGAAGTGTTGTCACGGCTCACCGCCGATACGACACTGATTCAGTCCATCTCAGGCGTGGGCATCTCGATTGTACTGCGTTCTTCTATTCAGTTTGTCGGCGCGCTGGCGTTGCTCGCCTATACTAATGTGCAGTTAATGGGGCTGTTGGTGATAGTGTTGCCGTTGGTGATAGTGCCAATACTATTGATTGGCCGCTGGGTCAGGCGGCTGTCGAAGGACACGCAGGATCGAGTGGCGGATGCTAGCGGCCACGCCGAAGAAATTCTGAATGCGGTAGAAATTGTGCAGGCTTTCACTGCCGAGGAGCTGGAAAGCCAACGATTTGGCAGCGCGGTAGAGTCGAGTTTTCGCGTCGCGGTCCGCCGAATCCGAGTTCGAGCATTACTCACCACAGTCGGCACCAGTGGTGTCTTTGGCGCGTTGATCTTTGTGCTCTGGGTGGGTGCCAAGGCGGTTTTGGATGGTGAGCTTTCCGGTGGCGAACTGGGTCAGTTCGTGCTTTACGCCATCTTTGTCGGTGCCTCTGCGGCGGCCTTAAGTGAGTTCTGGGGTGAGGTTCAGCGTGCCTCCGGGGCGATGGAGCGTATCGCGGAATTGCTGCAGGTGGTCCCGGCGATTCAGTCGCCCAGTGAGCCCTTGGTATTGCCCGCGACCATTGATGGTCGGGTGAGTTTTGAGGCCGTCGATTTCAGTTATCCGTCGCGCCCGAGTGAACTGGCGCTGAATGGCTTTAATTTGACGATCGCAGCGGGCGAAAACATCGCCTTTGTGGGCCCCTCTGGTGCGGGCAAGAGTACCCTGTTTCAGCTGTTGTTGCGGTTCTATAACACCGGCGCCGGACGCATCCTGATCGATGACATTGATATTTCCCTGGCTGACCCTGAAGCGATTCGTCGTTGTCTTGGCATAGTGCCGCAAGAGACCACCATCTTTGGCGCCACTGCTGCAGAAAATATTCGTTTTGGTAAACCTGGGGCCAGCTTGGAAGAAATCCGTGCCGCGGCCAAGGCGGCTTCGGCTGACGAGTTTATCGATAATTTGCCTCAAGGTTATGACACTTTTCTCGGTGAGAAGGGTGCACGCCTGTCGGGTGGGCAGAAGCAACGCATTGCCATCGCTCGAGCTGTGTTAAGAGACCCGAAAATATTACTGCTGGATGAGGCCACCAGTGCCTTGGACGCTGAAAGCGAGCGCCTGGTGCAAACGGCCCTTGAGCGCTTGCAGCAAAATCGAACCACTATGGTGATCGCACATCGTCTGGCGACGGTCCTTAAGGCAGATCGGATTGTCGTACTGGAGGCCGGTCAGATTCAGGATGTCGGCACCCATGGGGCGTTGCTCAAGCGCAACGCGCTGTATGCTCGCATGGTCCAGTTGCAATTTGGTGACGCGGGCGTCTGACATCAAGGTTGGGGCTGCGCGCTGCAGCGGCACTAATCTCGCCAAAGCCAGCGCAAGGTGTCGGCAAACAATGCGCCGCCGTGGTGCAGATTATGGCCGCCATCGCCGTAGGCGAACTGATAGTCATAACCAGCCCAATCGAAGGCGCTGGCCATCATCTGATTCGCTAATGACCAATCACCGAAAGGCGATTTGACGTCATGCTGGCCACTTTGTAGAAACACGCGCAAGGGCTTGCGGGCATGAGTTCGAATCAATGAGGGGTAATTATGACCGCCCCAGATATCCGTATAGGATCCACAATGGCTGATCACCCGCTGACACTGGTCAGGGAAGTGCCAGGCAGCATTGAAGGCCGCGATCCCACCGCTGCTGATGCCACAGAGCGTTCGGTCAACGGGCTGGCGACTGCACGCAAAGCCCAATTGGGTCTCGGCCCAGGAAAAAATTTCGTCGAATAGAAATTCACCGTAGCGTCCACTGAGCTGATCATACTCAAGGCTGCGCTGTGATTGTTGGTGATTGTAGGAGGCGATAGGTCCCTGGACCGGATGATCGGGCTGGCCCGGATTAATGAATATGGCCACAGTGGCCTTGATGTGGCCAAGGCTAAACAAGCTATCGAGCACCTGAGTGGCTCGCACCGGGCCTTGGCGGCCTAAGTACCAGGCGCCATCATTGAAACAGATTACTTGGGGTGGAGTAGAACCATCGCAGCCAGGGGTTTGATAAAGCCACAGGTCTCGAGTGGTGCCGGGGTAGGCCGAGGACTGGTAGGCGGGTGTTTTTTGGACCAGACCGGCGATCACGTCGGTTGCGGGAAATGCTTCCGCACAAGGGTGGTAGGCGGCATCCCAAGCTGGATCGTTGACGACGCCATTGTGTCGGCCATTAACCTCTGCGGCGACGATCTGGTCTAAACCGAGTTGCACGAGTGTTGCAGGATTCATTGGCATGCAGTTAGTTCCGGCGTTAGTTGTCAGGTCACTTGTTAGTAGCGTAGATCAGTAGCGTAGATCAGTACTGTAGATCAGTACCGTAGGCAGCGCTCAAATAGAGGTTAGCCTAGCAGCGAATTGAGTCCGGGGGTAGGCAGGTGACTTAACTTTCGCTGAGCAACTGTGGCATGATTAGACCATTCGAACGCCACAGCGAAGCCAGCAGCCTATGCAGCAAATTGCCTCCCAGCGATATACCCCGGAACACGTGCAACAGTGGCGTGATGAGGGCTTCGCAATCATTCCCGACTTCTTTAGCGCCGCAGAAATCGCCCCTATTTATGCCGAGTACGAGCGTATCTATGGTACTCACGCCGATCAAACCGCCAAGGCAATGATGGGTGGCGCTGAAGATGAGCAGGCCGCGGCATTTCGTCAGCTGCAATTCAAAAATATCGATAACTTTCCCTTTGATGCGGCCCCAGAGATGAACTTGATTTCCCTGCATCCGGCGTTGATAGACTTTGCCAGCGCCGTGTTGGGCGTTGATTCGGTGCACTTGTACCAGTCGCATACATGGGCCAAATATACTGGTGAAACCAATTACGAGCAGGCTCACCATTGTGATTTTGGCAACCACACGTTATTGGTTCCCTCCGAGGCTGCGGCGTTGCGCACTGTAGATTTTATTCTCTACATTACCGATGTTACAGACGCGCTCGGTGCGCTGCATTACGTCCCCAAGCCCGCTGCCGCACAGGTGTTGAAGCCCGGTGCAGTGGCGGTTTCGGCAGAGCTGCAAGGGGCGCTGTTAAGCCGCGAAAAATCCGCGGCGGCCCCGGCGGGTACGCTAGTGGCCCACAGTATCGATACGTTTCACCGAGGCACGAATCTGACCCTTGAAAATGGCTATCGCTACACCATGACCGCAGGCTATAAAGCTGCGGGCAATGAGCTTATTGGTTATCACGTGTGGCAGGACAGTGCTGGCAGAAACTGGTCTGGAATTTTTGACCATGCATCACCGCAACAGTTAGCTTGTTTGGGGATACCCTTGCCGGGCGATGCCTACTGGACGCTGCGTACTTTGAAGCTCTGTCAGGCTCGTTGGCCCGGCTGGGATATGCGAGCTTATTTCGCCGCCCATTCATGATTATTGTGGTCTATGGTGTCAGCGGCAGCGGTAAAACTACTGTAGGGCGATTGTTGGCTGAACAGTTGAATTGGTCGTTTTTGGACGCTGATGATTTTCACCCTGCCGCCAATATCGATAAGCTGCGTTCAGGCACACCCCTGACCGATGCAGATCGCTGGCCTTGGCTTGAGGTGCTTGCGCAAAAAATAATTGTGTTACAGGCGCAAGGTCGCAGTGCTGTATTGGCCTGCTCAGCACTGAAGCCGACTTATCGGACGCAGTTAGGCGTCGATGAATCCACAGTCCGATCTGTGTGGCTTAGGGGCAGCCTTGAAGTTATTCAAGCGCGACTAGGTCAACGTCAACATGCATTTATGGCGACCAGTTTGCTGCAGAGCCAGTTAGCCACGCTGCAACCGTCTAGTGATAGTTTAGTTGTTGATATTGCCGAGTTGCCTGAGAAAATCTGTCAGCAGATTATTGATGATCTGGGATTGGGCTGACAAACTGCAGCAGAAGGCCGCGGATCTAGAGCAGGTAACGATTCAATGTCAGGAACCGTTGGCGGCTGTTGGGGCGTGACCATCCAGTATCGACACACGCTCGCCGTAACGAGAAAACCCTGCATAGTCTCTCACCGCTTGATGCTGCAGACACCGGTTGTCCCACATGGTGAGCATGCCCGGTGTCCATTTCACCCGGCACTGAATGCGTGGATTGTTGGCGACAAACTGATAGAGCCCGTCGAGTACCATATCGCTTTCCCACGTGGGGAGCCCTTCGATGTGCGATGTGAAGCTCGAGTTAACGAACAATAAGGGTCGACCGGTTTCCGGGTGCGCTACAATCACCGGATGAGATGCGCTGGGGTAGGTCTGGTCTTTGCGTAATTTTACCCCATAATTTCGCAGGTCTTTCTCGCCATCATGGAACGCGGTCTTGTCACTCAGCAGAAATTTCAAGCTGTCAGATAACTCGTCGTACGCCGCATACATATTCGCAAACAAGGTATCGCCGCCACCATTTTCCGGAACCTTGGTGACATACAATAAAGACGCGGCCGGTGGTATGACTTCACAGGACACATCCGAGTGCCAGGCTTCACCATTGGTGAGTTTTGCATCTGGCTTGGTATCAATTAAAAAGATTTCCACGTCGATGTTCGGATCAGGCCGATTCATGCCGCCGCGTTTCGAGGGGTGAATATGAATTTCACCGAACTGGCGAGCAAATGACTTGTGCTGTTCACGGCTGAGTTTCTGGTCTCTGAACACCAGCACCATATGATCTAAAAACGCCTGTTTGATCTGTTTGATTTGGTCTGGCAACAACGGTAGCGCAAGATCAACACCGCGAATCTCGGCACCTAATCCCGGTGTGATTGGGTCAATCTGCAGGGTCATCAACAGGCTCCTTTATCGCGGTCGGTCGCCGATGATGGTGACGCGTTCTACGGATCTGACCTGCGGCCAGTAGTCAGAGACAGCATAGTGCTGGCAAGCGCGATTATCCCAGAAGGCGATGGAGTTCGACTGCCACTTAAATCGGCACTGATATTCAGGCACCGCAGCGGTTCGGTACAGTTGATCGAGCATGGCCTGCGAATCTTCAGCCGACATCCCGACAATAGACTGGGTGAAGGCACGGTTCACATAGAGGGTTTTTCTACCCGTATCCGGGTGGGTCCGAACGACGGGATGTTCCTGCGCCGGATATCGTTCACGCATGGCGCTGACTTCGTCTTCCGATGCGCCTTTTTCGCGCATACGACGATGAAAACCCACAGCATCGTGAAGCGCTGTCAGACCGTCAAGTTGCGCTTTGAGGGTGTCGCTCAGATCGTCGTAGGCCTGTCCCATGTCGGCAAACAAGGTGTCACCGCCAACCTCGGGGATCTCGTGCGCACGCAGAATGGAACCCAGCGACGGTTCTGCCCGCCAGGTCACATCGCTGTGCCAGAGATTTTCCTGGCCTTTATTCTCCTGGTTGTGGGTGATTCTGAGAAGTTCTGGGAATTCAGGGTCTTGGGCCGCAAAGGGATGAACCTCAAGGTTGCCAAAGCGCCGGCCAAAGGCCAAGTGTTGTTGAGAAGTGATGTTCTGGTCTCGGAAGAAGATCACCTTATAGTCGAGCAGTGCCTGGTAAATTTCGGCGATCGTGCTGTCAGGCAGCGCTTGGCCTAAGTCGATACCGCAGAGTTCTGCACCAATGGTCGGACTGAGTCGTTCGACAGTGAAGGCGGCTGAGGCTTGTTGGGCTAAAGACATATTGACGGTCCATTGCTGCAGAATCGGGTTGCCTTATTAAACCTTCGATGATCACAGAAGGCCAGTAGCTTGATGTCGGCGGGGTATTCCACGCTACCGCGCCTGCCAGTCGGCGCCATCGAAGGACCAAGTGCTGGACAGGATCAGATCCGCGGATGAAAAGCCAACGGAGAAACAGTAGTCACAAGCTTCCAGTCGCCAGTCACGGGCGAGTTCGTCATAAAAACATAGGTCATCATTGCCCAGGTTAAGCAACAGTGTCACCTCGCCCGCAGCCGCCAGTTGGACTCGTCCAAAGCCCTTGAGTTGTTGCGGTGCGCGCAGGATCGACGAGTCAGGACAGGCGACATAAAGTTGGACGATAGTCGCTCCGGGCGTCGCACCGGTGTTAGCCACCTTAACCCTAAGGCAGAATCCGGAGTCGGTGCTATCCACCGTCAGGCCCTGCAAAGCAAAGCTGGTGTACGACAGGCCAAAACCAAAGGGAAATTGCGGTATTTCTTGATTCGCTTGCAGCAACCCATAACCGTGCAGATAGTCATGATCGACATTTAATGAGGTGATATCCCAGGGCACATGCTGATCAAGGTGGGTTGGGATAGTGACCGGCAGGCGACCGGAGGGGTTGGTCACGCCAAACAGAACGTTGCTAACCGCATGACCTCCTTCGCGTCCCGGATACCAGGCCATGATGAGGCCGTCAACGAGGTCGAGCCAGTCCGTGACCTCAATGGCGCTGCCCCCTTCGAGCACAACGATGGTTTTGCGGGCATGGCGGGTGGCTGAGTGAATGAGTTCAAGTTGTGGCTCAGGCAGGGTGAGGACATTACGGTCGCCGCCACGAGCCAGATCGGTGCCTTCTGCTTCCTGTTGCTGGGTTGGAATAAATTCGCCTTCATCGAGATAAGTCAGGCCGGCAACGACAATACAGGCGTCAAAATCACCGAGGCTTTGGAGATTATCACTGGTGCTAAAGTGGGTAATTTTTGCATGTTGCAGCTGTCGCGTGATTCCTGACAGGATGCTGGTCGTGTCGCTGGAAGCGACGAAGCTGCTGCCGCGGTCACCGAGATTCGCGATGGTCGCAAGATCGCCCACGATCGCGTAGCGCTGATTAACGATATCCTTAAGGGGTAAGCAATGCGCGGCGTTCTTTAGCAACACGATAGATTTCTCAGCAACTTCCCGTGCCAGTGAAATATGCGCTGGGCATTCAACGACATCAGCGTCTGGCATGGGCAGTGAATTCAGGTTCCAGGCAAGCTTGGCGTATAGGGCGCGGCCAGCAGCCTGGCGTAGCGTCGCTTCGGTTAAAGTACCGGCCGTGATCGCCGCATAAATCTTCTCATCAGAAAACCGAAAGCCTGCCGGCATTTCTATATCCATGCCCGCGTTCAAAGCCGCGGCGGTGGATCGAGTGCCGAGGAACCAGTCAGATTCAACGAAGCCTTTAAAACCCCAGTCGTCGCGTAGGATATGGGTTAACAACTCGGCATGTTCGCCACAGTAGGTGCCGTTGAGTTTATTATAAGCGCTCATGACAGATGCCGCGCCAGCCTCCTGGACGCAACGCTTGAAGTGTGGCAGGTAAACTTCGTGGAGTACCCTGGCTGGCACGTTCGCACTCATCTCGAACCGCGTGTTTTCAACGTTATTCACGGCAAAATGTTTAGGGCTGGTCATCACATGATTCTGCGCGCCAGAGATAAATGCCACTGCCATGGCGCCCATATGAAAAGGGTCTTCAGAATAGGTTTCTTGGGCGCGTCCCCAACCCGGGTGGCGAAGCAGGTTAATAGTGGGGGCCAGCAAGACATTGCCGCCGCGAGCCGCGACTTCCAGGGCAATCGCCAGGCCCACCCGGCGCTCCAGTTCGACATCAAAGGTTGCGCCACGAGCGATACCCACAGGAAACGCGGTGGCCTTGCCGGTTCTTGCCCCGCGAGGACCATCCACCATCTTGAATGGCGGGATATCTAACGACTCGTCGCCACCGGCAGCATACAAGCCATCAATCGGTTGGGGTTGTAGGCCGCGAATCTCGTTGATCAGCTGCGCCAGGGTCATACGGTTTAGGAGTGTCTCCACTTGGGCCTGAACAGCGTCATGATCGATACCCAGGCCTCGGTTGCCGGCGTGAATAGCCACTGGGTCAAAGGCAAGAATAGTGTTGATCATAGGGTCAAGCTCCACAAATAAGGGATTGATTTTACGCTCAAGTGTTGGCCCAGTGGGCTCGGCTCAGGGGCAGCGTCGGCGTTTGTACTAGATCGTTCACAGTGGCCTGTTTGAGGTGCTAGCTTCATCCATAGTGCGTTTCCGCGACAATCATACGTCGAGGCGAATTGGCGGTGTCGGCGAATTGACTGATGTCTTTGGCGATCGCCTGGCGGCCTGCTTCGGTGGCATAAAAGCGTTCGCGTAAATCCAGCAGCGAGTCAAAGCCGCATAACGCAATACCGTCAAGGGCTGGGCCATGAAATCGATGGACAATACTTAACTGCCGGTAATGCGACATGGCCTCATGCACCTGTAATGCGAGAGGTGCATGTTGGTCACGCCAGTATCGGTCTGCATCGGTGTGGCCAAGGTTCGGGTGGGCAATGAGTGGGAATAGGCCGATAAAGCCCGGCAGGTTCACCGGTGCGTCCGGGATCGACGGGGCAGTATATTGTTCATCGGCAACGCTCCGTGGTTTGATCACCCGTTCATAGATCAGATAGGCGCCGGCGTCAGTAGCGGCCAGAAAGCCCGCGAGATCATCGGTGCTGGCAGTCACTAACGCCGCCATCGGCAGACCTCGGCTAGCGGCACGTTGATCCACAAACAGCTGGCCTCGATACTGTTGGGCGCAGTCCTCTGCCCGCACACAGTCTTTAAAAATAGCAGCGAATTTGAGTGTGGCCACAGGCATCTCCCAAACAGTGATAGATTGAGTCTGCTGTGTCGTTTGGCAGACGTCAAGGGAGTGATCTAACACTGCGACACTAGTTTTATTCTGATCGCGACATCAGCCGCGTGCAGAGTTGCCCCTATGTTGTTTCGTCTCAGCTAAATCCGACCTTGTGGTTACGCGGTATTGTTGCTGGGGTGCAGTGAGGTCCGGCCATCATTTTTGGCGGAATACCCGCAGATTGACCTATTGATTGCGGGTGGGCAGGTGCTCGACGGTCTAGGCCATGTGTTTCTGTCATGTGCCTCTGCCATGTGCCTTTGCCATGTGCCTCTGTCATCTGCCTCGAATCCAACCCAGGACTAAAATGCCGATCCGCATTACTGCCACTGCGACCTACCCGCAGCCTCTGTAACTTGCCGACGGTGTCGAGCTGGTGATCGTTAATGGTCAAATCGCGCGCCAAGATGACCAGCTTGCTGCAGTTCGGGCCGGACTGGTGCTGAAGTCCTAACATCCTGCTGATGGTGCTATTGGGATTCTGGATAGCCCGTGAGTTCCAGAAAACCTTGGCCCGTCGTTGTGCCATCGAGGGTGACGGGACCTTCCCAATAGGGGAAGGCGGTGTTTAGCCAGTGGTCCTCAGAACGAGGTGCGACGGTCCAGCTCCGACCTAGGCCAGGCAGGGCAACGCGCCAGTGCAGGGGTAACTTGTGGTGGCTATTGGCGCCGGTCTTGAGGGTTGTATGTCGAATAGGCTCAAAGACGATATCAATCTTATTCAAGCTAGTAGCCTGGCCTTCGGGCGTGATCCAGCTACCGCTAATCCAGTCCTCGCCGTCGTCTTGGCGCAGACGATAGACCATCAGTGCATGGCCATCGTCGAGATGCACTGACAACCAGTCCCAGCCGGGTTGGTTAGGTGCCAATGGTTGTGAGCTCCACTCTCGATCCAGCCAGCCTTGGCCTGTTAGGTTCGTCGTGTGTTGGTTGCGAGTCACCTGACCGGTGATGGTGATATGCGGTTGGCTGTAATAATAGCTGGCTTGCCCCAAGCTCGATTTTCGGCTGTAACCGGCGTCACCTTGCAAGACCCAAGGCGTGACCACGTCTAGATTCAAACTGACTTCAAAACCCTCCACAGTGAAGCTTAGCTGGCCCGGCAGTGGGGCTGATCCTTGCCCTTTGAGCATGCCGTTATCTAGCCAGGCCTGAAACTGATTTGGAGAATCCGTGGCTGTTGTTGATTCGGGGTTCGCTGGGACCTTGTTGCTCGTTGTCGATTCAACTCCCGCTTGACCAATGCCGCCGCGAGCAAACTGTTGTTGGTAGACGTGGCCCTCGGGCGTACTGAGCGCGGCGTGGGCCATCCAAACCTGGTTGCTAGACCAGCCGCCAGGATCAGCCAGGGGGCTCATAGACTGACGAAACAGCGTCCAATGCACATCATAGTGTGCGCCGCTGGCGTCTATCAAATTAGCAGTCAAGTACCACCACTCTATGCGATAGTCAGGGTGAGGCAGGTGGTCCTCGGGAAACTTAAGGGCTTTGCCTGGCACGACTGCAGCATAGCCCGCGGGATCGCCCCGCAGTAGTTGATAAGCCTCGCTAGCCAGTGACTGCAACGGCAGCGCCAAGCCGAGAAATAATACTATTTTCAAAAAGCTGTGGGCGTGCAAGCCACCCATAAAGTATTTCATCCTGAGTCACCGGCTAGTTGTTTGATGGCAGTCGGTAGCGTCTGCCTGACCCGAACCACAGATACCGTGAGGGTTGTCAGGACAATCCCCAGGGTCAGGATGCCGAGTTTCGCCAAGGGCCACCAGGACCACAACAGGGGCATGGTCCAACCAAAGGCGATGACATTTAATTTGTTAATCAACAACCAACTTAAACTGAAGCCCAGGGGCAATGCCAGCAGCAAGGTGACTGCCAGCATCAGTAGCAGGGGCAGGGCGGCAATTTGCAGCCACTGGCTGAAATTCACACCCATGGAGCGCCAGTGCGCATATTCCGGCAAGCGTTGCTGGTGCACCGCGAGCAAGGCCGTCAATAATGAGAGTCCAGCAACCAATAATGTCAGCGTATTCAGGGTCGCCGTAATGGCAAACGTGCGATCGAAAATGGCAAAAGATATCCGTTTGATCTCGCCTTGTAGCACCCATTGTCCTGGTTTCACGCCTAATGCGGATAGACGACTGCTGAGCCAGTCGGGATCAATTTGCGCTGCTGGTTCAGATAACCATAAACCTGCGCCAAGCAGTTCGGCCGCTGGCCAATGCGCCATGACAGTCTCGCCAGGTAAGTAAAACGCGAGACTCGAATTACCATAGTCGTGTACATAACCGACGATTTTGAAGCGTCGCGGGCCTGCAGGAGTTGGCAACTCGATTATGCTGCCCAGTGGCGTGTGCGCGAGATACTGCACTTGTTCGTTAGCCAAAATCGGTATGACTGGGCTATCACCGGCGCGCCAGGCTTGGAGCGCCTGGTCTTGGGCCTGTTGATTTTGGCCTCCATGATCTAGGACTCCGTGATCTTGGACCAACACCATATCGACCGTGTCTGGCGCGGTGAGGTCCAAGCCGCGGATTGAGGTGGGGCGATTTTGCCAACGTAGGTCCAGACCGATGCGTGGTGAATAGCCGCTGAGCCAAGCCGCTTGTTTAATGGCCTCAATATCTAGCGACTCACTCTGGACATAAATATCAGCGGCTAAACGGGTTTCCAGCCAATCGCCCAATGCGGTTCGAAATGAGCCGACGAGAGTAGTCACCCCAATATTGGCAGTGAGGGTCAGTAATAGGGCCATCAAGGCGATCCGCAGGTGCGGTAGTTGCGCGAGCGCATCGGATACCGCCCAGCGCAGTAACCACTGGTGTTTAGGCAATAGCCGAGCGCAGGTCTTGATTAGGCCCAGTACTAACCAGGGGAGCAAGAGTGCGCCGCCAAACATCAGTAGTGCCAACATCAAAAAGCCTTGCTCAATGCTCGCCATCCAGGGGTATAGGACAGCCGCAAGCCCGAGTAAGCCCATAGCCACTAGTGCCAGCCAACGGATACCGCGCTGATCCTGCTGCCATTGAGCGGCGGTGTCCCGTTGGCGCCTAATGGACTCTCGTGCTCGCAGCCACAGGGGTAGCGTTAATGCTAACACCACGCCTGTGAGACTCAGTCCAAATGCCAGCAGCACTTGTTCAGGCTGAATGCCGATTAATGAACCCAGTTCAGCGGCGTAGAGACTCTGCAGGCTCATGGCCATGGCGGGCAATAACAGCTGGCTTAAGGCATATCCCATGACCAGGCCAAGGCTCGTACCGAAGAGGGTCCAAAGCAATGACTCAGCAATGATGGCAATGCTCAGCATCCCTAGGGAGATGCCCATTTCGCGCAGTGTCGTCAAGGTCCCTTGGCGTGCTAGTAGCGAGAATCGAACCGCATTAAAGACAATAAACAGGCCAACGGCGAAGGACAATAAGCCGAGGGCCGTGAGGTGAGTGTGCAGGCTCTCGGTCACTTGGGCGAGATCCAATGCTTGGTGGTTAGTCACTAATTTCAGGGTCGCTGGTAGCAGCGCGGCGAGCCGCAAGTGTTCCAGTTTGCTGAGGCGCCCGACGCCCAGATAGCTGAAGGTATCGGTGCCAAGAATAGCCATTGCGGCTGCGATATCCATAAAAACCCGCTGGCCTTGCTGAGTTTGGGTTTGAATCAAAGCTGGTGGCAGGCGTTCACCGCTGGCAAGCACCAGCTGTTGCCCTGGTTCAATCCCTAACTGCGACGCCAATGACTGGGGATACCAGGCCTGGTAATCCGCCTGAATCAGGGCAAGCCAGCTTGAGGCACCAAAAGGGTTGCTATATCTGGCGCTCGAACCGATGCCATTGCCAACAGGTAACGCCAACAAATCAGTGGCTATGATCGCAACCGAGCGTCCTTGGGCGTCGCGCACTTGAGTTTCGATCACGGGATAAAGCTGCTCAAACCCAGCCCGCCGCAAGCCAATATAGTCTGCCACCGCGACACCCAGACCGTTGTCGCTACGTATCCAGTAACGGGCTTCGGCGCCGAGTAACTGGTCGGCTTCAGCGTAGCTGCTACGGGCATGATCATTAATAAGCTGGACAGCCGCCCACAGTGCGACCCCGCTAATAAGGCCTAAGGCCATGGTCAGGGCTTGGCCCGGATGTCGGCGATAATGGCTAATGAGGGTCACAAAGACCCAAATCGTCTGTTTGAATTGGCGCTTCAAGCTAAGTGTCTCGAGCGAGTACTGGCGTGATCTGACCTGCCTGCAACAGCCACTGATGATCCAGATAGTTCGCCATCACTTGACTGTGGGTCACCATCAACAGGCTGCTACCGGTTTCTTTAACGAGGGTGGTAAATAATTCCATCACGCTGTGGCTGGTGGCTTCATCGAGATTGCCCGTGGGTTCATCCGCCAGAATAAGGCGTGGCTGGTGCATCAGAACCCGGCCAATGGCGACCCGCTGCTGCTGACCGCCCGACAGTTGATGCGGTAGCCGCCCTAGCAGTGGGGCGAGTCCTAGCCTGTCAATCAGATGTTGTTGCAGCCCGGGGTTGAGCCTGTTTGCGAGCCGCGCCTGCAGAAGTAGGTTGTCGAGGACGCTGAGTGTCGGTACCAAATGATATTGCTGGAACACCAGGCTCAAGGTTTCACGGCGCAGATGATTCCACTGTCGGTCGCTGAAGTCGCTGGCACACTGATCATGAATCATGATCTGGCCGCTGTCGGGTTGATCGAGTCCCGCTGCGAGGTGCAACAGGGTGCTCTTGCCGCAACCGCTCTCGCCGAGTAGCGCTGCTGTTTGGCCTGCGGGCAGATGCAAATCGGCCTGGCGTAGTACCTGGATATCGCCATCGGGCTGGTAATAGGTCTTGCTGATTGCTGAGAAGGTGAGCATGCCGGCACATTAACAGAACCGAGGGAAAAACGGCATCTGCTGGTTCGCCACCGGGCAGAACGGGGGCGATTTCTAAGTCTGAATCTAAGCTGCCTGGATCGAAGTCTGAGTCGGAGTAGCAATTCAATGATCAGATCGTTATGCTCAAAGGCCCCTTGAAAGCCGATTGTGGAGATGCTTATGCCCGCTGTATTCGTGCACGGAAACCCAGAAACTGCAGCCATTTGGGACCTGTTGATACCCGCGTTGGACCGTAAAGATGTATTGACCTTGTCACCCCCCGGCTTCGGCGCACCGCTACCATCAGGCTTTAACGGCACCCGATTGGCATACCTCGAATGGCTGACCAAAGCACTCGAAGAGATCGGCGAGCCCGTTGATTTAGTGGGTCACGATTGGGGCGGTGGTCATGTGGCGGGGCTTGCGCTGACGCGCCCAGATCTTTTACGGTCTTGGGCGATTGATGTGGCGGGGATCCTTCACCCAGATTATCAATGGCACGATATGGCCCAGGTGTGGCAAACGCCGGGCGCTGGTGAGGAAGCGGTGGCTGGTATGGTTGATTCGCCGGTGGCTGATCGCATCGCAATGTTTGTGGCGGCGGGTATGACGGCAGCAATTGCGGCTCGGGTTGTGGCGTCCTTCAATCAAGATATGGCGCACTGTATTCTGGCGCTATACCGCGACGCCGCGCAACCGGCTTTGAGTGAATTGGGGGCTGATCTCACGTTAATGGGGTCTCGACCCGGGCTGGTGATTATCGCCGAGAACGATGACTACGTTGGTACTGACGCCATGCATCGAGAAGTCGCTAATCGGGCCGGGGCGCAGGTGAGCGTACTGCAGGGGGTCGGTCACTGGTGGATGGTGCAGGATCCAACTGCCGGTGCCGCCATGCTAACGCGATTCTGGGCTTCGGTGGACTCGCCTGATCAGTAAGCAACTAACAGGAGCCACTGACTTGACGGTTAAAACCTTTCTTATTCCCAGTTTTAAGACCCAACAGGGTGTAACGCTGGATCTGCAGTTAACCTATGTCAGCCGTGGCCAATTGTCGGCGGCGAAGGACAATGTCGTGCTCGTGTTAACGTCTTACGGCGCACAACACGATAGTGATGGTGCGCTGGTTGCTGACAACAAGC
Source organism: K189A clade bacterium (assembly GCA_018607725.1). GTDB lineage: Bacteria > Pseudomonadota > Gammaproteobacteria > Pseudomonadales > Azotimanducaceae > UBA4582. The sequence goes on from JABBAY010000072.1 coordinate 20,013, forward strand.
TGGTCGATATGTCGACGAAATTGGTGATTGTCATCAATATGTTCGGTAATGGTTTGTCTTCATCGCCGAGTAATACGCCGTCACCCTTCGACGGACCGCGGTTCCCTACGCTGACCATTCACGACAATGTGGCCTGCCAGACAATGCTCATCAGGCATTTGGGTATCGAGTGTCTACAGCTGGTAATGGGTTTTTCCATGGGCGGTTTGCAGGCGTTCGAATGGGCGAGTCAGAATCCGGATATGGTGGATGCCGTTCTGCCGATCTGTTCGGCGGCGAAAGTGTCTCGGCATAACGGGGTGTTTCTCGGTGGCGCGAAGGCAGCCCTGGAGGCTGACTGTGCTTTCGCGGATGGCGACTACAGTGATCCTCCCAGTAAAGGTTTATTGGCTTTTGGCCGGGTTTATGCCGGCTGGGTGTTTTCTCAAACGTTCTTTCGAGAAGCACGATATCAGGCATTAGGTCTGGCGTCGGTTGAAGCGGTGGTGGAATTTTTGCAGGCCTTTTTTATGCGCCGAGATGCTAACGATCTGCTGGCCATGTTACAAACCTGGCAGCTGGCAGACATCAGTGCCAATGAGGTTTACGGGCGCAATTTCGACGCAGCCCTAGAGGCGATCAATGCCAGGGTGATTCTGCTGCCATGCGAGACCGATCTGTACTTTACGGTTGCAGATAGTGCCGTAGAGTTGGCACATCTCAAAAATGCAGAGCTTAGGCCGATTGCTTCGGAGATGGGTCACTTTGCTGGCGGTGGTATGGATCCAGCGGGTAAGGCCTGCATTGATCGCGCCGTGGCTGATTTGGTGGGTTAGCGTGGCAGGGTTGGGCTGCCTGCCGAGGTTGAGGGCGCCGCCAAGTCCTTCGCTGCGCGAAAAACCTGCCGGCGTTCGTGCGGTTTGCCTAATCAAGGCTGTCTTCGGCAATAAAGTAGCGTGGATCCTCGATCACGTTGACTTCCACCAGGTTGCCGGCCTTGCGCAGCAATGACCGGCATTCGGCATTCAGGTGGACCAGGTGGAGGGTTTTACCGGCATTCAAGTAACGCTCCGCGAGGGTATCGATGGCTTCCAATCCAGAGTGATCACAGACTCTGGACTCCGCAAAGTCGACGACCACGTCGTCGAGAGATCGAGCGGGATCAAACTGCTCAAGAAATGAAGTGACGGAACCGAAGAACAAGGGGCCGCTGACAGCGTACACAGTGGAATCTTTATGGTCATCTCGGGTTGCCACGTTGATGTGTTTAGCGTGTTCCCAGGCAAATACCAGGGCCGAGACGATAACGCCGGCAATAACCGCGAGCGCGAGATCGGTGGCCACCGTCACAGTGGATACCAGAATCAATATCAAGGCATCGCTGCGAGGCACCTTGCCGAGAATACGAAAGCTACTCCACTCAAAGGTTCCGATCACCACGATAAACATCACGCCGATGAGTGCCGCCAGCGGAATTTGTTCGATCAATGGCGAGGCAAACAGGATAAAGGCGAGGAGAAATAACGCTGCAGAAATCCCTGACAGCCGGCCTCGGCCGCCGGAATTGACGTTGATCATGCTCTGACCGATCATCGCGCAACCTCCCATGCCACCAAACAGGCCTGTGACCGTATTGGCGATACCCTGACCCACGCACTCTTTGTTGCCGCGACCGCGAGTCTCGGTGATTTCATCCACAAGACGTAAGGTCAGCAGTGATTCGATCAAACCAATGGCCGCCAGAATGACCGCATAAGGAAAGATGATCTTCAGCGTTTCAAAGTTCATGGGCACCGTGGGAATATGAAACGTCGGTAAGCCGCCAGCAATGGAGGCTACATCGCCCACTACCCGGGTATCGAGGTTGAAGCCGATCACCAGCAGACTCACCACGACAATGGCCGCCAGAGAAGAGGGAATGGCGGTGGTGAATTTAGGTAGGAAGTGAATGATGGCCATAGTTAAGGCCACCAAGCCAACTAACATATAGAGTTGATCGCCGCTCATCCAGGCAACGTCCACAATTGAACCCTGCATGAAAGTGCCGTTCAGCCAACCGGGTTCGCCGGGCTCACCAAATTGGCTTAATTGTGCCAAAAAAATCACGATAGCCAGGCCATTAACAAAGCCGAGCATCACCGGATAGGGCACCATTCGAATAAATTTACCCAAACGCAAGGCGCCAGCCGTGATTTGTAGGATGCCCATTAGCACCACTGTCGCGAACAGGTACTCAACGCCATGGTCTGCCACCAGGGCGACCATGACGACGGCAAGTGCGCCAGTTGCGCCAGAAATCATGCCTGGGCGGCCGCCGATGCACGCGGTGATCAAGCCGACCATAAACGCGGCGTAAAGACCGACTAATGGCTCAACTCCTGCGACGAAGGCAAAGGCTATCGCCTCAGGAACCAGCGCGAGTGCGACGGTTAAGCCAGATAGGATGTCGTTTTTAGCGGTGGTTACGCGGGCAGGGTGGATCTCAAACATGCAATGATCTCAGTGTTTCTGAAAATAATAGGGCAATTGCCCAATGCCGCGGTTGTCAGGAACGCAGTCTGTCAGGACAGTCGATAGCTTTATGTGTCTGGCCGCGAGATCCGTTCAGCCAGGGAGGGCGTTGTTGCGGTGGTGCGGTCAAATAATGAGCGGGAGTTTACGTGATGCGGCGTCGCGACACAAATTCGACTCCCAGATGCGCCACTGGGCGATGTTGGGCGATGTTGGGCGATGTTGGGCCATGTCGGGCTATGTCGGGCTATGTTGGGCCATGTCGGGCCATGTCGGGCCATGTCGGGCTAGGTCGCGATATAGGGTGCAGCGTCAAAGCCGAACATGCCATACCGAGCCTCCACCGCTGCCAGGGTTTCTGGGCACCAATAGTCGGATCCTGGCGCTGGAAAACCCAGCACCGTGCGCTGATCGACCGTTGCTCCGGCAATCAACCGTTCCAAAAACTTGTCGTCACGATAAGCTTGCCAAGCCCAGCCCGTATGTAGGGTGCTGACCCACTCGCTAGCTGCCTTGCGGTAGGTTAGGTTGTGAGCAAGGCGTCGAGCGCCAGGCGCCAACGGCGTGCCACGGTGCCAAGTATCATGCCGGTACAACAAGAGATCGCCGCGGCGATACAACGTGCGTACTTCCCGTTCGTATAGCAACTGACGGAATTCCGCTAACGCGGGACGCTGGCTGGCAAAATAGGTCTCTGCGGCTTCACGATTGTTGATATACCGCAGGTCACCGATGCCGGGCGAGTCGATAATCGGCCATGGGTAAGCTGGGTCGTTCGCGCCTGAGCGCGGTACTACCGCCGTACCACCCAGTTCATCTTCGGCGTCGCTAAGGTAGAGGATCATCTCCACAGCCTCTGGTCGGTGCCAGGGCGGTGGGTGAACCAGCGAGTGGTTCGGATAATCCACGTGAATACGCTGATCGGCATTATCCTGGAGTCCAGCAGATTGCGGTTGGTTGGCATTACGACCGTACTTAGGCCAAAGGTCCGATTGGCTTAGCCGCAATGCTTCAACTCCTACCCCCAGCAAGTCGCTCACGGCTTGTAACAGTTGCGGGTGGAGTGTGATCTGGTTGAATACATTGATTCTGGCGGGAAAGTTCAGGGCGCCGGCACTGCCAAAGTCGGTGAATTCCGCCGCTGCTGTGCTGCCGGCTGAAGGATAGTGCGCGCCAGCTGCCGCAGCCAATTCATCCACCATGGATTCGGGCAGTAGGCCGCTGACAAAGGCATAGCCCGAGTCTCGCCATTGCTGTACCTGGGCGTCAGTCAGGCACTGGTCATGCTTGGCAGGTTGGGCAGTTATGGTTTTTGGCGGCATAGGTGGCCTCGAGTCGTCCCTGTGTCAAGATGACGGTTCGTCTATTTTCTCGAGTCCACACCACATGGCAATAAAGACGGCGATGGTGGCGGTGATTCGTTCGATGGAGGCGATACTAACCCGTTCGTCAAAACCGTGGATATTATCGGACCAAGGGCCATAGACCAAACAGGGTGTGTCATCGTAAAGGGCGAACACGCGCGCATCGAGATAGGCCAAGGACGTCATGGATTGCAGTTCCTGTTGAAAGACCGAACGATGAGCCAGGCCCAAGGTTTGTTCCGCTGCGCTGCCTTCCTCCAGCTCATAGCCCTGCGCCATAAAACCGTTGAATTCGACCTCCGGTGGATTGTTGGAAAGAAACGGGTGGCTGCCAGCGGCCTGGCGAATAAAGTCTTCAATTTCGCGGGCGCCCTGTCTGGCATCCTCTCCGGCATAGAGTGCCGTGCGGACCTCAAAGGTGCACCAGGCCGGCACTGACGAGGCCCAGTCGCCACCGCTGATTTTGCCGACGTTGACGTTGATGGGCTTCTCGAGCTCAGCGAAGTGGGGGAAATTGACCTTCAGTTCATTACGCCCTCGCTCAAAGTCTTTGAGCTGGTTGATCAAATACATGGCCGCATCAATGGCGTTGGCACCACTGCTGGCTTCAGCGACGTGAACCGGTCGCCCGCGGACGTGGACTTTGAACCAGATGACGCCCACGTTGGCCCTGACCAGTGCGTTGTTCATGGGTTCGGGAATGATTGCCGCATCGGCGCGGTAGCCGCGGATGAGTGCGGAAAGTGCGCCATTGCCGGTACATTCTTCCTCGGTGACGGATTGTACATAGACTGTGGCGGCGGGTTGATAGCCCATTTGTCGCAAGGCATCCAGGGCGAAAATATTGGCGGCGATGCCGGCCTTCATATCGCCGCTGCCACGCCCATAGAGCCAGTCTCCGTCAATGTGCGGCTCAAACGGTGGACGCTCCCACATGTCCAAAGGTCCGACCGGCACCACATCAATGTGACCATTGAGGATCAACGATTGCCCGTTTTCCTGCTTGGGACGGTGGGTGCCAACCACGTTGATCGCATTGCTGTAGTCCACATCAACGGGAGAAAAGCCAGGGTGAGACTCGATGGCTGAAACGTCGATCTGCCAGCGATCCATGGTCAAGCCGCGAGATTGCAATGACTTAAACAAAAAATCCTGCGCGGTATGTTCCTGGCCACGGACCGAAGGATGGCGAACCAGGTCCTGGGTAAAAGCCAATTGATTCGGCATATTGGCTTTTACTGCTTGGATAATAGCTTGTTCAATTTTAGGGTCTAAAGACATGTTTTTACTCTGTCGAAAAAGTGGACTGTCTGCATGCTATCAGCTGATTCGGAGGAGTGCGAATACTGCATCGGTGACTGGGACCGTTAATTGCCATCAGCAATGACAATCAATGCTGTATCAGCGCGGAAATTTGTTACTATCGGAGCGATGTGGTGAATGATCCAGATTGTTATAACAATATTCAGACCAATTGAATGAGCAGGGAGACAGTATGACGGTAACGTGGAACTATGGTGACATTCTCGATGCGGTGGGCGATGTAGTCCCAGGTGACAGGCCCGCACTGATTCATGGTGACAGAGTGGTGACCTGGTCTGAGTTCGTCGCTCGAAGTAATAATCTCGCGGCTAATATGCTGGCCAATGGCGCCAAGCCGGATGACAAGATCGCAATTTATATGCGTAATCGACCTGAATATCTCGAGGGTTTGACCGCTGCTTTTAAAGCCCGTCTGACCCACGTCAATGTTAACTACCGCTACATCGACAATGAACTCATCTACCTGCTGGATAATGCCGATGCGACAGTGTGTATTTATACGGCCGAATTCGCCCCAAACGTGGCGCACATTCGCGGCCAGTTACCGCAAGTCACGCAGTGGATCGAGGTCGATGATGGCCATCCGGGATTGGAGGATGCACTGCATTATGAAGACTTGGCGACTACCGGTGATGGCGCGACCCTGACGCATCAGCGCAGTCCCAACGACCAGCTGTTTATTTATACGGGTGGCACCACCGGTATGCCAAAGGGCGTTATGTGGAGTCATGATGCCCTCTGGAATGTGTTGGGCGCTGGCGGCAATGTCAGACTGGGCGTGCCGCCTTGTACTGACCTTGATGAGCATCTGGCGCGTGTTAAGGGTGCTGCGGCCGGGCCAGTGAGCCTGCCATTGCCACCGTTAATGCACGGTACTGGGCTTTTGTCCGGCCTCTCCGCGATTGCCGGCGGCGGCACCTGCGTGACTTTGGTATCCAAGAGCTTTGAAGCCGAGTTAGCCTTGCAGAATATCGAGCAGCACCGGGTCACCACGGTGATTATTGTTGGTGATGCGTTTGCCCGACCTTTGGTGGAGTTTATGGACGCCAATCCGGGAAAATATGATTTCTCCTCTGTGGTCGCTATCACCTCAAGTGGTGTGATGTGGACCCGAGACGTGAAGGCCGGCTTACTGCGCCACAATGAAAACCTGTTATTGGCTGATGGCTTCTCGTCTTCCGAGGCGATTGGTCTGGGGTCGTCGATTATGACTAAGGATCAAGCAATCGAAGTCGCTCAATTTACCCTGGGCCCTAGTTGTAAGGTGTTTACTGAGGACGAAGTGGAAGTCATGCCTGGATCTGGTGATTCCGGTATGGTCGCGGTCTCAGGTTTCTTGCCGGACGGCTACTACAAGGATCAAGCCAAGACTGACAAGACCTTTAAGGTGATCAATGGTGTGCGTTATTCCATTCCTGGAGACTTCGTACGTGTAGAAGCCGACGGTAGCCTAACGTTGTTGGGCAGGGGCAGTAATTGTATTAATACCGCAGGCGAAAAAGTTTTTCCTGAGGAAGTGGAAGAAGCCTTGAAGCATCACCCCAGTGTCATGGATTGCCTGGTCGTGGGTATTACCGATGCTAAATGGGGGCAATCAATCACCGCCGTTGTGGAGCTCAATCCAGGCTTTGAGCTGGAGGAAGTAGAATTGAAGGACTTTTCTCGCGCCCATCTTGCGGCCTATAAGATACCCAAGCGTATTCTGGTACTGGACAGTCTTGAGCGTGCGCCGAACGGTAAGGCAAATTATAAACTGATTAAGGATTTCGCCGAGAAGACCTTGGGTGTTGGCTAACTGTTAGCTAACAGTTAGCTAGCAGCTGGTTGACTGCACGTGAGTCAGGCCGCTGGCTTTGCAGCACGTGCTGAGCCGCATGGCAAGTCGTGCAGGGTCGCCAGGCTGGCAATACATACTATCGATCGCTTGTAGCTAGGTCGCGTCAGGCTCGCCTTGTCGCTGAATACTGTTAACAAACAGCGTCATCACATACCGCTGTTCTTCAATGAGTAACCGGCTAGCTTGGTCTGTCGGATTATCGGTGAATTCGGCGTGCCGCCGGACTTGATTCCGCAGCAGGCTGGCGAGTCCGTGAACGCTGGCCCAGATGGTGCCTGCCAGGAGTTCTACAGGTTTGTCGAGAAATAGGCCTTGATCCTTACCTCGTTGAATGGTCCCCGTTAGCACGGCAAAACATTCGGCGCCTGCCAGCTTTAGTGCCGCATGATTCACAGGATCGAGCAAGGAGGAGTCGAAAAATAATTGATACTTTTCTGGGTGGCGCAACGACCAGCGAATATAGGCAAGTCCGAGTTCCACGGTGGCTTGAACGATGTCGTCACTATGTCGTGCAGCGACCGGCAGTAGATCTTCGGTCATCAACTCGAAACCTTGCGTTGCGATAGCGGCGAATAACGCGTTTTTCGACTCGAAATGCCGGTAGGGTGCAGTCTGTGAAACGCCGACTCGCCTGGCTAGTGCGCGGAGACTGAGTTGATCTGCCGAGGATTCCAGCAATTGTTGGCAGGCGACATCAATCAGTTGCTGCCGTAAGTCGCCGTGATGATAGTTCGAGGCGGATCGATGCTTGGTAGATACCGTCATGATTACCCCCATGGGTTTGGCAACTGCCTGTGTACTGTTGTGGTTTGGTACATTCGAGCTTTTGGTAGGCCAGCCGGTTATTGAAGTTAATTCTAACAGCATAATGTTGACAACGTAAACATGCAGTTTAGAATGGCAGCTTGCTTGGGGGTAACCACGGAGATTAGATGTCGACCCGATTGCGAATGCTGCGCCTGCTAGCCCTGTTAATGATCATAGTGCCTATGGTAATACCGACGATGGCATCTGCTGATCTGCTGCCTGTCACGGCGACCACTGTGCATCAGCAACCGTCCTACATTGTGAGTCGACACTATGCTGGCTTATTAAGCCCGCAGCGTACGAGTATGCCAGGATTTGAAACCGGCGGTGTGGTGGCCCGGGTCGCAGTGGAGGAGGGCGATGCGGTCAAAGCCGGTGATCTGTTAATCGAGCTCGACTCTGCCGCCAACCGCGCAGAGTATCGGGCGGTCAAGGCGGAGGTTCAGAGCGCCCAAGCCAGTCATTCTGCTCAGCGCGCTCGCCTTGAACTCTCTCTAACGAGCCTACAACGCTATAAAGACCTGGTCGTGAAGGGGCATGGCGCTTTGCAGCGGCTTGATGAACTGCAGATACAGAGCGAGATAGAATCTGCCCAGGTTCAGGTCCTGAATACCCAGCTGCAGGTGGCTGTGGCTAGGCTAAAGTTAGCGGCTGTGCGCCTTGAAAAGCGCAGAATCACGGCCTCGTTTGATGCCATCGTCCAGACTCGGCAGGTAGACGAAGGCAGTATTGTCTCGCCAGGGCAAGTGGTGATGACTCTGGTTGAGCGGGGTGAGTTCGAGCTCAAAGTTGGCATACCTGATGCCATGGTCGCTTATCTACGACGGGATCAGGTTTATCGTTTCAATGCCATGGATCGTTCCGTGAGTGGCCGACTCACGGCGATTTTACCGGTCGCTGATGTGGTCACGGGAACCGTAACCGCCGTGTTTCGTCTGGCTGATGCGGGCTTGTATGCAGGCACCGTTGCCGAACTGGTGATGAGTGCCGAGGTTGATGAGCCGGGTTTCTGGCTGCCGTTGAGTGCATTATCGGAAAGTCAGCGTGGTCTGTGGTCGGTATTCGTTATCAGATCAGGAGCAGGTGGGCAGACCGTCGAGACACGTCTGGTGGAAATCCTACATCGGGGTGACGATGCGGTCTTTGTCCGTGGCACGCTTCGGGACGGCGAACGCATCGTCTCAGCCGGGACCGCTAGAATCGTTCCTGGACAACGGGTAGATGTCACCAGCGAAAACCCCGTAGTAGGATCTGCAAGCCCGAGTCTGGCCCGTGAATAGCCCTGTGTTACCGCCAGGCTCGCCAGCAGGGGACCCAAGCTCAGGCCTGGGCGACCTGTTTTTTCGACTGCCGCGCCTGACGTTCCTGGCGATCGGTTTTATCCTGTTGACGGGTATTTCGGCTTTTTTCAACCTGCCCCGGCAAGAAGATCCCACCATGACGGAGCGTTATGCCAGCGTCGAAACCTATATGGCTGGCGCCTCGGCTTTGCGGATGGAAACGCTGGTGACGGAGAAGGTGGAGAATTATCTGCGGGAAGTACCCGAGATCAAGACCCTACGATCTACTACCCGAGCAGGCTATTCGTATATTGATGTTGAGTTGTATGACTCAGTTGGCAAAAATCAGGTCGAGCTGGTTTGGAGTGAGACTCGTGACAAACTGGGCAATTTGGCTAACGACCTGCCTGAGGAGGCGTCAACGCCCGAGTTGACTGCGCGCGGGCCTTTAGCGGTGACGCTGGGTTTTGCTATTGTGGCCGAAAACACCCCCGACTCAATTCAGGAGCGGATCGCCACGGAACTAAAGAGTCGTTTGGCGGCGTTGCCGGGCACTAAAGAAACGGATTTATTTGGTGAGCCGGAACAAGAAATTCTGGTGGCGGTCAATGCCGACGCCCTAGCCCGGGTCAACCTGTCTATCGACAACCTAACACGTATCATTCAAACATCAGACACCAAATTGGCCGCTGGGGAACTCAATACACGAGGTAGCTCTTTGATTGTTGAAGTCAAAGGGGATCTGGATTCTGTCGAACGGATCAAAAGCATTGCGATTCGCAAACAGCCCAACGGCAATTTTATGCGTCTCGGCGATATCGCCGACGTGTCTAAGACCTATGTCGATCCGCCGCAGACAATGGCGATTATTGACGGTCAACGCAGCATCTTGGTGACAACCATTATGGAAACTGGGCGGCGGGTGGATCAGTGGACTGCAGCGGCGAAGGCAATAGCAGCAGATTATGCCCAAGAGCTACCCGATCAGGTGCAGTTGAAGGTAGTTATCGATCAGAATTACTACACTCAAGCGCGCTTGAGCGATCTGGCCTTGAACCTGGGCGCCGCCATCCTTCTGGTACTGCTGGCACTGTTCTTTTTGATGGGTGCTCGGTCGGCGCTGATAGTCGGTGCGGCTTTACCCTTGACGCTATGTATGGTGTTGGCTGGCTTGAGCTTTATGTCTATCCCTTTGCACCAAATGTCAGTCACAGGGCTTATTATTGCGTTGGGTTTGCTGATCGATAACGCGATTGTGGTGGTTGAGGAGTACAAGATCAATCGGCGTCGAGGTAGACCGCTTGCGGCGTCGGTGAGTCAATCGGTTAAGCATCTGTTTGTGCCCTTGCTGGCGTCGACGGCGACCACAATATTTGCGTTTATGCCGATCGCGACCAGCCCGGGCGGTACCGGTGACTTTACAGGCGCCATGGCCGTATCAGTTATGTTGTCAGTGGCAGCGTCTTTTCTACTGGCCATGACGTTGATTCCAACATTTGCCGCCTATCTTGATCAGCGGTTTCCTATTAAAGCCACTGACCAGAATTCTTGGTGGATTAAGGGTTACACCAATGCCAAGCTAGCACGATACTATCAACGTTCGATACGCTGGATAGTAAAGCATCCTGGCGGTGGCGTGCTTATTGCCATGGTACTGCCACTGGCAGGTTTTGTTTTGGCGACCACGCTGACCAGTTCATTTTTCCCGCCGGTCGACCGGAACCAGTTTCAGGTGCAGATCATATTGCCCGCCAATACCTCGTTGGCTGAGACTCAAGTCGTCGTTGAGCGGGTTCGTCAGCGCCTGATGGCGATGGATGAAGTGGTCTCAAGCCAATGGTTTGTCGGAGAGGGTGCGCCGCGAGTTTACTACAATATGATGCAGAACAACGATGGTGTAGCCAGTTTTGCCAGTGGGTTTGTTACCACGCGTGAGGTCAATGATCCGTTGAAAATTCTGCCACTGTTGCAAACGGACATGATCGCCGAATTTCCCGAAGCACGGATCATGATCATGCCGTTCGAGCAAGGTCCACCCTTCGCCGCGCCGATCGAGATCCGAGTCGTAGGCCCAAATCTTGACGTGCTCAAGCACCTCGGAGAGCAATTGAGATTTCTTCTATCAGAGACCGAACAGGTGACCTATACCACGGCGACGCTGTCAGGCAGCTCAGCGCAGTTGTCAGTCTACCCCAAGGCCAATAAACTCGCCTCGCTGAATTTGCGCAATCAGGACCTACCGCTACAGCTCAATGGCAAACTCACGGGAATCGATGCAGGTTCAGTTATGGAAGGCTCAACGGAAGTTCCCATTATGGTTCGGCTTAATAACCGTGTTCGTGGTGATCTCGATCGCCTGTCGACCTCGACTGTTGTTGCAAGCGACAGTCAATATGCGGGATATGGCGGTATACCCCTTGAGCAAGTCGCAGATATTCGACTCGAACCCTCGCCCACAAACATTAATCGTTATCAGGGCGAACGGGTCAATACGGTGTCGGGATTCCTCTTGCCTTACACTTATCCTTCCCTGGCCATTGGCGAATTTCGCCAACGGTTAGCATCTGCGGCAATCGTTGTGCCGGATGGGTACCGGATTCAATTTGGTGGTGAAGAAGAGGAGCGGGGCGAAGCGGTCGGTAATATTATTTCTACCTTTACCATGTACCTTTGGCTGATGGTGGCGGTGATTGTTCTGTCGCTGAACTCTTTTCGTTACGCCGGGATCATCGGTATTATCGGTCTGTCGAGTATTGGCCTGGCACTATTGGGCGTCTGGCTATCAGGTCACCCGTTCGGCTATATGGCCCTGATCGGCACCCTGGGGCTGATCGGTTTGGCGATTAACGGCGGTATCATTGTCCTGTCAGCGCTGAAAGCAAATCAACTGGCTGTGCTCGGTGACAGAGAAGCGATCGTGCTCGTGGTGATGGACTCGACGCGGCATATCGTCTCGACTACCGTGACGACCATTGGCGGTTTTCTGCCGCTGATATTATCCGGCGGGCAGTTTTGGCCGCCTTTGGCGATGTCCATTGCCGGCGGTGTTGCGGGGTCTGCGATACTGGCGCTGTATCTGGTGCCGGCCATGTTTACTTATTTCAGTCGCAAAGATGCACGGCGCAGATCGGCAAGGGCTGGCGATGAACTGCCGCCAGCGGTGCTGAATGCGCCACCTCTGACAGAGGGATCAATGCGCTGAGTCTTGCATGACTAGTTACCGACAATTACGTTCGCAGTTGATTGCCAATCGGTAACTGGCGGATGCGCTTGCCGGTGGCCGCATAAATTGCGTTACACAAGGCTGGCGCAAATGGTGGTGTGGGAGGCTCGCCCACACCTGCCGGCAAGGCATCGCTTGCCACGACCTGAACCTCAATGATCGGTGGCGCCTCGTTCATGCGCGAAACCGCGTAGTCGTGGTAGTTGGTCTGTTCGACCGCGCCATTCTGCAGCGTGATGCCGGCGTGTAATGCGCAAGACAGACCAAAGACCGCACCACCCTGACATTGATTAACGACGGTGTCGGTGTTGACGACTGTACCGGCATCGATGGCCATCCAGACTTTCGGTATGGTGAGTTCGCCTGAACTGCTGACATTGAGCTCCACCACGGTTGCCACATAAGTCAGAAAGCTGCGATGCGCGGCGATGCCTAACCCACTGCCTCGCGGCAGCGTGCGGCCCCAACCGGCACTGGCGGCTGCCAAGCGAATGACGTGGGCCAACCGCCCTGTGTCATAGGGATAGCGTGTTAGCGTCTCACCATAGTTCGGGTAGGGTTCGCTCATACCTTCAAATTCTAATAGTCGTGCGGGACCTATGACCTCAAGCAGATAATCCTTAGGGTCTCGCTGGGCGGCGGCCGCCATTTCGGCAATAAAAGATTGGATGGCAAAACAGTGATGAATATTGTTTACCGATCGTAGCCAGCCGATACGCACATGGGCTTGCGCCTCACCCACCTCAAGTTGTAGATTCGGAGCGCTGATAGGCGAGTCGGAAAAGCCCTGGCTGAGTTCGCCGGCGCTTGGGTTTGTCGTGCCGGCGGAAAACAGCGCACCGATAGAGGGAAATACCGTTCGATGTCGAAAAGCCAGAATTTTGCCTTGGTCATCAAGTCCTGCACTCAGCTTTTGCGCCGATACCGTATGGTAGAAATCGTGCTGAATATCGTCCTCCCGGGTCCATTGCAAGCGAATGGTAAAACCTGACTGCTGAGCGAGATAGGCGGCCTCGGAAGAAAAATCTGGTTTCGACTTACGCCCGAACGCGCCGCCCAGAAGCGTCACGTGAACCTCCACCTGGGCTGGCTGTAAACCTAACATCCTTGAAACCTCGGCCTGATCAGCCTGAGGGTTCTGGGTAGCGGCCCAGACCTGAACGCCAGTGCTGGTCATTCGTGCAGTGGCAACTGGCGGTTCCATGGGCGCGTGACTCAGGTGCGGGACATAATACTCGGCATCTAATCGCGTGGTGGCTGCGGCTAACCCTGCATTAATATCGCCTTGGCTTCGAATGACTCTGCCGGGTTCGCGAGCTTTTTGCTCTAGTCGTTGTTGATACTCTCGAGAATCATAAGAACCGTTTACACCACTATCCCAAATAATCTTAAGTGCGTTACGACCCTGGATTGCGGCCCAGGTGTTGGTCGCAATCACCGCGATACCGCCCAAGGGTTGGTAGACCAAGGGTGCCGTCGGTACTGGAATCGCGATGACTTTAAGCACCCCGGGAATCGCGAGTGCAGCACTCGCATCAAAGGATTTGACCTTACCGAGTACCACGGGTGGTCGAGCAACCACCGCGACTTTGGTGTCGGCTAGGCGCACATCAGCCCCGAAAACCGCACGGCCGTTGATCAAATCATCCATGTCCACTGAAGCCATACCGGTATTGATATACCGCCATTGGTCGCGCGCCTTAAGGGTGATCGCAGCGTCTTGCGGAATCTCAACTGTCATCAGGCGATTGACGACATCTTGAAAGTCCAGTTGTCGGCCGGTCTTGGTGTGAGAGATCTTATGATTCGCAACGACACATTCACCAGCGGGTACGCCCCAGTGCTGGCCACCAGCGACTGCCAGCATTTGCCTGACACTCGCGCCTAAGCGGCGCAATCGATCGAAGTTGTAGCGGATGCTGCGTGAGCCGTCAGTATTTTGGTCACCATAACGGGGGTCGCCCAAGGCCTGCACAATACGCACGCGTTCCCAATCCGCTTCCATTTCGTCGGCAATAATCTGACCGATGGCGGTGCGGATATGTTGACCCATATCTGACCGATGGCAGGTGATTTCTACCGTGCCATCCTTAGTGAGGGCGACAAACAGATTGACTGCCTGGCTGGTGGTTAAAGAGGTCCCACCAATAGCGGCGAAGACGTGGGTCGGGGAGAGCAATTGGGTACTGACAGCGAAGACGCCACCGACGCCTACTGCCTTAATGAAGCGGCGTCGGCTAATGTCAAACACGGGTGCTTGAAGTGAGTCGCTCATGAGGACGCTCCTGCGACAGATTTAATTGCCGCACGAATTCGCGGATAGGTACCGCAACGGCAGATATTGCCGCTCATCGCGGTATCGATTTCAGCGTCAGTGGGCCCTGCATTAGACGCTAGTAGGGCGGCTGCCTGCATGATTTGGCCTGGCTGGCAGAATCCGCACTGTGGTACTTGAATGTCTTTCCAAGCAGTCTGTAACGGGTGGTCGCCATCAACACTCAAGCCCTCGATCGTGACGATTGGTTGATTTTCGGCAGCCGCAACAGGTAGAGCACAGGCGCGTTGCGCGGTGCCATTAACGTGCACAGTGCAGGCGCCACATTGGGCGATGCCGCAACCATATTTGGTTCCAGTTAAGTCTAGTTCGTCTCGCAAGACCCATAATAATGGCGTTTGCGGGTCACCCATATATTCTATCGATTGGCCGTTGATGTTTAGATTGATCAATGCAGTTGCCTCGAGATGTTTGCCAGTGTTGCGGGCATTATATACGCGCTAGGCGTATGCGCTAGCGGTGTGCAAACAGAACGTCTAGTTCCAGCTGATGGCGCAGAATCATTCAGCGAGACGGACTCATAATCAGTCGGGAAATAGCATTAATGGGTAATAAGAGGCGTGCTGAACTGTAACCTTGGCACCGTTGAGGCGGTGCGCTAAACCGTAAACCCTTGAGTTCCGATCAGGTATCAGTTGGATGGCAGAAAAATTTGTCTCGAGATTAAACCTCTAACAAGATTATAAGTACTGGATTTGAATTCTAGTGACGGTATTATCAAAATTCTCGATGGGCTGGGCATATATCTCTTCAAGATGATTGAGTAGGTCTTCAACATTTTGAATATCCGGGGAGCTGCCATGAAAGTCGGTCGGAGTCAGGTCAGCAATATCGACGGTTCTAATGTCGCTGATCCTAATGGTTGCCTTGAAGGACGAGAACAGCGGAGGGATTTTTTGAGCGTCGCAGCCCGGCTTTTCAATGATTCGCGCCGTGACGACCTCCAAGGGTTTATATCCCCTGTAGTTCGGAAAGAGACGGTTCCCGGGTCGGAAAACCGTCGTCAATTCCTTTCTATGGACAATTTTTTCGTAAGTTTTACGAAATGCCATTTCATCGCGTGCTAAATCCATAAGTTTTACTTCTAGCTACAGCGCGCCACTCATGGTGTCTTTGAGCTCATCGTCAGGCTTGTCAAGTTTGGTGATCATTTTGAACGCGGGCACAGCCTGGTGCAAATTCATGTGCTGGCCACTATGGGTGCGATTACCGTTGCCTTTCGCCAGATTCAACGTGGTGGTTTCTGGTTCGAGCAAGATATCAGCGACAATGGCATCTTTGGGCAAACGAGCAAGATTAGCTTTGGATTGTTCCATATCACTGGCAGGGTCACCGGTCATAGCTGCAAAGGCGGAATAGGCCTCGTTAGGTTGAGCGCCCTTGTTTGAGGTATTTACCACCACGCCTGCGGTTGCTAATTCCTCGTTGATGCAGTCTTCACCCACACCTCGGGCAGAACAGAATGGACTAATTAAGTTAGCGATGTGCTCCGCCTTGTTGACTGTACGGTTACAAATCACAATTTCTGCCGGTGAGTTTTGTGCCATTTCATAGGCGATAGGTAATGCTGTGCCACCTGCGCCTAGAATTACAATTTTCTTGCCGCGAATACAATCTGCATACTCACCCAACAGGCCGTTCACAAAGCCGACACCATCGGTGTTATAGCCAATCAACTTACCATTTTCACGAGCTATCACGTTGACGCTGCCGATTGCTTGAGCTGATTGGTCTAAGCCATCCAAATGGGGTGCAACCTTGTCTTTGAAACCAGACCCAGCACCGCCACCAACATAACGCTCGTCAGCTTTT
Source organism: K189A clade bacterium (assembly GCA_018607725.1). Taxonomy (GTDB): domain Bacteria; phylum Pseudomonadota; class Gammaproteobacteria; order Pseudomonadales; family Azotimanducaceae; genus UBA4582. Next base: position 36,484 of record JABBAY010000072.1, read on the forward strand.
AATGCAGCAAATATAGCACCAACGTTATCTGGGTTGCCAACAACAAAACAACTTCTGTAAGGCAGGTCATAGCGCTCAAAGACGGCATTGTGCATCGCTGCAGAACCGCCAGGATAGTCATGATCAATGGGGAAGAATAGTACTTTGGTGTCGCCAATTGCGGCTACGTCAAGCTGATTATTTTTCGGTTGCTTAGCTACTTCTAGTAGCCCTTCTGAAAAGAGATCTTGGATCGACATATTGTTACCACTTGTGAAACTACGACGGGGATGATCTTTACATGTAAATGTGCTTTCGATATGCTTATACGGTTTCGTTGTACACTATGAAAAATACACCATAACGTAAACACCATGCAGCATGCACCATTAACTTTAGTAAAACACGTTCAGTAAAAACTAAGGCTGTATGTTACAAAAATATTTGTGAAGTACAATCAATTTTTACCGCTCGACTCTTGAAGGCCCATACTTGAAGGCCCATAAATGTCATTTAAACCCGCAATGACACCTGCCTGTACTGCGCCAGCGTATTAATAGCGCACCCGCACTAGCAATTTCTATAACATGACTGCGAGTTGTACTTTCATGAAGAACGATCCGATGTCCAAAGCAAGTCAAATATTTTGGCTTATGGGAACCGTTATTTCCATAAGTGCTGCGTTATTTGTGCATTTCACTGCCGATGCGCCAACTAAAGGTTACCCGGCGAGAAACATACAGGGCATTATCATGTGGGGCGCCGGTGGTGCCACAGATACCATGAGTAGAGCGGTCACGCCCTATGTTGAACCGCTGCTTAAGAAAGAAGTTATTTTGATTAACCGTTCTGGTGGTGCCGGTGCGATATCAACAAAGTACGTTCACAATAAAAAGTCCGATGGTTATACCCTGCTGTATGGGGCTGAAAATCCGCAGTTGCACGGGGTACTTGGCCTTTCAGACATTGACTACCGAGAGTTTTACGCCGTCAATGTGCTTGCTCGCGGTATCTCTGTCATTGTGTCACATCCCGATCGGCCATGGCGAAACCTGAAAGACCTGATGGAAGATGTGAAAGCGCGACCGTCGGAAATTAAAATGGGATCTACGGGGCCAGGTGGGCTGCCATACGTGGTTGGTGCGATGCTGGGTAGCCAAGGCGAGTTCGAAGTGACACCGGTACCTTTCGATGGTGATGGTCCCGCCATTACAGCGTTGTTAGGAGGGCATGTGGATTTCTTACCTTCAGGTTTTACCGCAACGGCAGAACATATCAGATCTGGGCGATTGATTGCCCTTGCCGTGGTGAACGATGAGGAAATAGCGTTGCTTCCCGGAGTCCCACCGATCACGCAGGACTATCCTGCTTTCAGCAAATTTTTGCCTTGGGGGCCCTTCTACGGAGTATTTGTTAATAAAGACACGCCTGAGGCCGTGAAGCGAAGGCTCACGGACGCATTTTATACAGGCGCTTCTGATCCAAAGTTCCAAAAATTTGTCGACGACTTTGGGGCTATCCCAATGAACGTTTCAGGCGAAGAGGCTGACAAGTTTCTGGATAAGTGGCAATCCGTGACGACTTGGCTACTCCATGATGCGGGCGCGACAAAAAGCGCTCCTGAGCAGTTCGGGATACCCAGACCATAAATACTTGAATCAGTAAACAATGCCAACAATTGAGAAGTGCTGATATGAATACGACTAGACCTTTGGAAAACGCTAAGCGGCAGAGCAAGCCAGGAGAATTAGTTTTCACCGGTTTGCTTTTCATCGGCAGTCTAGCGATCACCTATTTTGCATTTAGTATTTCCGGCTTGTCGTCGACAAGCGCCCCGGGCAGCATCCCCATGTTGGCAGCTGTGTTTTTACTCATATCGTCGCTCATCACGCTAGTTAAAACCGCTAAACAACCAAAGGGTACCGAAGTTGGTAGCTTCGTAACCGCTATAACGCCCCGGGTAGTTTTGTTTTTCGCATTCATCACCTTAGCTTACATATCAATCATCAATCAATTTGGGTTCCTCGCTTCATCACTCGCGTTTCTATTCTTTAGTATTCTTGTTCTTTATCGTCAAGGCTTCTTATTGTCGATCCTAATTAGTATTAATGTGCTCGCAATTATTTATGTTGTTTTTCGCGTGATATTCAAAGTGATACTACCTGAGGCAAGCATATGGCAGTAATCATTGACGATAGCAAAACGTTGCAGACAATCCTTCAGGGAGCCTTGAAAAATGGCTAATGCATTCGACTACTTTTCGATCGGTTGGGCAGACCCTTATCTTTTTTTCCTGACGGCGCTGGGCACGTTCGCTGGAATTTACGTCGGAGCCATTCCTGGACTGTCGGTCACCATGGCAGTGTCTATCCTAATCTCTTTCACCTTCTCATGGGACGTTAACGAAGCTCTCGCACTGATGGCTGGCATTTTTATGGGCGGTGTTTACGGTGGATCCCGTACGGCAATTCTACTGAACATTCCCGGCGCGCCCAGCGCGATGGTGACTGCATTGGATGGCTATCCACTGGCAAAGCAAGGTGAGGCCGGTCAAGCAATTGGCCTATCCACGGTTATGTCGTTTGTTGGTGGCCTGGTAGGCATTATAGTGCTGGCAGTGGCGGCGCCTGTTATTTCTGAGTTTACGTTAATGTTTGCGCCCAGAGACTACTTTTTGCTGGCAGTGCTTGGGCTACTGTTAGTGGGCGCGCTGTCTGGTGAGTCGCTGGCAAAAGGTATCTTCTGTGCCGCCCTGGGCGTCAGCCTGGGGATGATCGGACTGGATCCACTAACTGCAGAAGAACGATTCACCTTTGGTAGTCTCGAGCTCACGGGTGGGATCCCCTACATCGCTGCCATGATTGGATTTTTTGGTATCGCTGAAGTGTTCATCCAATTGCACCAGATTGGCATTCAGCCCATAAGGCAAAACCTCGACAAAATATTGCCGTCGTGGACTCTTGTAAAGAAATATCTGCCGTTATCACTACAAACCTCTGGAATCGGCGTTATCATCGGCGCCTTGCCTGGCACGGGCGGCGATATAGCTGCCATGCTCGCCTACGATCATGCTAAGCGAGTGACGCCAGAACCGGCCACGCCATTTGGCGAAGGTGCCTATGAAGGCCTTATTGCCGCAGAGTCATCAAACAATGCTGCTGTGGGTGGTGCTTATATACCGATGCTGACCCTAGGTATGCCGGGCGATGCGGTCACGGCGGTTATCATTGGTGCATTATTTATTCATGGGATTCAGCCGGGGCCCCTGATGTTGACGGAAACCCCGCATCTGTTCTGGTATACCGTAGGTAACTTGACGCTCGCGAATTTATGCATTTTGGTATTTGGCTTAACGGGCATCAGGCTGTTTAGCAAGATCGTCCAGTGTCCGAAAGGTATTTTGTTGCCTGTGATCATCGTTTTATCCGTCGTCGGTACCTACGCCATCCAAAATAGTGTTACCGATGTCTATTGGATGTTTGGTTGCGGAATACTCGGCTATTTCCTTAAGACCTACGGTTATCAAGTGGCACCAATCATCCTGGGTATTATCCTTGGACCACTGATGGATGTGTCTTACCGTCGCGCTGTCATCTCAGTTCAGGATGATCTGGGTAGCTTTTTGTGGGCTATGGTTAGCAATCCAATTAGCCTCGCGCTCGTTGTCGGCATCGCTGTTGTCTTGATCAATAATTTGCGCAAAAGTCGCGCCGGGTAAGCTATCTCGAAGAGGGCTGTACCGGTAGGTGAGTGACGCTGAATAAATGGGGTCGGGGTAAAATTTACAAATGGCTTACCGCTCATTGTGCGCCAGGTTGGGTTTGTGCTGTCGAATTCGCTGATCCCTTAGGTCGTGGTATGGGAAAAAATTCAAGTTGAACCAGTCCTTAATGGTTGACTCTACCTACTTGCTCCTACCTACTTGCCCCTTAAGCAACATGGAAAAAATGATTGTTTTGTATATTTTACCGCAACGCTAAATATTTAAATCTTCGCCCCTAACTATTTAGATATTTTCCCCCGACCCTAAAAATGCTTACACTCTAATCACCACCATATAGACCGCGCATGATGGACTGAAGCGTTTGTTGGTCAGTTGTCTCAACCATTAGGTCTTTAAGGACTGCCTTGGCTTCAGGTAAGTGAGCCGCTTGCTTGCTGATTGCTTCTGCAGCGGCGCGTCGAACAACTAGGGCCTCACTGGCAGAGGACTTCGCTTGGAGTTGGACAACCTCTGTTGCCGTAAGGTTGCTCTCGCCGAGGCTCGCGATAACGCTACTCAAGACCTCGGGTCTGCTTTCCCTTTGCA
>JABBAY010000246.1 GCA_018607725.1 K189A clade bacterium
CAGCCAGGACATGCCTGAGTTTTTCCCCTGGTGGGAGACCCGTCATTTTAAATAGTGGGAGACCCGTCATTTTAAATAGTGGGAGACCCGTCATTTTAAATAGTGGGAGACCCGTCATTGCAGATCGCGGGCCACCCAAACTTTAAAATATCGACGGGCCCATTGTTTCAAGCCTACAGCGCCTGATCAGCGGGCAATGGATGATGACTAGAGACGACGCACATCAAGCGCCACTGAATTTTTGCAGGTTAAACTTCAGGCGCTTATCTCTACTCAATACCATTTCTTTGTCAAACCAGGAGCTCGCCTTATGCCCAAGCCCCGAATCGCCATCAACGGCTTCGGCCGTATCGGTCGCTGCGTTACTCGAATCGCAAAATTACGCAACCACTATGATGTGGTGGCCATCAACGATATTGCTACGCCTGAACAGCTGGCCTACGCCTTCAAGTACGACAGCATTCACGGCAAGTATCCCGGCCAGGTCAAGCTCAATGGTGACGTCATGGAAATTGACGGCGATCCATTCAAAGTACTCTGCGAAAAAGACCCTGCAAAACTCCCCTGGGCGGCCATGGATATCGATTTTGTAATCGAGAGCAGCGGCAAGTTTCGCAAGCTCGCGCAACTGCAACAGCACCTGGATGCAGGCGCGAAGCGGGTGATCGTGACGGTGCCTACCAAAGAGCCCTTAGCCGAGACCCTGGTGATGGGCGTCAATGATCATGTCCTGCAGAAGCGCTCAACAATCATCAGCAATGCCAGCTGCACCACCAACTGTGCAGCGCCCATCGCCAAGATACTGGATGAACACTTCGGCATCAAATACGGTCTGATGACCACCGTTCACGCTTACACCTCTGACCAACGCCTGGTTGATGCACCTCATGCTAGCGATCTGCGCCGATCACGAAATGCTGCGACTAATATTGTGCCCACTTCAACGGGGGCCGCAAAAGCCATTGGTATTGTATTACCCAACCTTGCTGGCAAACTCGATGGCATCGCCATGCGAGTGCCCGTCGCCGACGGCAGCGTGGTGGACCTGACCGTTGAATTGAATTGTGACGTCACTGTTGAAATGATCAACTCAGCGATGCAACGAGCCGCTCTGGGGCCCTTGTTTGGCATTCTCGAGTATTGCCAGGACCCCATTGTCTCAAGCGATATCGTTGGTAATACGCACTCCAGCATCTTCGATGCCGGCCTAACTCAAGTCATCGGCCAGCGACTAGTCAAGATCGTTAGCTGGTATGATAACGAGTGGGGTTACAGCACACGTATTGAAGAGCTAATCAACAAAATGGTCCAATTAGACAAGTGACTTGTCAGCGACAACACGCCTCTCGGTTAGATTGAAAGCGTATTCGCCGTTGCGGCGAAGACGCTTTCAAAAACGCCATTCCAATTAGTCAAGCCGTGGTGGGCCATTAAATTCCAGTCCGTCCATGGTACCTTCGGCTCTCCATGCGGCCAGTTTTTCAAAAAATTTCACCGGCCCTGACCCATAGCTGCCATTGCGAACCGTCAGCGGATTTGGCTTACCCTCATTGTTATAATAGCCAGGCGTACAGGACTCCTGATAACTTTGATTAAACCGCGAATGGTTGATAATTTCCGCCACCCAATTCTCTTCAGCCTCAGCTGACGCCTCAACGGTTTGAACGTTAGATTCCAGGCAATGACTCATAATGTAAGCAATATGCATGGCCTGCTCATTCATCGCGTGGGGGAAGTTAACGGTAAACCCCGACTGGGCATTACTGATAATAAAACAGTTGGGAAACCCTCGTGAATGCAAACCATGCAGCGTGGAAATGCCTTCAGCCCACTTGTCTTTTAAACTCAGACCGCCGCGCCCCCGCAAATCATAGCCGGCGCGCCGGGTATAGTCGGTGCCCACCTCAAATCCCGTCGCAAAGATCAGACAATCAAGTTCATACTCAACACCATTAGCAACAACGCCTTTTTCAGTGATGCGATCGACGCCTTGACCGCGGGTATCAACCAGCTCGACATTCGGCAAATTAAAACTGTCGAGATACTCATCGTTGAAACATGGCCGTTTACAGAATTGTCGATAATAGGGCTTCAGCGACTCTGCGACTTCTGGGTCAGCGACAATCGTCTCTGCCCGCTTTCTGATTTGCTCCATTTTCTGGAAATCCGCGATCTCCATTTTCTCTGCGAGCACCGCCAAGTCGAGTGGCACATCAGACTTGAAGTTGACCATAGAGGCGAGATTGCGAATGATTTCGGTCCAACCATCGTTCACCAAATCTTTATCCTGAAAACCGCCGGACACCAGGACATTAAAATTGTCCATGCGCTCCTTCTGCCAACCGGGCTTCAAGCTGGCGGCCCATTCAGGATCTGTTGGGGTGTTGGCTCTAACATCGATGGAGGATGGCGTTCGCTGGAACACAGTGAGATTTTTCGAACTCGCCGCCAGGTGCGGAACACACTGTACGGCAGTGGCGCCGGTACCGATGATCCCAACTCGTTTGTCTTTTAGGTGAGTAAGATCCCCCTCTGGGTGCCCACCGGTATAGGCATAGTCCCAGCGGCTAGTATGAAAGGTATGTCCCTGAAAGCGATCGATGCCTTCAATGCCGGGCAGTTTAGGTCGATTTAATGGACCATTCGACATGCACACAAATCGCGCCTTCATCTTATCGTTTCTATTGGTACTGACAATCCAGCGGGCACTCGATTCATCCCAGTCCAGGCCGGTGACTTCAGTTTGAAAGCAGGCATTTCGGTAGAGGTCGTACTTTTCACCAATGGCTTTACTGTGAGCCAGTATTTCCGGTGCGCGAGTATATTTTTCTTTGGGCACAAAGCCCAGCTCCTCGCACAAAGGCAGATAGATATAGGACTCTACATCGCAGGCCGCGCCAGGGTAGCGATTCCAGTACCAGGTACCACCGAAGTCACCGCCCTTTTCGATCATTCGAATATCACTGATACCGGCTTCACGTAACCGCGCACCGGTCAGCAAGCCACCGAATCCACCACCGATCACCACCACGTCGATCTCATCTTCAAGGGGTTCTCGAGTAAAACCCGGTTCTATATAGGGATCATCGATATAGCGAGAGAAGTCGCCTTTGACTTCCTGATATTGATTACTGCCATCTGCACGCAAGCGTTTGTCGCGCTCCACTCGGTACTTTTCACGCAAGGCATCGGGGTCGAATCCCAGATCCTTGGCTAACTGCGGGGTGACTTCTGACATGAGGTTGTACTCCAGAATGACTCAAATTCATCACCGATCATAGCCAAATACTTGCTAGCGACAAGCCTTTATCACACACGGATATGACAGGACTATGGACTGATCTATGATTTCGACTTTGGGCAGAACGCTGCAAGACATTCTGCCTGCCCAGCCGCCGCAGGATAGCGCCTTAGGGGCGGGCTGAACCAACACCCACCTTGGCCTGATACTGATAATCGCTGGTCAAAATGACCTAATAGATGGCGATTCACACCAACCCCCCTCGACAGCAAGGCCACTTTCCTATACTTTCCTCTACTTTCAATGGCTTACATACTTGGCATGGAACCTGTATTAAATCCAATAATACCCTTATAAGACGATAACTACGATGCTACTCATTCTCCACTTGATGTTACTGGCCGGCGTAATCTTCGCCCTGGCGCGCATGATGCCCGGTATCCGTGTCGCGGGCTACGGCACCGCCTTGTTGGTCGCCGTGATCTATGGTCTGATCAACGTGACCCTGGGATCCATATTAAAGATTCTGACCATTCCCTTTATCATCATTTCCGTTGGTGTGTTCCTGCTGCTCATCAACACCTTCTTGTTGTGGCTGACGGACCAGATATTGGAGGACTTTGAAATCGAGGATATGGGCACGACCTTTATCGCCGCAGTCATCATCACCCTCGCCGATACAACCTTAGGCTGGTTGCTCTAAAGGCTAAGCTAAGGGCAAACGATAGCCCAGCAGGCACTAAAGCCCGCGGTTCTAAACCCACCTCTTTGTCGAGTCAGCCGTCTCGGGGGCGGCATAGACCCTTGTATCAGGCCGGGTCCTGCGATTACCATAGGCAACCTTTGCAGATCCGCCATCAAGCATGAAATCCTTTAACTGCCAGCTCTGCGGCCAACCCGTCTATTTTGAGAATGACCAATGCTTGAGCTGCGGCAGCACCCTCGGCTACCTGTCTGACGAACACAACCTCGTCGCGCTCCAGCGGCAAGCCGATGGATTGTTGTACCCTGTGTCAAACAATCCACGGGGCGCCTGTTATCGGGTCTGTCAGAATGCCGCGACCTGGCAAGCCTGCAACTGGCTTGTCCCAGCAGATAGCCCCGATGCTTATTGCCGTTCCTGCAGCCTCAACGAGATAGTGCCCGATCTGACGGTCACCACCAATATCCCCTTATGGATCAAACTTGAAGCAGGCAAACGCCGACTCCTGTACAGCCTGCTTCGACTAGGTCTGCCCGTTGTCAGCAAAAAAACCCATCCCAAGAGCGGCCTGGGGTTTCGCTTCTTGAAAGACCCAGCAGCCAGTTTTAGAGAGAACAAACATGTTCTTACCGGCCACTCAAAAGGGATCATAACGATCAACCTCGCCGAAGCCGACGACGCTGAGCGAGAACGTCGGCGCCTCGATCTAAACGAGGTTTACCGCACAGTCCTCGGCCATTTCCGGCATGAAAGTGGTCATCACTACTGGCAACAGCTGATCGCTAACTCGCCCGACCTGAATGAGTTTCGAGCACTATTTGGCGACGAACAGGTCGACTACGATGCGGCCATCAGCCGCCACTATAACCAGGGGCCACAACCGGGCTGGACGGCGCAATATATCAGCGCCTACGCCAGCGCCCACCCTCTTGAGGACTGGGCAGAGTCCTGGGCACACTTCATCACTATCGTCGACTCCCTGGAGACAGCCACCGAAGCAGGCGTGGTGATTACCCGCAATCTGTCAAAACAGTTGTTTGCGCCACTGGACAGCTATTGGGCATCCACATTCGATGAATTATTAGAACAATGGTTACCCCTGACCTACGCCATGAACAGCATCAATCGAAGTAGTGGCTATAGCGATCTGTACCCCTTTGTTCTGTCCAGACCCGCCATTAACAAGCTGCGGTTTGTCCAAAAAATCGTTCGCAATGCCCGCTTTCAGTCACCGAAAGTGGATCAACGCCGCTAACAACAGGCAATCGACTCTGTTGATAAGGCCGCAGGCACCTTGAGTTTGGTGCCGCAAAGCAAAATACTCAAGACTCCCCTTTTCAAGCGCGTAGGAATTACTGATATGGCGACCCAAACCGCCAGCCTGGTCGATGTCTTAACCCTCAAGCCCGGCGAACCAGCAGATCATTTTATCGGCAGCGCCGACGCCTATGGGGTGGTTGGTATCTATGGCGGCCACTTTCTGGGTCAGGGCCTGGCCGCGGCGCTCGCCACCATCGAACCGAACAAGCTGGCGAATTCTCTGCATGGATACTTTTTGCGACCTGGCATCCCGGGAGTGCCCATTATTTACCAGGTCAATCGCCTGCGGGACGGCCGAGGTTTTGCCACTCGCGCGGTCACCGCCTACCAGCAAGCAAAGCCAGTATTCCACATGAGCGCCTCATTCAAGGTCTTTGAACCCGGCGACGAGCATCAGAAGACAATGCCGGCGGTACTGCCCGCCGCGACCCTCATCGAGCGGCGAGAAGCTGCTGGCATCAAGCCATTTCAGTTTCCCATGACCACTGACGGTCGGGTGGACATGGAATGGGCCAGTGAGTCGTTCAACCCGGCACAATTCGTTGCTGGTCGCGCGCCCTGCCTACAGACCTGGATGCGAGCTAACGTCCCCAATGACATCGACGCTCGACTCAGCCAGTGTGTGCTCGCGTTCCTGTCGGATGGCACCCTGATGTTCAATGCGGTATTACCCTACGGCCTACCCTTTCAGAGCCATCGATTGACCTCACTGGATCAGGCTGTCTGGTTCCATCGCCCGTGCAACCCAGCCGACTGGCTTTTGTTCGACCAACGCAGCACGGCGGCGGCAGATTCGCGGGGTATGAATGAAGGTGAGGTTTATGCGGCTGATGGACAACTCATTCTCACTGTCGCGCAAGAGTCCATGCTGCGCCGTAACGTTAATCCGGCCTGAGGCGTTATACTCAAGTCTCTTAACTATCACAGGTCGGTGCCGTCTGCCGACTCTATTCGCCCATAAGTTGGCCATGAGAACTTTCATATGCGCTGGACACTCTTATTTTTCGTCTTCTGCACCAGTAACCTGGCCCAGGCTGCTAAGCCCACGCCTGACCAACAACACAGCCTTAGCGTCTTGTTGGATGGTTTTCATCAAGCCGCTGCCAAGGCTGATTTTGATGATTACTTCAATCGCTTTAGCGAAGACGGCATCTTTATGGGCACCGATGCCAGCGAACGCTGGACGGTGCCAGCATTCAAGGATTATGCCCGTGCCAGTTTCGAGCAAGGAAAAGGCTGGACCTACCAGCCCCTAGAGCGCCACATCAGCATTGCTGACCAGGGCCAGACCGCTTGGTTTGATGAAATTCTCGACAATGCTCGACTCGGGCGTTGTCGCGGTACTGGGGTGCTTACTCGAATTGATGGCGCCTGGAAGATTAGCCACTACAGCTTGACGCTCCTGATCCCCAATAGCATTGCCGCTGCCGTCGGCGAACAGACCCTGCAGGCTGATCGCGCGGCGGCCATGCCTGACAACGCGTCTTAAGACGATATGGCGATCCCCACTGACAATCTGATACTGAACCAGAACTGCCCCTGTGGTCAGCAACGTCCACTCAGACACTGCTGTGGCGCCTTCATCTTCACACCCGCGACCGCGCCCACTGCCGAGACCCTGATGCGGTCGCGCTATACGGCATTTTGTTTGCGTGAGGCCGACTTTCTGCTGGCGACCTGGCATCCCTCAACCCGCCCCAAGACATTGGAGTTTGACCCCGCTCAACATTGGCTGGGGCTCAAGATCATCGCCTGCCAAGGGGGGC